>NZ_JAIDKI010000047.1 GCF_029051885.1 Muribaculum sp.
TCCCTCATCACAAGCGAAAATATGCTCGACGATTGACCGCCCTGACGGTAACATTTATTATTAAACAAGCTCTAAGAAGAGCGACGTGAAGCCGCTGACAAACAATTATATAATAACTGCAATTATGAGAAATCTTGTTATAAGGTACATGGTGTTTATCACCGGTCTGTATTTTCTTTCTCTCGGAGTAGTATGCATTGTAAAATCGACTCTCGGCACAACGCCGATATCAAGCATCAACTATGTATTGTCGCTTAATACACCTCTTACTCTTGGCACGGCTACATTTTTGCTCAATATGCTGCTGATACTCGGGCAGTTTGCGTTGATTAAGGGTAGGAGTACACGCAAGGATGTGGTGGAAATACTGTTGCAGATACCGTTTTCGTTTGCTTTCGGTGCGTTCATTGACTTCAACATGTGGATGTGTCGCGGAATTGAGATTACCAGCTATTGGTATGCCCTGGCCATGCTTTGTGCGGGATGTATGTCGCAGGCTGTAGGTGTTGTGCTTGAACTTAAGCCCAATGTGGCGATAATGAGCGCCGAGGGATTTGTAAAGTATGCTTCACGACGTTATAACAAGGAGTTCGGACGTCTGAAAGTGGGATTTGATTTGCTCCTGGTAAGTTCGGCGGCATTGCTGTCGCTCGCTCTGTCAGGCACAATCGACGGTATACGTGAGGGCACGGCTATCGCAGCCATGACTACCGGCTATATGGTCACATTCCTATCCATCCATATCTTTTCGCGCCGCAATTTAGACAGATTACGATTGCTATTTCAAAATATATGAGTATATTTACGGATGTATTAAACAAGCTCTAAATTTTATAATCATGGCAAAAATACAGACGTTAATCTTCAGTATTGTTGTGGGATTGTGTGCTTCATGCAATTCTTCCAATACAAATTCCCAGACTTCGGCAGAAGTTGCTCAGGATACGGAAATCCGGCAAAATACCGAGACTGCCGGAATGGACACAGAATCCGGTATATATGCCGAGATAAAGAGAGAGGTTGATTTTTCAAATTCGAAGTGCCCGATTTCTCTTGGAATGGGAAATAATGTGACTTTGGAAAGTATCGTTTATGAGGACAATACTATAATATATTCTTATAGTCTTGACAGAATTAATGACGGCATAAGCAATGATGAAAGTTTTAAGAACTCATTGCTGTATATGCTAAAGGGAGAAGCCGGATTGAATCCTGCAAATAAAAAGTTTTTTGACAACATAGTCAATGCAGGGGCCAAGATAGTCTATATCTATCAGAGTCATTCCGGAAAATCCATGACAATCGAAATATCAAACAAGGAACTGAGAGATATTTTTGAGGAATAAAATCACGTATCCATCTGACATTCTCTCTCAAAATCTGTATCATATTTAAACAGTTTCTTAGCATAAATGGATAAAACTCACAGACGCGATACCCGGCCGGGTATCGCGTCTGTCGTAATCAGGAGGGGAGGTTGATGGACTCCATCAGTTTGACGGCATCGATGTAGCGTACGATACCTTCGGCCACACGTTTGGCGTCCTGCATGGCGTGTACTACAGTGGCCGGGCGATTGGTTACGTCGCCTCCGGCGAACACTCCTCGGCGTGATGTCATGCCATATGGCACCTCGCGAGTAAGCACATAGCCTCTGGAGTCGACGTTTATACCGTTGGTCGAGTCGACAATACGTGATGCCGGAGCTGAACCTACGGCAAGTATCACACGGTCTACAGCCATGTCGGTCAGAGTGCCTTCGGTATCGACAGTTATTCCGCTCAGCCGGTTGCCGGCATCCCAGGGCATATCGGTAGGCGCTCCGTTGTTTTCAACTCCACGAATCTCTTTGACCGATGATTTCCACATGAATTTTACACCTTCGGCCACGGCATCGTCATATTCGGCGCGCAGTGCGCTCATCTCGTTGACGGTGCGGTGGTATATTACGGTAACTTCCGCGGCACCCATGCGCAGAGCCGTGCGTGCGGCGTCGATGGCTGTATTGCCGCATCCTATTACGGCTATACGGTCGCCTTGGCCTATGACCACTTCTTTTTGGTCGATACAGCCTGACTGAAACAGGCTTACACGTCGCAGAAACCATATGGCCTGTCGCACTCCGGGATGATTTATGCCCGGTATGGGGAGTGTCTTTGGACGTCCGGTGCCTGTGCCCATGAATATGGCGTCGAATCCGCGGGCAAACAGGTCGTCGATGGTAAGCGTACGGCCTATGGTGGTGTCGAGATGGAACAGGACTCCGAGATTCTCTATTTTTTTGATTTCGCGTCGGACAACTTCTTTTGGGAGTCGGTATTCCGGTATGCCGAACATCAGTACTCCTCCAGGCTCGGGTTGCATCTCGAATATCTCCACACGGAATCCCTGGCGCGCAAGATCGCCCGCGATAGTGAGTCCGGCCGGTCCGCTGCCGATTACGGCTACTGCGCCGCGCGATTTCTCCGGTATAGCCTCGTGGGTAAGTCCGGCCTCTCCGTCGAAGTCGGCTACGAAGCGCTCGAGTTTTCCAATATTTATATGCTGGCCTTTTTTGGCAAGCACACAGTTGCCCTCGCATTGGCGTTCATGGCCGCATACGCGCCCGCATACAGCCGGCAGATTGCTGCGCGAGTTGATTATTTTCATAGCGTTGCCAAAGTTTCCTTTGGCAAGTTCGGCAATCCAGTCGGGTATGTCGTTTGAGATAGGACACCCTTTTTTGCATCCCGGCACTTTGCAGTGCAGACAGCGCTGTGCTTCGCGTATGGCTTCAGGGAGGGTGTAGTTTTCAGAGACTTCTTTGAAAAGTTGGTTCATTGCGGCTTATTCTGTTTATCGGATAATTTGTGCCGACAAAGTTAAGCAAATTTTTATGTCGCTACGCAATATATAACATCAATCGGTGAGCCGGTGCTCTCAGGCCATGGCTCACCGATTGATATTTTGGTTTTTGTGCATGCGATTGTGTCGCACTTATTCCGACTGTTCGGCGGCCGGGTCGAAGTCGGTTTTGCTTATCCAGGAGTGGGGGACTTTTTTCTCGCCGGCATTGACACGGTTCCAGTACATATGCGATTTGTTCATACTGGGATACTCGTCAAACAGGTGGCCTTCGCCGGCCATACGCGGATCACCCTCGGCTATAAGGCGTTCGGTCATCTCACGGTTGAGGCGGGTTATGATTTCGGCCATTTCCGGGTTGTCGGCAAGATTATTGATGCATTCGGAGTCGGCGGTAATGTCGTAAAGTTCGAGTTCGGGGCGTTTGCCCATTGAAAGCTCCCATAGATGATGAGAGTCGGAATCGAGACGTGCCTTTATTATCTCGGTTTTTGTGGGCGAACCGTCGGTATCCATATATCCGGTGGATGGATTGCCGGATGGCCAGCGGTCGGCGGCGTAATTGCGCAACAGCAGATAGCCGTCGCGCACGATTCCGCGGATAGGGTAGCCCTGGTCATCAGGTCGTCCGACGTCGTGGCGCTCTTTTCCGAGCATCATATAGCCGCGGTCGACTGCCGGGTCGGGATTGTCGGCGATAATGTCGGTGATGGAGCGTCCGGTCACAGGCAGCATTCCTGCTTTTATGGGATTGACTCCGGTGAGCTCCAGCAGTGTAGGAGCTATGTCAATCTGACTGATTATTTCGTTGACCTCGCGTCCGGGATTTTTTAATCCGTCGTGCCACATCATTGCCATAGGGAGGTGTGAGGCTTGATAATATTCCTGTCCCTTGCAGCGCGGGAAAGGCATGCCGTTGTCGGAGGTTACGATGACGATTGTGTTGTCAAGTTGTCCGATACTGTCGAGCTGCGCAAGTATATTGCCGAGGTGGCGGTCGAAATGCTCTATTTCGTAAGCATAGTCGAGCATGTCGGTACGCACAGTCTCGTTATCGGGCCAGTAGGATGGTACAGAGTCGATGTCTGACAGCGACTTTCCGGCACGTATGCCTGAGCCGTATTCATATTTGCGATGAGGTTCGCGGGCACCGTACCAGAAGCATATCGGTTGCTCGCCGTCCCAGTCTTTAAGAAACCGGGCAAAATTTGCCGAATAGTCAATAGCGTTGATATGCTTTGTGGGTGGTGTGCAGGTGATGTCGTTATAGGGTCGTCCGGTGAGGAGACGATCGTTGCCGATAGAATCGGTTGCTATGCCCGGACCCCATCCTTTGCCTGTGTATCCGGTGAAGTATCCGTTGCGCTGGAGAGCTTCAGGAAATGACATGATATCGCGCGGGAATTCACACCAGTGGTTGGCGGCTTCGCGCAGTTGCCACGAGTTGCGTCCGGTAATGAATGATGCTCGCGAAGGTGCCGACTTTGAGTTGCATGTAAAGGCATTGCGGAATAGAATCCCTTCGCGCGCCACACGGTCGAAAGCCGGAGTGTTGACCCAGCTGTTGCCGTAAGCGCCCATATGGGCAGCGTCGTCGGCCATGCAGATTAGAATATTCGGGCGTTTACCATCTGTCTGTGGGGCGGCTACAGCCTGTGACATCGCGGCAGATATTCCAAAGGCAAGGAAAGATACTGATTGGATATTTTTCATAGAGCTTGTTTAATAATCAATGTTACCGTGAGGGCAGTCTTCATCGAGCAGATTTTCGCTTGTGATGAGGGAGTTATGGGGTTCCATAACGCCCGAAGAGCAGGCGGAAAGATGCCGGCAAATGACCGACGGGAGGTAATTTGTTTCATATCGTTGATATATTTTTGCATTTGTTTCAAAAGCAGGAGAGAGGTTGGATGGTTATAAAGTCACCTTTTGTCTCGTATATCTTGTCCGCTTTTCACCCTGTTCCTCAGTTGTGTACATAAAGTACACTCCTTCGTCGCATGTCGAAAATCGCCTCAAGCTATACGACCCTGGCGGCAACATTTATTATTAAACAAGCTCTACTTTTTATATAAAGACGCGCTTATATCCGGATATGACATACCTCGGCTTATAAACTTATTAAAAAGGGATGCAGATCGAATTATAAAAACAGCATAAGGGCTGAAAGTACCTTCCTCAATTCTTTGAGTGCTATGCCGATATGGTACTGTACGGTCTTATGGCTTACGCCCACGGCTTCGGCAATCTGCTGGTAGGTCATGCCGCGAGAACGGCTCATCAGGAATATTTTACGGCGCAGAGGTGGCATTCCGGCAATTGCCGCGCGTATCATTGCCGCCATTTCGCGTGTAGATAATGTCTCGGCCGGGTCGTAAGGCGAGGTTGTGTCAAAGGGCTGCGAGGCATAGTCGTCGACAATACGACGGTGCTTAAGACGGTTGAGCACGGCGTTGCGTGTCATCCGGAATAGGTATGCCGACGGGGATACTACGCCTTCCAGCACACTGCGGTGCTGCCATACTGACATAAATACATCATGGGCCACGTCGAGGGCTTCGTCGGAATCGTGGAGGATACACTGCGCCAGCTCGCGCACACGAGGAGCATACCGCAGATAGAGCATCGTCAATGCTCCCCTTGCGGTATCCTCCTCGCCTTGCAGAAGCTGTATGAGGCGGCTGTCGGATATATCCTTTTCTGTCATGTTATATTGTCAACACGCTTTTATGACAATCTTGCGGGCCGATGGGCTAATTGCCGATAAATATTTTCTCGGAAGAGGTGCCCTGGCGGCGGATATATATGCCTGCTGCCGAGGGTTGGGCTTCATGGTTGCGTCCGTCGACGGAGTACCACTCTACGCGGTCGGTGTCGTTGCTGTCGGAAATTGCAGTATCGATTGCCGACATGCCTGTGGAGAATATCATCAGGCCGTTGGCTACGTCGCGGGGGGTAGCCTCGGTGGTGGTGTTTATGATTTTGCCGTCGTACATCATCTCGGCAGATCCTCCGGCGTCGAAGTTGGCCATGTTGGAGCAGCCGAAGTGGCGCGCTATCTCACACATGTCGGCTGTGGAGCAGCCTCTCGACTTGCCGTAGACAGCATCGGTCGACTTGTCGATTACAATTATATAGAGTTTGCGGTTGTCGGCATCGCATCCGTAGCCGGTACGGGAATATATCATTGAGTTATATTCCTCGTTGGAGTTATGCTCGGTAAGCTCGCCATTGCGCATTACGAGAGCGTTGCCACATATAGCCTGTTCCAGTTCGGGAGTGACGTTCTTGCCTGTGACGAGGAATGAGTAGTTGAGCTGGACCTTGTCGCCGACTTTTAGTTCGGCAAGACGTTTTGCCTTTGTAGTGCCTCGTGCTACCAGTGCGAGGTCATGGTCGCCAAGAGTGCCGGCGGTGGCATTTTTCTTGACACTTTTTACCGTAAAGGATATGTCGCGTGCGGTCATCCAAGTCTGGCCTTCGTCGATATCAAGCAGTACTTCTGTGGCGTCGGCGGCCTCTTCGTCGATTATCAGTTTCTTGTTGTCATCGATTTCGACAAACATGAACTTGCGGTCGCGGCCATAGTAGCTGTTGTATACACACAATTCTCCGGCCGAGGCATATTTGGCCGAAACTCCTTTGTTGCATAGGTTGATGTTCATCTCCCTTGTGGGCATTTTCAGTGTGTAGTCGGGAGTGAAGGAATCGACATATACATGTCCGTCGGATGTTATGCCGACAGCACCGTTGCGCTTGGCGCCGCCGTCCCATTTTTCGCGTCCGGTGTTTAGCTCGGTCACTAATACGCCGTTGCGTATCGACAGGAGGCGCGGGATATAGTTGTAGGTTGGGTACTCGTTTTGTCCGTAGCAGTACCAGAAGTTGCCGTTGGCCGCTGCTACCGGAGTAAGCTGTTCGGTAGTCAGACGCTTGGCCGCCGATGTAATGGCTTCGATACCTTTGGCCGCATCCTTTGCACACCAAGTCTCCACGCGGTTGCCCGGATTGGAGAGGTCGACTGTCAGTAGATTGACATTCAGCAGATAGTCGGAGTCGGTGAACCGCAGGCGGTTGTAGGTGACGCCCGGCGCGGGTTGCTCCGATTTAATGATTGAGTAGGAACGTTGCTTGCCGCTAATCTCCATAGTCTCGGCTCCGAGGAGCAGGGGCGCTACGAGCAATGCCGTGCATAAGAGTACTTTTTTATTCATTTCAGAGGTATAATATATTAGAGCTTGTTTAATAATAAATGTTACCGTCAGGGCGGTCAATCGTCGAGCATATTTTCGCTTGTGATGAGGGAGT
>NZ_JAIDKI010000048.1 GCF_029051885.1 Muribaculum sp.
GTATGGTAGCTACCGCTAAATCATTGCGCACCAGGTCCTGGAAATGGTGGGGCGAGGTATTCGGGGCTACGGCTCTTACATGGACATCGCGCTATCTTGTGGTCAATGCCCTTTTCCTTGGATTTGTTCCTGCCGCCAATCAGCTGGTGGTATTTGCGCGTCAGTTTGTCGTGTGGGTAGTGCTCATGGTGAGTCCGACTCCTGGAGGCAGCGGAGTCAGCGAGTGGCTTTTTACCGAATATTATGGTGATATGCTCGGCAATGCCTCTGTTGCGCTCATTATAGCTCTGTTCTGGCGTATCATCACATATTATGTATATCTGATTGTCGGTGTGTTTCTTGCTCCCTCGATGCTAAGCGGCCGTACGGCACGTCCTGTTGTCTCCGACCCGGAAATACCCATAGACTCCGCCGCTACAGATTCCAACCTGAAAAATAAACAAGACGACCGTACTGCGGCCGAAAAATGATATATTCTTTCCCATGACTACATTTATAGGAATAATACCTGCGCGATATGCATCATCGCGTTTTCCCGGTAAACCATTGGCCGATATATGCGGCATGACCATGATAGAGCGTGTATATCGACAGGCTTCGAAAGAGCTCGACGAGGTCATCGTAGCTACCGACGACGAAAGAATCGCAGATGCCGTCAAGGCATTCGGCGGAAATGTGGTAATGACATCTGATACCCATCGGAGCGGTACCGACCGTTGCTGTGAGGCCTACCATAAATCCGGGTCAAAGGCCGATGTGATTATAAACATCCAGGGCGACGAGCCCTTTATTGACCCATGTCAGATTGCCTCGCTGAAGCAATGTTTTGATTCCGAAAGCACCGACATCGCTACGCTTGTACGCCCGTTTGACCGTAATGGCAGTTATGAGGTTCTGGCCGACCCTAATCGCCCGAAAGTAGTAGTTGCCGATGATATGTCGGCTATATATTTCAGTCGCTCCGTAATCCCGTATCTTCGCAATTATCCTCGCGAGGAGTGGCCGTCGCGAGCACAGTATTACACTCATGTAGGTATGTATGCTTACCGTGCGGCGGTGCTTGACAATATCACTACTCTTCCGCAGAGTACTCTTGAAATTGCCGAGTCGCTCGAACAGCTGAGGTGGCTTCAGGCGGGCTACTGTATAAAAGTAGGCCTTACCGAGTGTCCTACTATTGGCATTGATACCCCTGAGGATTTATGCCATGCCATCGAGTTCTGCAAATCTATTGAGTCCTGACAGCGCCATGCTTGATCGTATTACACCGCCTGAAGTGCGGCCGTTCGGACATCTGTCATTGCCCCCGATGGAGCGCATCGCGCTTGACAACGGCATTGTGCTTAATGTTTATGACCATTCTTTTCAGGACGTCAGTGAGTTGATGCTTCTTACTCCCGGAGGGGTAGTGGATGCTATGGGGTCGCCTGTAGCATCAATGCTGGTGCCGGTGATGCTCGACGGCTCCAGAATGTATCCCGGTGGGGAGCTTTCTGACATTTTGGACTTTAACGGCGCTAAGGTATTACCGTCTGTGTCTGACCATTTTACCGGAGTATCCCTTAGAATGCTTAATTCGCATTGGGAGAAACTGCTGCCGGTATATGCCGACATGATTTTTTCTCCGCAGCTTGACGACCATGCGGTAGACACCTGTCGGCATCGTATGGCGCAGAGTGCAGCCATTGCCATGCAGCGTGTGGAGTATAAGGCCCAGAAGGCTGTGCGTGAACTTGCCTACGGTGCTGACCATCCCAAGGCTGTCATGGATACGCCTCAGAGTGTCGAGGCAGTTTCAAGAGAGGAATTCCTCAAGTGGCATAACCGCATATTCTCCTGTAATCTTTCAGGAGCAGAACTGTTTCTGTCGGGGCGTGTCACGGCGCCTATGATTGATGGGATTAACCGCATATTCGGCTCTGTGGCTGTGGACTCTGAAAGTGTGACGCCACCTTATATCCGGCCTTTTGACACTATAGCTCCGTCTTACCGCTTTGTCGAAAGCCAGGGGGCATTGCAGAGTGCTATCCGGCTGGCTATACCGTCGATACCGCGCACGCATCCTGATTATATCATGCTTCGGTGTGCAGTAGTGGCGCTTGGCGGCTATTTCGGCAGCCGCTTGATGTCCAACATCCGTGAAGACAAAGGGTATACATATGGTATCCAGGCCGGGCTTCTGGGTTCGCCGGAAGGTACGGTGATGCTTGTTCAGACTTCGGCCGACAATGCATATGCCGAGGCTGTTGTCGACGAAATCAGAAACGAGATACGGAGACTCCATTCCGGTGATTTTACTGACGAGGAGATGAATCGTTTACGGCAATATCTGATGAGTATGCTTGCACAACATCTCGATACCGCGTTTTCAATATCCGCGTGTCATGTGACAGAGAGAATCTCTTTTACCGGACCCGATTATTTCTCCCGACAGGTTGGTGTAATATCATCCATGACTCCCGATGCTCTTTGTGATGTGGCGCGCCGGCATCTTCCGCTGGATAAGGAGATTGTGGTAATCGCCGGCAGCAAGGTGTAGTACAACCGAAATAAATGTTAAATATTGCTGTTAAGTGTGTTAAATGTCGCTCTCCTTTGACTTTTACAGCAGAATTCGTTATTTTTGGACGTTATTGTATTATAAGCAAGTAAACATTTATTTTATATTTCCGGCGGGAGGATTCTTGATTGATTTTTCCTCAATGAGGAAGGAGTGTAGCGAGCTACATGACTGACGAAGAAATGGAAAAGCTGCAAAAAAACTTCGACTGAAATATAGAGTTACTAAAGTAATCATATGCGTAATAATTTTTACGACTTACTTGCTGACAGTATTTTTAAACTATTGCCATATGCAATAGTCTAATGATTAGATTTGTTCAAAAGGAGAATTAGAATTATGAAAATAACGAAAGCATTTCTCACCGCATTTCTCTGTGGCGCCGCGGCAACTGCTTCGGCGCAGGGATATTACGATGATGATATCTATTATGACGCCTCAAAGGATACAAAAGCCAAAGCGGAAATCGCTGCACATAAGAAAGCCGTAGAGGAAGAGCGTATTCGTCAGCAGCAACAGTATGAGGCCGAGATGGCATATTGGCGTTCGCTTGCCAATCAGCAGAGCACCTATAATCCCAATCTTGGGGGTGGCGATTATGCTGCGGCCGATACCTATGCCTTGCCCGGTACGGGTTCGGCACGTAATGTAGATGAGTACAATCGTCGTGGTAAGTATGCTTCCTCTTCACAGGTCGGTGATACTACTGCTGTAGGCGATGATTTTGCCTATACACGGCGTATAGAGCGTTTCCATAATGGTGATATTATCGCCAACGTAAAGGACCCCGAGCTCGTGGATTACTACTATTCTTCAGCGGCATCGCAGCCTGATATTAACATATATCTTGTAAACTCAGGATGGAATTCCTGGGGATGGGGTCCGTCGTGGTATGATCCATGGTGGCCATCATCGCCATATTGGGCCTGGAATTACTGGGGCCCGTCGTGGTCGTTTGGCTGGAACTCATGGTGGGGTCCATCGTGGTCATGGGGTTGGGGCGGTCCCGGAT
>NZ_JAIDKI010000049.1 GCF_029051885.1 Muribaculum sp.
CGGTAAATTTGCGATAGTGACAGTAGGACGTATCAATAATATCGCCGAGTTGGAAAAGGAACTGCTGGCTAAAGGCCATCACTTCTGTGAACACTCCTATGATATTATTAATCCTACAGAGATGGTAGCCGCGCTTATATGCGAGGGAAAGGACTATGTGAGTGGTATTGAGAATGTGTATAAGCGGCTCAAGGGTTCATGCTCTATGCTGCTCCTGACGGAGAACAGCATTATTGCCGCACGTGACCGCCTCGGACGTACACCTATAATAATAGGTAAGAAGGAGGGTTCTCATGCGCTTACAAGTGAGACATGTGCTTTCCCCAACCTTGGATATGAGGTTTGCTATAATCTTGGACCGGCTGAGATTGTAGAAGTCAAGGCCGATGGCTTCCGTCAGCTGAAAGCTCCCGGCGAGGAGATGCAGGTGTGTGCTTTCCTTTGGACATATTACGGATATCCCGTATGTGAATACGAAGGACGCAATGTCGATGAGATGCGCTATGAGGCCGGTATGGAAATGGGGCGTAACGATGACCAGGAGGTCGACTTTGTAAGCGCTGTCCCAGATTCCGGTATTGGTATGGCTCTTGGATATGCTGAAGGCAAGGGTGTGCCTTATCGTCGTGGAATAGTTAAATATACTCCGACATGGCCACGCAGTTTTACACCTTCTACCCAGGAGCGTCGTGAGCTTGTGGCGCGTATGAAACTGATACCCAATAACGCATTGCTTTACAATAAGCGTGCGATATTCTGCGATGACTCTATTGTAAGAGGTACACAGCTACGCGACAACGTCAAGGATCTGTTTGACTGTGGAGCCAAGGAGGTACACGTACGCATAAGTTGCCCGCCGCTTATATACCCATGCAAATTTATCAATTTCACAGCCTCTAAGAGCGATATGGAGCTGATAACCCGCCGCGTGATTAAAGACCTGGAGGGTGATCCCAATAAGGATCTTGATAAATATGCTACCACCGGGTCTCCCCAATATGAGGCTATGGTAGAGAAAATCCGTGAGCAGCTCGGGCTTACATCGCTTAAGTTCAGCTCTGTGGAAACTGTTGTCAAGGCTATCGGTCTGCCTAAATGCAAGGTATGTACCCATTGCTTTGACGGTACAAGCTATGAGTGATAATCAACCTGTCTATTATACCCATCTCCGAGCCAACGATCCAGGAAGAAAT
>NZ_JAIDKI010000005.1 GCF_029051885.1 Muribaculum sp.
TCCTTCGTCACATGTCGAAAATCGTCTCAAGCTATACGACCCTGGCGGCAACATTTATTATTAAACAAGCTCTAATATTGATTTTACAGATAGTACTCCTTGATTACCGACAGTTTGTCGTCAAGTTCGAATACCCAAGGTTTTCCTGTCGGGATTTCGACATCTACGATTTCGTTGTCGTCGAGGTGGAGCAGCATTTTGGCCAGTGCACGCAGGCTGTTGCCATGTGCGGCCACGAGTACAGTGTCGTACAGGTTGAGTTTAGGCTCGATTATTTCCGACCAGCAGGGTGCCACACGTTTGATGGTGTCGGCGAGCGATTCGGTAAGCGGCAGCTCCTCAAACGCCAGCCCGTCGTAGCGCGGATCGTTGCCGGGATAGCGCGGGTCCTCGATGTCGAGCGCTGGAGGCGCCACGTCGAGACTGCGTCGCCATATGTGCACCTGCTCGTCGCCATATTCCTTGGCGGTATCCGCCTTGTTGAGTCCCTGCAGGGCACCGTAGTGGCGCTCGTTGAGATGCCAGTCCTTTATCACCGGTATCCAGCAGCGGTCCATGGCTGTGGCGACTATGTCGAGGGTGTGTATGGCGCGTTTCAGATAGGAGGTGAAGTAGTAGTTGGGCAGTATGCCGGCCGCGAGTAGCTTCTCGCCCGCTTCACGGGCCTCCCGGCGACCGTTGTCGCTAAGGTCGACATCGGTCCAGCCGGTGAATCTGTTTTCCAGATTCCATTGGCTTTGGCCGTGCCTCAGAAGAATAAGACGTTTCATAGGTTTGTGTGTGTGTTTTGTGTGTGCGGGCCTTACCTACTTATTAAGTTTGTACATCGGCAACATGAATATCCATGTAGCGATACAGAACGGAGCTGTCAGTGTGGCCAGTCCTACGGGCTGGAGCAGGATATCCATTCCGAACTGTACGAATACAGTGAACACCACTGCCGACAGTGAGTAGAAGAATGATTTCACCCCTGGCTTATAGAATGTGCATCCGACGGCTATGCCTGTAAGTACCGGAGAGAATCCGTACAGACCCTCTGTTATGTCGGAGTGGGAGGCTCCGAAGAATATCACCATAAACAGGGCCACCGCAGCGCTCAGCATAGCCCAGAAAGCGGCCCAGCGGCTGCAAAGCGCCAGCCCGACAATGAAGAATATGCCTGTAATCCACGAGTTCACCAGGAACACCTGGGATATGCCTTTGAGCCAGTAGACAACGAGGTCGGTGAAGGTGTACTGAAGGTCGCCCGAGGTGATTTCCGTCGGCAGCGAGGCTACGGCTTCACCTACAGGGGTGAGATGTGCCATGTTGCGTGCCGACAGCAGTATGAGCCATGATATGAGGATAAACGGGAATGTGTAGGATGTGGTCTTGAACGGTGCGAACACATTGTTGAGACCGCGGCGCGCCACTACGGTAAGTGCCGAGCCTATGATCATTACTATCCACGACCATATGTTGTTGTCGAGGAACGTGAATACCGCACAGCCCACAAGTATGCCGTTGAATCCCCACAGTCCCTGGTCGCCATCGGTCTTTGACTCGAATATGTAGCCAGTGGCTGTCGATACGATAAGTCCGGCGAGTGCGCCCCATGCCACTACCGGCATGCGTTCGCCATACGGCGCTTCGAGATAGCATCCGGCGAATATGCCGATGATGATGAGCAGTCCGGTCCAGGCACTGCCCTGAAACATTACTTGTCCGGCGCCTTTGAGAGTCCCGCTCACATAAGTGGCGAAGCTCCGGTTGTTAGATTGAGTAGACATATGTTATATAAGCTCTAAGAGAATGTTTGGATTTGGCATATGTTAAGATTTAGAGAGAATTTCCTAGAATGTTTTGAGATTGAATGAAGGAATTATGGGGATTCATAATGACTGAATGAAAGCTCGGAACAGTCAGGAAAGACCTCTGAAGATTTCATAAAGTTAAATTCAAACATTCTCTAAAATTATAGGTCGTGTCTTGAAAGCGCCATGTCGGGTTATCGCCATGGAAAGTCGGGGAGCAGGGGATACCCCTTTACACTCATCCTTACCGTGGATGCGAATGTTCTTACGGCTTTTTTTACAGGCTCGGTCTCCATGCCCATCACCTTGAGGAGCAGCCCGGCATTGTTGGGCAGGCGTGTTATGCCTATGGCGAGGTCGCCGTTGTCGCGAAATCCGGCTTCGGTGGCCTTGTATATCTCCTCGGCCTTGTCGGGGGGAGTGAGCACTATCACGTTGGCAAACATCTGATAGCGTCCCATGATTCCGAGCATCGAAGGGTCCTGGGCTTTGGGCTCGATTACGAATTTCTCGCGGAAAAGCCGTTCTCCCTCCGGACGCCTGGCCTCGCATGTCACCGAGATTATATCGTAGTCGAATATTTCAGGCTCGTCGCGGTGCTTTCGTCCGCAGGAGAATATCTCGCTGTAGAATAGGGTGGCCGTGGGCGCGCAGGTAATATCGGTTAGAGTCACGTATCGTGCCGTGCGGCATGGGATGGTCGGCTCGGGCATGAATTCCAGATAGGAATCATCCTCGAGCACAATATTCTGGCATAGAGCCGAGAAGTTGTCGTTCATCTCGGCTATCTTTGTCGCGGCTCCGGTGGTGACATGGGCTATTGAGCCTTTGCGCATCACGATTTCCTGCTCGTAGCGGTCGCCGTCGACATTAGGGCCTCCTGACGACAGGATGTATACCACAGGCATGGCAGGCATCCCTTCGTCGCAGTACAGCTCCTGCTGTACAATCAGCGGAGCCATGCGCTGGAGGTCGCGCATTATACTTTTGCCCGACTTGTCGAGCTCGAATCCCAGACGCAGGTATCCCACCTTGCCCGGCGCGCCGATATACATGGCGCGCGTAGGGTGGTTGTATGGCTGCATCTCGCGCGTGGCTGTCACGCGCTGCATTTCTTTGCTGTTGATTACATCTTTCATAATGCTACAGTCGGGCAATCGGTTGTACAAAGTTACTTGTTTTGGCCCGGATGGTCAAAGAGCGCCATGGCCTTTATCAGGCTCACGAGTTCGTCGATGCCTTCGCCGGTCATGCAGTTGGTAAATACAAACGGCTTGCCGGGACGCATCAGTTTCGAGTCGTGGTCCATCACTTCGAGCGAGGCGTGCACGTAGGGTGCGAGGTCGGTCTTGTTGATTACGAGTATGTCGCTCTGCGATATACCGGGGCCGTCCTTGCGCGGAATCTTGTCGCCGGCGGCCACGTCGATTACGTAGATGAAGAAGTCGACGAGCGCAGGCGAGAAAGTGAGTGTGAGGTTGTCGCCACCGCTTTCGATAAACACGATGTCGGTGTCGGGAAATTTGGCTTCCATCTCCTCGACGGCGGCTATGTTCATCGACGGGTCCTCGCGCACGGCTGTGTGGGGGCATGCGCCGGTCTCTACACCGATGATGCGGTCTTCGATAAGCACACCTTTGAGCATGCGCCTTACATGTTTGGCATCCTCTGTGGTGACGATGTCGTTGGTGATAATCAATACTTTGAAACCCTCTTTTACAAGAGTCGGAGTGATGGCTTCAATCAGGGCGGTCTTGCCGGATCCTACCGGTCCGCCTACTCCTATGCGGCAGGTTGACATTATATTTGAATTTTGGAGAATAAGTTGTCGTTATTAATACGGTTGCCGAGCGTGTTTAGTTCATGAACATGCGCATCTCGCCCTTTTCATGCAGCGATGCCATAAGGTCGATGCCCGGCACGAAAGCCCTCATGTCATCGTATCCCAGAGAGCGGATAGCCTCGTAGTCTTTTTCGAGTACCGGTGCGAGGTCGTAGAGTATCTTCTGTGTGTCGTAGTGCGATACCCTCACACATCGCAATGCCGCGCCGAGTATCATGTTGGCCACTCCGAATGCCTGCGATGTAAACATGTCGGTTTCGGATATGCCTGCGGCATGCATCACCACGGCCTGTACTATGGGGTATGTGCCGTGGATGTCGCCTGAGTTGATGTCGGCGAGCATCCGCTCTACCAGTGGCGACGGAGCTACGTGTATGGCAAGTTCGGCGAGTTTCTTGCCCATGCGCAGCACCATCTGTCGCGCCTCGTCGTTCATCTTGCATAGTATCACCTCGCTGTCGGCGCGCTTTATGTCATCGTAATCTCCGCGTTGGGCGGCACGATAGGCATGCAGCGAGGCTATGCCGTCGGAGTATATGCTCTGGATTGTGGCGGCGCGTACATATGCGGCAAGAGTCGCGGCGTCGTGCACGATATGTTCGTGACTTGCTGTCTCGAGTCCGTTTGAAAATGAGAAGTTGCCTACAGGAAACTGTGAGTCGCTCATCTCAAGCAGGCGCATTGTGGCGGTAATCATAGGCATGGGCGTTGTTTTAGTGGGTATGGAAGGTATGTCCTCCGTCGTGGCTGTGGGGCACTGCATGTCCGTCGTGGCCGTGGGCGTCGGTGGTGATGCCCGGGGTATGGTCGTGTACGTGGGCATGACTCTCCTGTGATGTTCCTCCGAATAGGTTGCGTATCTCGTGAGGAGCGAGATAGGGTATTACGGCCGAGCCTTCCTCGAAGGTGTAGGTTACGCCCGGTATGGCGTGGGTGTCCATGACCGATTTCATTACCTTGCGGTCGACTGTCAGGGGCACATATACTTTGGTGCCTTTTATCACTGCGGGCCAGTGCTGGTTGCCGATGGCGTGGCCGAGTTCGATACAGGTCTGGATTATACGGAGCTTGTCGAGCTTCTCGATTTCCGACAGGTCAATCACGAATACCGGATTGAGCTCGATGGCAGCCACAAGTGCCCGGCGGTTCTCGTTGTCGATTTCGAGTATGTCGCCCTCGATGAGCTGATGGTTGCGCTTAAGGGCCACTGCACACTGGGTGCCTTTGTCGCCGGTGACTATGAAACGGCTTTTCTGAGCAGTCCACTGGTCGAGATGCAGATATTCTATATCGTAACCGTCGATTTTTGCGGCAAGGTCCTTGTCGGCATGTGTGTTTCCGATTACTTCGCTGAAAATCTTCATAGTGTGAGGGGTATATGTTTTTTTACGTATAGGAAAAAAACGGTGCCGGAGTCTCCGGGGTTGCGGAGCCCGGCACCGTGTGTTAGTGTCAGTTATTGATGGCAGATGTCGTCAGCTGAACCAGTAGAGCTGGGCCAGAGGCAGTACAGGTGCCGGTGGCACGTAGGCGAGCTCTCCGTCGACATATGCGTAGAATGTCTCGGGGTTGATTTCGATATGCGGCATGGCGGTGTTGCGTACCATGTCGGTCTTTGCGAGCTGACGTGTGCGGGTCACACCGTAGCACTGTCGTGTAAGACCGAGTTTCTCCGGTACTCCGGCCTCGATTGAAGCCTGCGACATGAAGTTGACGCATGTAGCTCCGATAGCCTTTCCTTCGGCGCCGAACATCTTGCGCATGTAGATAGGCTGCGGGGTAGGAAGTGATGCGTTGGGGTCGCCCATCTGTGCCCAGTTGATGAATCCGCCCTTGATGACCATCTTGGGCTTTGTGCCGAAGAAGGCAGGTTCCCAAAGCACGAGGTCGGCCATCTTTCCGGGAGCTATTGAGCCGAGTATGTCGCTGATACCGTAGCAGATGGCGGGGTTGAGGGTAATCTTGGCGAGATAACGGAGCACACGGAAGTTGTCGTTTTCGTCGCTGTCCTCGCGCAGTTTGCCTCGTACCGACTTCATGTAGCTGGCCATCTGGAATGTACGCATGAACGATTCGCCCACACGTCCCATTGCCTGGCTGTCGGAACTTACCATCGACAGGATACCCAGGTCGTGGAATATATTTTCGGCCGACTGTGTCTCGGGACGCACACGGCTCTCGGCGAATGCCACGTCGCTCGGGATGTTGGGGTTAAGGTTGTGGCATACCATAATCATGTCAAACAGCTCTGCCTTTGAGTTGATGCCGAAAGGCAGTGTGGGGTTGGTCGATGACGGGAGTACGTTGGCCAGAGATGCCACTTTAAGGAGGTCGGGAGCATGGCCGCCGCCGGCGCCTTCGGTATGGTATGTATGGATTGTACGTCCGTCAAGAGCCGCGATTGTGTCTTCTACAAATCCGCTCTCGTTGAGAGTATCGGTGTGTATGGCTACCTGTACGTCCATGCGGTCGGCGCAGTCAAGGCATGCGCGTATGGCGGCAGGAGTGGCGCCCCAGTCTTCATGGATTTTGAATCCGCAGGCTCCGGCGAGAATCTGTTCCTCAAGGGTAGCGTTGACCGAGGAGTTGCCCTTGGCGAGAGTACCGTAGTTGATAGGAATTGACTCATAGGATTCAAGCATCTTGTGGATGTTCCATACACCGGAAGTAATCGTGGTGCCGTTGGTGCCGTCGGTCGGGCCGATACCGCCTCCGATAAGAGTGGTTATGCCGTTTGACAGACAGTGATATGCCTGTTGTGGATCCACATGGTGTACGTGGCCGTCGATACCGGCTGCTGTAAGGATAAGATGTTCGCCCGAGATGGCGTCGGTCGACGGACCGGTGACCAGCGTAGGTGTCACTCCGTCCATCACATCCGGATTGCCTGCCTTGCCTATGCCTGCGATTTTGCCATCCTTTATGCCCACGTCGGCCTTGATTACGCCGAGCAGCGGGTCGATGATGGTGACGTTGGTGATGACAAGGTCGAGCGAACCTTCTGATGTTGTATAGCGGTTGGCAAGGCCCATGCCGTCGCGCAGAGTCTTACCGCCACCATATACTACCTCGTCGCCGTAGGTGCGGAGGTCCTTTTCTATCTGTACATACAGGTCGGTGTTGCCCAGACGTATCTTATCGCCTGTGGTCGGGCCGAACAGCATGTTATTCTGTTGTCTTGATATAGTAGCCATAGTGCTTATGATTCTTTAGTGGTAAACTCTGCGTCGGCTTCGTCCTCGCTTACATCCTTGAAGCCGTATTCTTCCATCTTGCGGAAGGCTCTCATCTTTGTAGGATAGTATGTCGGGGTGTCCTGTCCGCCGGCGTATCCGTTGGCAAGGTCGTTGAATCCCCATATACGCTGCTTGCCTCCAAAACTTACAAGCTCTACCTCTTTTTCTTCGCCCGGCTCGAAACGTATAGCCGTCGTTGCGGGGATGTTGAGGTGGTAGCCGAAGGATTTCTTGCGGTCAAACTCCATGTAGCGGTTTACTTCGAAGAAGTGGAAGTGACTGCCAATCTGCACGGGGCGGTCGCCGGTGTTGCGTACCTTGAGTCTTACCGTATAGCGGTTGGTATTGTATTCGATAGGCTCGGATGCAAGTATCACTCCGCCTACCGGCACGTAGTCCTTGGGCGTGAAGCCGGGAGTGGCCGGTGTATAGATAGGGGGCACTCCGTTGTATACTTCAGTCGGTGTGTTGACTGATTTCGGAGGATTCTGCTTGCTGTATCCGTCAATGTTTACGGGAGGATTGCCCGGAGCCTGCTGATCGGTAGCTGGCTTTTTTGTATTGTCGGTTGCCATGATTGTTTCGCTTTTTTAGGTTTGGTTACTTGATAGGATGGTGTATGCTCACCAGTCGCGAGCCGTCGGTAAACACGGCTTCGACCTGGAGCAGCGAAATCATGTCGGCCACTCCCTCCATAACATCATCTTTGGTAAGAACTGAAGCGGCGAGTGTCATTACTTCCTCAACGGTTTTTCCTGCTCTGGCTTCTTCCAGAGCTGCCGACGTGATGTATGCCACAGCCTCGGGATAGTTCAGCTTAAGTCCGCGGTTTTTGCGGCGTTCAGCTATGATACCGAGATTGAGCAGCATAAGTTTGTCGATTTCTTTCGGTGTAAGATGCATAGTTCAATGTGGTTATAAGTTCTATGATAATAAACACTTGCCAAAATAAAAAGTTAGGAAATTTTCCGAAAATATATGTTAATGCACGGCGAGCCTATGCCGGTCAGGTTACTGATTCAGGTCAGTGCGTGAACTTCGGTTCACGGCTCAGTGCATACCGCGATACCGTGGTTCAATCTCTACGGGGAAGCGCGAGAATAGTTTGTCCACGGCCTCGGCGATAGAGCTGAGGTTGCGGTACTGCGAGTTGCCCGAGTCGATGATTGTCGCTACCGACGAAGAGTAGAGTGGAGTCATTGTGTCGATGTTTACCATATCCATGGTAAGCACTCCCTCTTTGTAGACCCCTGTCACTACCTGCATGTTGGCATATCGGGCGGAGTTCCAGTAGCGTTGGCGGGGATATATATAGTAGGGATAAAGTCCGTTGTAGTATGGGCCGGGCACTGCCGGGCCAAGTACTGGACCGGGTGGTGGCACTTGCGGTCCAAGACCCGGTCCGCGGGACGGTGGAGGTGGTAGTGCCGGTTCGGTAGTTACTTCTTTATGGATTGTCACGGCAAAGTTTATCAGCAGCGGAGAGGCATCGCTCTCTGTGTATCCTCTCTCAAGCATCTGCTCGCGTATGGCAGCGGCTATATTATAATATGTGACCATCTCCATCCCCGGGGGCAGTTTGCCCATTGACGGGTCAACAATACGGAAGGTCTTGTATTCCGACAGGTCGGCATTGTTGTAGGTCTCATTGTTGACGAGGACAAACTGCGCGCATCCGGCCACGAGCGTCGCGGCCATTATGCCTATTGATGCCAATAATGTGCGGTATCTCATATCTTAGGATTTGTTTTTAATCTAACATGCCTCGGCATGCAATTGTTTCAAAAACAGACCGGATGTTGTATGATTATATGCTGATAAATTTCTAATGACAGGAAAAGGAGCATCCCCGAAAGTCTGTGTATCCTGACTCCCGGGGATGCTCTCAGCTCTATTCGCCTTAGAGCTATCGTAAAGACGTTTTATAGTCTTACCAGATTTTGCCTTTGGGGAACGACAGGCATTTCCATATAGGCTTGCGAGGGTTGGAACATGCATAGCCTTTTTTCTGTAACTCCTCAGGAACTCCCGAACACTCGACCGGGTCAAATGCAATGCCTATATGCATCTTCTCCCGTTTGATAGCACGCCTTACCTCGTCGCTCATAAGAAAGGAGATATTATAGGAATCACTGTTGAAAATCGTCAGATTGCACACCTTATTATAGTCCAGCACCATACGTGCCGGATATTTTGACCGAGGCATAAAGATGGTCATCTTCTCGTTTCTGACATCACACCATCGAGTGAAATGAAGCAGATAGTATGTTCTGTCACCATATTCCTCACTCACCACCTTCACCGGATAATACTCAATAAGAGTCGAATCGGCAACATAGTGCTCAAACAGCTCCTTAAGGCGTGGAGACAAGAAATAGGCACACCCAACACTAAACATAAAATCGGCATATTTCCCATTTTTAAGCGTAAGAATCAACTTATCGATATTCTCTACCGGGACACCAGATCTCTCAATCGGGAAGGGCTGCCAATCTTTAGGTTTGCTCAAAATGCCGACTTTCTTAGACTCGTTGAAACTAACGTTATAATACAAATGTTTCATTGTTAACGGTTTTTAATATTAAAATACGGATTCATCGGATTATTTCTAATATTTGTATATGGATTTATCGAATGTCGGGGCATGACAGGTTCATATAGTCTAATGTCCCTATTCATTATATTAATACTCGGGTGTTCTATCTTAATCGGAACTTTAGCATACGGCAATCTCGGATACTTATACAGCACATCTCTAATTCGCGCATTGAACTCCTTTAAGAATACTTCTTTCGAGGAACCTGCGATTTTCTCAATTTCCAATAAAGTATCCAATAGCCATTTGCGATAATTATTAGTATGTGCTCCTCTATGATGCACCAAGTCTATTTTATTCCAGTCTCCGTCAAGGTCCAAGCCATACTTGTCTGTAATGTCTCGATATACATCTGACATACTATTATTATGTGGTATTATATGATGCCGTTGCGTATCGGCATGTCCGGTCCAAAAATTCATTTTTCTGGTTGACGCTTGAATACCATTTATTGTACCTCCTATTACACCGGAAATTGCAGCACCAATCAGCAATTCATCCCATGAGAGCTGTGGATCTCCAAAATATGCAGAATTCCACAGGCTTTCAAACGCACCACTAATAACACCGGACGAAAAACCACTTGCAAACCCCGCACAGAACCCCCCCGGCTCCTGCAACAGCAGCCCCACTGGCGCTCAGCATAGCAACACCACTAAACACCGCACCGCCACCAAGTCCACCAAGCGCTCCGGCACCGGCTCCAATACCGAATGCGACAATTCCGTCAGTAAAACTATGAATCTGTCCATTAGCAATCTTAATACCAAGATTACACACGCCACCAATGGCCGCTCCTATAATCATCGGCACGAACCAGACGACTTTTCCATCACGGTCGATATAGCTCAATGGATTATTGCGACAATAAACATAGCCGTTATAACTGAAGGGGTCAAGCGGATCAGGGCCGGCTTCGTCAGGGGAGAGGAAACGCTGAAACATGGGACAGTAAAGGCGTGCATTCATGTCAATCAACCCAAAATAGCGAAGATGCTCATGACCGACATAACCACGATTTATACCCCAGACATTATGCTCATTGCGAGGCAAACAAGAGTAATCATACTCATAATTGAACCGTCCCCACGCGTCGAACTTATTTTCATGAACCACATCGCCGGAAGCATCAACAAGGTGAGTTATCGTGCCGAGATGGTTTCTCACGACATAAAGCATTCCGATGGAATCACCCTGCTGCGTATAGACATGCGCCCATATGGCATCGGCCTCATAATAATCGCCTCCTACATAAAACTTCTCATATGTCTCCTTACTCTGTGGCTGCACCGTATTCCAACCATCCAAACTTTCCACAGTCCGTTCAAAGCAATTGCCAAGATAAACAGTGGAAGATATGGTATCACCGTTTTCGTTAGTCTGAACCAACATTTTCCTGTCAAGCATCCCATCGTATCTCCACTCGGCACGATAACCACCCACTGAGGCTGCGATAGGACGATGATAGGATGCATACTCTACGTTGAACTTCCGTAAATCACCCTCCGCTTCTGTCATACGATAAGGATTAGAGGAATCGCCATAGGTAAAATACGCCCAGTCACAAATGACCGTATTGTCATTGTCATCATATTGACTCATAGAATATCCATCAGCAGTCAACCGATTGAACTCGTCATAATATCCACAGATAGAACTATTTTTTATTTCATCTACCTGCGATATGATATTACCAGTCGCAGCATCCATCTCATACTTCACATCAGCAATCAAGTCGCCTTTTGTATTGGATATTTTATACCCTATGCAAGTGCCGCAAACATCATATCTATATTGATATGTCAACGGCCCGCGTTGCACGACAAGAGGTTGCCCCATCTCATTCTCGGACAGGAGTTTTGAGATTGAGACACCATTGCATTTCTTCTCTACCAAAGTCCCGTTGGAATACCCATAGCTCTCAACCACTTTGGATGTCGGAGTGGAAATTACCACAGAATCCAAACGATTTAATTCGGAAGTATAATAGAATTTCTTTCTCAAATACACATCGCTATTCAACGTGCTTTCCAAAATCTCATTTACGCGCCATATATTATCATAATTGATTGTATTTATCGCTACAGGATTGCTATATTGCATGGGTAGACCTTTATCAGACCAATAGCTTATTTTTACGGTCTGTTCGGGATAAACCGTTTTTATCGGGTCGCCAAAGGAATTGTAACTTCTTGTAATAATTCTACCACCAGCATCAGTGTCAGACACTACGTTGCCATCAGTATCATATTCATACTCTTTAACTCCAAAGTTTGGGTCAATAATTTTTATACATCTACCAAACTTATCATACTCATAACCATACGACACACTATTATAGACACTTGACAACGTCAGATTGCCTTGTACATCATAGCTATGCCGAACATGCTTCCCATTAACCGCCGACACAATCAATTTTCCGGTTTCATCATACAGTTGCGACGAAGTCTGCCCTTTTGATTGAGTGACAACTTCACGACCTTGATAAACGTACAAACTATTTGCACCGGAAGGATTCAATTCTTCCACCACTCGATCAAAAGCATCGTAACGATACAAAATCCAGTGCACTGGATTTGATTTATATGGATATGATTCCGCTATTTTCCTGCCAAACTCGTCATAGCCGTAATCAACAGCAAGAAAAGAGTTGTCAAATCGTTTTTCCTTATGACATAGCAACCGGCCTTTCACATCATAGTATTCAATCGTCATCCCTCCGTCCATATAGCGCTTAATCTCAGCATACAGACTTCCAGGAAACTCATTGTTCCAGACCCTCTCAACCGTATACCAGCCATCTAATGACTTATATTCGATACAATTTCCGAACCCATCATATTTGGATGTGGATATCCTTTGGTTTTCATCTATGAATGACGATAGATTTCCATATTTATCATATATCCGAGAAGCTCGTTGACCACGGGTATCTGTGTAACTGATTTCTTCTCCGAAGTCATTATATGAATATGTATCATGCACCCTCCCTTCGGTGATTGACCAATGCGTGCGACTGAGAATTTTTCCTTGTGGACTGAATACATAATTTATGGAATCACACGGTTCATTGTCAATGCTAATAACAGACAAAGTAGGATTCGGCCCGACAAAATTTGAATTAATCGTCTGTTCAAGACATTCCGATGTGCCGCGTTTCTTCCATCGGTTGATACTTGATATAGCATTCGGGAAATACAATTTATTCCGATTAAATCCCTCATATCCTATAATATAGTACTCGGATATTGTATCATTATACAAGATTTCACCACTAAAAATATTTCCATATTCCGAATCATATGTGAAATTACTCCGGACATTGACTCCGTTGGTCTTATCATATTCGTCAATATGAGCAAGATTTGCATGATAAAATACCGAACGAGGGGCCATACCGGCATACATATTCACCTTATAGTCATATGTTTTAGATGACTTATAATCACTCTCCTCTATTGGGACTCCAAACTTCAATGGATTAACGCGACGAATTTTCCGTCTACCGTTATTATCAACTGCCGACATCTGTCCAAAGCCACAAAATCCCAATCCCTGCCGATGTATTACACCGTCAGAAAAAGAATAACTCAGCCGTTGGTCCAATTTTCCCTCAACCCAAATTTCATCTTCGCCAATACTAACTAACGGTTGGTTCAATGATATATACGGGAACTGCATGTTCTCCTTAATCGTGGTATCATCTGATTGAGGGAGAGCATATATATACTTGGATTTATGAACAACACCATAGGACGAAACCACTTCTGTAAGTAAAAACTTGTCGATAGCCTTACATCCTAATGACAGTAGCCGGACCGTCCCATTTTTTATAATGGCCAACGAGGCCATCCCGTTCATAGAATTAGGAACAATTGGTATGACCGAGGAGCCTTTCTCAACGATAATATCATGGCTTTTGACGAATTTTTTCAGATTAGGTTGAGCAATTCTTGTTTTTACAATAGAATCATTCCATTGGATTATATCCGAATTGCCATCTCCATTCACATCGCAGAGAAACATTCCCCTCATACCACGCGATGAGCTAAAACTCACACTAATCGAATCATAACTAACCGAACCATCGCCTGTTGACAAATAAATATACCCCCAGTCATTACCTCTTTTTGATATAGATACATTATTGCCATCATTGCCATCATTTCCCCCTGGTATGAAATTTCCATAAGGATCATCAGCCCCTCTTGAATAGCGTGCAGTGTCTGGAACCGTATAAATATCCAAGAGTCCATCACCATTATAATCCCCCACCCAAATGCGAGATTTTCGTGATATTTTTGTATTTTTATAATGTTCAATACCTCGTTTCAACAAACAATAGGAATCATACTCACCTGTAGTCTGATAATTTATTATTTCATCCTTCCCATCACCATTTATATCCGATATTGCAACATAATTAAGACCAATCTCAGATCTATAAAGTAAGTCACCACCTCCACGCTTCGTAAAAACACTTATATTCTCAATCTTGGTAACATTAAAAATGAATGGAGAACCTTGATAAATTATCGTACCTGATTCAAGATCATAAATGACGACTTCTGTATTACGTCCAGAGTCATCAAATGGCTTATTTGCTGAAATAGAAATTACTTCAGTTTTACCATCACCATTAAAATCCCCTGGCAAAAACACTTTAGGATAAAGACTTACTCCCGCCGAGAATGGTCTATATAAAAAATTTGAGTAAAAAGTTTCAGACTTTATTTTCTTCAGTTCTCCATCATCTGTCAATTTATATATATCGAAATTTACATTTTCTTTTCCATCTACCCCCCAATTATGATTTATTTTTACAATGCAATCATATCCCTCACCGTATATATCCGCACCAAATATATCGACAAAACCTTGCCCCGCTTTAATAAGACGAACCGAAGGATTTGAAGAGTCAATTGATGGATATACACATATATCCATATCTTGAGGCATATCATTTATGAACCTATTTTTCTCGAATCTATATGTATCATATTCTTTATAAGATATGAGACTATTACCTAACGTCGATGAAAAACGCCCAGAGAAATATCTTATAGGTATCTCGTCGTTACTCTGAGGGTATATTCCGAATTGTCTGGTAGATTCATCAACCTCTACATCCGATAACCCATTATAGCCATATTTAAATTTTATAGGATTTACCTCTTTTCCGTCAAACCCTTGCAGATGTAGTTCTGAAAAAAAAACTCTCCCATCATATTCTTCATATTTCAAAGAATATTTATTTAATAGCACTCCTCCACGATATATCGAAATTCCATCTAAGATATTTCTATCATCTATAATAGCTCCACCGATACAATATTCAAAATGGCCTGAGCGCTTAATATATGCAAACTGTACACTACATCCGTTATAATCTATACTTTCCAACCGGGGAATAGCATTTTGAAAATATGTGTAATCATATCTAATCTTATTCCCAAAATAATCCTTTCGTTCCGATACCGGAAAACAAGAACGCTTGACCTCCGTGGATAGTCCTGCGGCATTATGCTCAGCGATAATTCCATTAGGATAATATACCACAAATCTTTTAATATCATCAGCTTGAAGATATCCCGTAACCAAAATATGACCGGTAACCGATTGATAATTTATTGTCGAGTCATTTCTTTGAATCTCTATCAGGCGCATTCCATCTAAGAACAATGCATCCTCCGAGTCCAAATTTATCCCTTTTACATTTCCGTCATAATATAGCGATGACGCCCCTCTTCTGATTGATGAAACACCTTGCAGACTCCATCCTCGCCCAAGACTACCATCTCCATTCTGACTATTGTAAGACAACGACAACTGCGGAGTCATCTCTATAACATATCCTTGCGGCAAAAGCAATGGTATATTATAAGTCTTTGCTCCACTTTGTGAAATATTCGAAGTAAATCCGATTTCTCCAACTTCATATGTTCTATTAACATATTCTGCAAAACCTTTTACATCAGCATTTTCTGTAGCATGACTTATGCTTATGTATAAGCATGAAACAATCAGCAAAATAAGACTCCGTATATTCATAACCTATCTATGTTATAGTCAGTATTATTATTAGTTCAACTCAACTTTCCAACTATTCGAATACTTGCCATCATTATAACTTATCACTACAATGCCCGTGGCACTGATATCGAATTGAACATTTTCTTCAATGTGTCGTTGCAAAAGTAAATTACCAACATAATCATACACACATAGCATTCCATCAATCCGATAATCATCGCTCTTAGACGTTAGAAAAAAAGTATTACTGCCCTCAATCCTATCCAATAAGACAGTAATCTCTTGAGATTCTTGTGATGGAACCCGTTGTCGGTTTTTCGGAGATTGATTATCTATAGATTTAATTGTCATTGAGACTAAATCTCCAGTCGAATTATATCCTATAATATAGGTATTATATTCCAACATATTAGCATCCGCTCTCAACTCTATAAAAGCCAAGAGCGCCCAAACAATAAGCACAAATCGGTATATCATGGTAAATCAGGTTAAATAACAATGCCGCAATTTAACTAAATTTAATTGTATCTGCAAAATTTCATCGTTATATTTTTTAGAGAGTGATGTCATCTTGACGTTTTGAATTTATAAAGTTACCTTTAGTCTCGTATATCCTGGCCGCTTTTCGCCCTGTTTCTGATTTAAGGAGTCGTTTAGGTGTGTTTTTTCTCATTACACTTAATACTCCTTATTGTATTTTGTATCTTTAGAGCTTGTTTAATAATAAATGTTGTCGACAGGGTCGTATAGCTTGAGTCGATTTTCGACATGTGACGAAGGATTGTACTGTATGTACATGACTGAGGAACAGGGCTAAAAGCGGCCAAGATATACGAAACAAGGGGTAGCTTTATAACCATTCAATCTCTTGCCTGCTTGTAAGATAAATGCAAAAATATATCAACTATATGAAACAAATTACCTCCCGGCGGTCATTCGCTGGCATATTTCCGCCCGCTCTTCGGTCGTTATGGAATCCCAGAACTCCCTCATCACAATCGAAAATCTGCTCGCCGACTGACCGCCCTGTCGG
>NZ_JAIDKI010000050.1 GCF_029051885.1 Muribaculum sp.
CATACGAGATACCCATCACGGCCGAATACAAATCGCATGTCGTGGCTGCCGGCGACGAGAACATAACCACTCAGGTACTCGTGCAGCCAAAGAGCGACAATCCGATTACTGACGTGACCCAGCTTGCCGGACGTGAGGTATACGTGGAAGCCGGCTCAAAATACCTGTACCGACTTGAAAATCTCAACGACGAAATCGGAGGAGGAATCAAAATCCATCAGGTAAAGAGTGACACCATTATTACCGAGGATCTTATCGAGATGGTTGCAAACGGAGAGATACCGCTCACTATCGTAGACAGCGATATCGCGCGTATCAACCGTACATATTACAATAGTCTTGATATAGGTCTGCCGGTAAGTTTCGAGCAACGGGCCGCCTGGGGTGTCTCGCCTCAGAAACCATGGCTTGCCGACAGCATTACCGAATGGATGGGCCAGGCCGAACCACGCAAGGCCCAGGCACGGATTCTGAAACGCTACTTTGAACTCAGCAAAGAATCGCCGGCGCTATCCATCGATTTCTCAAAGGGACACATATCCCCCTACGACCGGTTATTCCGCCGGTACGCAGGCGAAATCGGATGGGACTGGCGCATACTTGCCGCACAAGGATACACCGAGAGCCGGTTTGACTCAACGGCAGTGAGCTGGGCCGGAGCGAGAGGAGTAATGCAAATAATGCCGCGCACGGCACGCGCCTACGGACTGTCTGCGTCCAAAATCACAAATCCCGAGGCAAATATCCGCACTGCAGCGGCTATAATGAAGGCGCTCGACAAATCCCTGTCAAAAAAAGTGCCCGATTCCGAAGAACGGCGTAAATTCACCCTCGCGGCATATAATTCAGGCATCGCACACATATACGATGCCATAGCCCTTGCAAAAAAATACGGAAAAAATCCGCAGATATGGGAGGGTAACGTTGCCGATGCCCTTCTCATGAAGGCCAAACCGGAGTACTACAATGACCCGGTATGCAAATACGGTTATTTCCGAGGAAAAGAGACCACGGCATATGTACGCAAAGTCATGGATTTCTATAAACGCAGCACCGGACAAATAAAACTGTAATCCGGGTATAAATAAGACATTTTTTCGTTTAACAACCTATAAAATCCCCTAACAACAGAACTTATGAAAAGAAGATATTTATTTGTAGGGCTTGTACTCGCTCTCGCCGGTTCGATGGTATCGACATCCTGCATCGGAAGTTTCGCTCTCACCAACAAGATTCTTGGCTGGAACCACACTGTAGGCAATAAATTTGTCAACGAACTCGTGTTCATAGCTTTCTGTATAGTTCCCGTATATGAAGTATCAGCTCTGGCCGATGTACTTGTCATCAACAGCATCGAATTCTGGAGCGGAAACAATCCTGTAGCTTGCGGCCGCAGTGTCATCGAAGGCCAGGATGGCCGTTACCTCGTTGACTGCGACAAAACCGGATATACCATCACAAGCGAAAACGACGGCAGCGTAGTGCGACTCGACTTCAACTCCGACGAACAGACATGGAGCGTACGCACACCCGACATGGAGGAAGGCGTTATGTTCATGACTATGATTGACGACAACAACGTAGAGATGGTAGGCGCCGACGGCAACATGCACCGTGTGGCACTCGACGCTCAAGGCGTGCTCGCCTATCAGCAGCAGGCTCTCCCTGCCATGCTTGCCACCCGATAAAAACGGATGAAACGATTTTTCTTAGCAACAATGATAATAGCCGGAGCCATGGCCTGTACGGGCCATGGCAACCGTGCTGTATCCGGTGAGTCAGCCTCAGGACAATCCGCTACAGCCTCCGGCAGTCTTGATGCCGTAGACTTCAATGCCGACTCCGCCTACAGCCATATTGCCGCCCAGGTAGAGTTTGGCCCGCGCATCCCCGGCACCGCACCCCACTCGGCCTGTGTAGAATACATTGCCGGCCGACTCCGCTCCTACGGAGCCGATACGGTAATGATACAGCGCTCAAAGGTCGACGGTCCGTCGGGAGGAGTCATACCGGTATCGAATATCCTGGCACGATACAACTCCGGCACAGGACGCCGCATACTGCTTGTAGCCCACTACGATACACGCCCGTGGGCTGACAACGATCCGGATGCCGCCAACCATAACAAGCCGGTGCCGGGCGCCAACGACGGCGCCAGCGGTGTCGGTGTACTGCTCGAACTCGCACGACTGATGGGAGAACACAATCCCGCTGCCGGAGTCGACATATTGATGGTCGACGCCGAAGACAGCGGAAATGACGGCGACGAGAACTCGTGGTGTCTCGGCACACAGGAGTGGCTCCGCAGCAAGCCATACAAAGGCATGGTGCAGCCGGCCTACGCAATATTGCTCGATATGGTAGGAGGTGAAGGCGCTGTATTCCGACGCGAGATTATAAGCGACCACTTCGCACGCAGCGTCAACGACCGCATATGGGCCGTAGCCTCAGCGTCGGGATATGCCGACCGATTCGTAAATGCTTCCGGAGGTGGTGTCACCGACGACCACGTCTTTATCAATCGCGCCGGGATACCGGCTGTCGACATAATCGACGCCGCACATCCGTCGACCGGCACATTCCCACCGACATGGCATACTGTTGCCGACAATATGCCCGCTATATCAACAGCCACTCTCAAGGCTGTAGGACAGACCGTAGCCAACGTAATATACACAGAAAAAGCAGAATAGACAATGACTATCAACGATATACAGGACGAAATAATCGAAGAGTTCGTCGATATAGACGACTGGATGGACCGCTATGCCTATATAATCGACATGGGCAATACACTGCCGCCGATGCCCGAGGAATACAAGACTCCGCAGTACATCATCGAGGGATGTCAGAGCCGGGCATGGCTGCATGCCAATCTTACTCCCGACGGACTGATACACTTTACAGCCGACAGCGACGCCATAATAGTAAAGGGAATCATCAGCATGTTGCTCAAGGTATTAAACGACCATTCTCCGGCTGAAATCGCCGATGCCGACTTGTATTTCATCGACAAAATCGGACTGGCCGAAAATCTCTCCCCCACGCGCTCCAACGGTCTTGCCGCCATGGTTAAGCAGATGAAGCTCTACGCCATAGCCTATAAGGCAAAACTTGAGACCGAAGGCAAGTGACAGCTTGCCCGACTACACTCCCGAAACGAATAAACCATTTAATATACCAATCATTATGTTTAAAAACCAACCCGCAGGACTGTACGTACTGTCGCTTGCCAACACCGGCGAGCGTTTCGGCTACTACACCATGCTTGCTATCTTCCTCCTCTTCCTGCAGGCTAAGTTTGGCTTTGACTCGACAGTGTCGGGTCAGATCTATGCCGGCTTCCTTGCACTCGTTTATTTCATGCCGCTCATAGGCGGATGGGTCGCCGACCGCTGGAGCTTCTCCAAGTGTGTGGTTACCGGTATAGCCGTAATGTTCATAGGCTATATGGTAATGGCTATCCCGACCGAAATCCGCAGTACATCATCGCTTGTGATTCTGTGCGGAGCGCTGCTCCTTATCGCTGTAGGAACAGGCCTGTTCAAGGGCAATCTACAGGTAATGGTAGGCGACCTGTACAACAACGCACGTTTCAGCGGACAGCGCGACGCCGCATTCTCACTCTTCTACATGGCAATAAATATCGGCTCTATGTTTGCTCCTATGGCAGCGACAGCCATGTGTAATATGGCCATGAAGGCACAGGGCCTCACATATGTAAGCACCCTCCCCGCCATGTGCAACCTTTATCTTGACGGACATGAAAACGCCGCCGAGATAATCGCGACCGCCACAGAAGCAGGAATGGTGCCCGGAGCCGACCTCACAGCATGGGCATCGCAGTACATAACCACCCTGACTACCGGCTATAGCTACGGCTTTGCTGTGGCTTGCGTATCGCTCATTGCCAGCTTCCTCATCTATTCTCTCGGCCGTAAGACATACGCCCACATCCTCAATGATAAGAAAAACGACTCTGCGAAAGCAGCCGTGTCAGCAGGTCCCGAACTTACCCCTGCGCAGACCCGCCAGCGCGTTATCGCCCTGCTTCTCGTGTTTGCCGTAGTGATATTCTTCTGGATGGTATTCCACCAGAACGGAGCAACACTCACCGAATTTGCCAAGACATGCACATCGCCCGAAGCCGGAGGATGGACCCGCATAGGATTCAACGTATGGGCACTCCTCAGCATTGCCGTAGGCGTCTACGCACTCTTCAACCTGTTCCAGACCAAGAGCAACCTCAGCCGGTTCATATCCGTAGCGCTGCTCGCACTGGTCGCATGGGCCGTATACTACTTCTACAACACCACCCCCGACCCCCTTACAGGTATCCAGCCACAGGAGTACCAGCAGTTCAACCCCTTCTATGTAGTAGCGCTCACCCCGGTAAGCCTCGCATTCTTCGGATGGCTCGCAAAGAAAAAGAAAGAGCCCTCCGCACCTCGTAAAATCGGTTATGGCATGCTCATGGCTGCCATAGCATATGGTGTAATGTGTATCGGCTCGCTCGCTATCGTAGGCACATCAGCAGCAGTATCGCCCAACTGGCTCATCAGCACCTACCTGCTCCTCACATTCGCGGAGCTCCTGCTCTCTCCGATGGGTATATCCTTCGTAAGCAAGGTAGCTCCTCCCAAGCTGAAAGGCTCTATGATGGGCGGATGGTTTGCAGCGACAGCCGTCGGCAACTATCTCGTGTCTATCCCGATGCTTCTTTGGGGTAAAATCTCCACAGCAGCCCTTTGGGGTATTCTCATCATCATCTGCCTTATCTCGGCAGCCTTCATATTCTCGATTATGAAAAAGCTCGAGGCAGCCACCTCCGACACTCCCGCACCCGATGCTGACTCGCTCGAGACTGTCGAGAATGAGGCCATCTGATAACTCATTCCATCGACTGCGGTATCAAAACAGATACCGCAGTCGATAAGCCGGTTCGAAAATAGAGCCGTAAATAATATGAAAAACGGCAAATTTCCCACACATATCTTTGTGGAAAATTTGCCGTTTTCTAAATTTATGCCTATCTTTGCACCGCTTAAGCCCCACAGAAGGGGTTGGGCAAATGATTGTCTTATGGTGTAATGGTAGCACTGCAGTTTTTGGTTCTGCCTGTCTAGGTTCGAATCCTGGTAAGACAACGCAAATTTTAAGGAGTCAAGTTTTGAAACTTGACTCCTTAATTATTTTATGCCCGCACATCTGCACAGATACCGAAGCCAGCTGCGATAGTATGGAATCTACGAAACAGTGAACGTATGAATTACGGCTATAATCTCCACCCAAAAAATAGCAACATATAGCCGGATTGAATGCTCCGACCATAAATCGGGCACTCTTACCATGTGATGACTAAACATGTGATGACTAAATCTGTGTTGTCGGGCGGGCGCCCACAGACCATACAAAGCGTATCAGTCGAAACGCTTGCGGTTGAACACGAAGTTGCGTCCGAGATACTTCTCGCGCACTACCGGATTGCCGGCAAGCTCTTCGGATGTGCCCTGAAACAGGATTTTACCTTCAAACAGCAGATATGCACGGTCAGTAATACGCAAAGTCTCCTGAGCATTGTGGTCGGTAATAAGGATTCCGATATTTTTCTCCTTGAGCTTGTATACTACCTCCTGGATATCCTCTACCGCGATAGGGTCGACACCGGCAAACGGCTCGTCGAGCATTATAAACTTCGGGTTGATAGCCAGACAGCGTGCTATCTCAGTACGTCGGCGCTCGCCACCCGACAATTGGTCGCCGAGGTTCTTGCGCACCTTCTGCAATCGGAACTCCGATATAAGGCTCTCCAGCTTGTCGCGCTGGTATTCGCGCGAGGTATTGGTCATCTCGAGCACCGCGCGTATATTATTCTCTACAGAAAGTTTGCGGAACACCGACGGCTCCTGTGCAAGATAGCCGATACCGTTCTGCGCACGCTTGTACACCGGATACTTGGTGATGTTCAGGTCATTGAGAAATATCTGGCCCTCATTGGGTGTAATAAGTCCTACCGTCATGTAGAACGTAGTCGTTTTACCGGCTCCATTGGGGCCGAGCAGTCCTACAATCTCACCCTGTGTTACGTTGATTGACACATGGTTGACCACCGTACGCTGACGGTATTTTTTCACAAGATTATCCGTACGCAACACCATCTTACCCTCGTACAGAGGGCCCTGGTCAGGGTCAGTCACTTCAACAGAATCTGAAGACACACCGGCTGCAATGTCAGTACCGGCATTTTCAGCCGTCTCTGTATTTATAATTACCGAGTCAGCCCCGGATACGGAATTTTCGTTATATTTCGCGGTCATATCCTATCTACTCTACGGCGATTATCGGTTGAGATTGAGTCGGCTCTCGATATAGTCGGTAAGCAACTGCACGGCTACACGGTTGTTGGCACCCTGGGGCACAAGCAGATCGGCGTTGCGCTTCGACGGCTCGATATACAGCTGATGCATAGGCTTCAGGATAGCCTCATATCTGTCGATTACCATCTGTGGAGTACGCCCGCGCTCAATGCAGTCGCGTGAAATCACACGTATGAGGCGGTCGTCGGCGTCAGCATCGACAAACACCTTCACATCCATCAGCTTGCACAGTTCAGGCTGTGTAAGTATAAGAATTCCCTCGATTATCACCACGTCGCGTGGCTCTACGGTGATTGTCTCCGGCTGTCGTGTGCATGTCAGATAGCTATATGTAGGCATTTGAATGGATTTCCCCGCCTTAAGCTCGCGAAGATGCTGCTCAAGCAGTTCCCACTCTATCGCTGCAGGCTCGTCAAAGTTGATATCACAGCGCAATTCCGGAGCGATATGGCTTGAATCGCGATAATATGAGTCCTGCGGCAACACCGCTACCTCGCCCTGAGGAAGAGAGTTTATTATTTTATTGACTACGGTAGTTTTTCCCGAACCGGTACCACCGGCTATGCCTATTACCAACATTATCTGTTATATTTATTTAAACATGCTGACTGATGCTACGGACAAATACGCCCTACAGCACATTCGGCCAGTTTATACGACACAAAGTAAACAAAAAAAATGCTACGAGCCAAAGAAATTGCTTAACTTTGACCCACATATTGATATGCCTTATGATAATAGAATCGTCACTGGCCCGTTTCGGGCAATACTGCATATTCATGAGCCGTGTATTCGGCGTGCCACAGAAGTGGCGCGTTTTCGGCCGAAAGTTTATTCAGGAGATTGGCAAGCTGGGGCTTGACTCAATCCCCCTGACCATAATAATAAGTATATTTATCGGCGCGGTAATCTGCATACAGATGCAGCTCAACATGACAAGTCCGATAATGCCGGCATACTCTACTGGACTTGCCACCCGCGACATCCTGCTCCTGGAGTTCAGCTCGGCGGTGCTATGCCTTATCCTGTCGGGAAAAGTAGGTTCCAACATTGCCTCGGAGATAGGCACCATGCGCGTCACAGAGCAAATCGACGCTCTGGAAATAATGGGTATCAACTCAGCCAACTTCCTCGTTCTGCCTAAGATTCTGGCCTTCATGGTATTCATACCAGTGCTGGTAATATTCTCGATTGCCACCGGCCTTTTCGGCGGATGGATTATAGCGGCATTCACCGACCTGATTCCGGTATCCAGATATATCTACGGCATACAGACGATGTTTATCGAATGGTACGTATGGTACACCATAATCAAGGCAATCGTATTCTCGATTATAATCACCTCAGTAGCCTCTTTCTGCGGATATTATGTGAAAGGCGGCGCCCTCGAGGTGGGCAAGGCCTCGACCAATGCGGTCGTATCCAGCTCTATCCTCATACTGCTGTTTGACGTCATACTTACAAAACTCCTGATGCAATGATAGAGGTAAAGGACATAGAAAAATCTTTCGACGGAGTACGAGTGCTCAAAGGTGTAAGCGCTACCTTCGAGACAGGCAAGGTCAATCTCATAATCGGCCAGAGCGGTTCGGGCAAGACTGTGCTCATGAAATCGCTCGTTGGACTCGTGCGCCCCGAGCATGGCGAGATTCTTTACGACGGACGCGACCTGATGACCATGGGACGCGAACAGTTGCGCCATCTGCGCACCGAGATAGGTATGCTCTTCCAGGGTTCGGCCCTGTTTGACTCGGAGACGGTGCTCGGCAATGTCGAATTCCCTCTTATGATGTATACCAGCATGACCCTGGCCGAGCGACGCGAGCGCGCACGCTTCTGCCTTGAGCGTGTAGGGCTGAAGGGTGCCGACGACAAGTATCCGAGCGAGATATCGGGAGGCATGCAGAAACGTGTGGCAATTGCACGCGCCATTGCCCTCAATCCAAAATATCTATTCTGCGATGAACCGAACTCCGGACTCGACCCGAAGACATCGATACTCATCGACGAACTGCTCTACGACATCACCCACGAGTATGGCATAACCACCGTAATCAACACCCACGACATGAACTCCGTACTTGGTATCGGTGAAAACATCGTGTTCATCAACAAAGGACACCGCGAATGGGTAGGCAACAAGGAACTCATATACACAACGACCAACGAGGCCCTCACCGACTTCGTATTCGCCAACGACCTGTTTCAGAAAGTGCGCTCCTACGTGCTTGAGCACGCTCATAAATAACGCCGCCACAAAAGCGTCACATGTATTCCGGCTGTATCATCCGCCGAAGGCTTCTGTTATCCTGACCAATGACAGATACGTGCAATGTTGATTTGTAACACCCATTTTTGGCTATGCAGTTTTGTCATACACAAGAATTGGAGTAACTTTGCGTAAGATAATAACCCTGTTAGCATTTTCATGGAAAAAGTAGTTGCAAAAGTGCTGTTGTTATTGTCGTCAGCATCCGTTACGACAATATACGCGCAAGCCGCCGACCAGGCTGATACTCAAGAAAAATCATTTGATTATATACCGAAAGTACACGGCACTGTACGCACACGCTACGAAATGGCTACCGAAGATGTCATGTCGCGATTCCAGGTGCGCACGGCACGCATATCGGTAAGCGGCAACGTAGCCCCGTTTATCGACTATTTCATGCAGACCGACTTCAACGACCGCGGTTCATATACATTCCTCGACGCATGGGGACGCGTGGCCGTAACCGAAGACATAAAGATATCAATGGGTCAGATGCGTATACCGTTCAGCGTCGATGCAAGCCGTGCGCCTCACCAGTATTACTTCGCCAACCGTTCGACAGTGAGCAAACTCGTAGGCCAGCAGCGCGGAGTAGGCGGAAAAATAGCCGTAGCTCTGCCCGGCACAGGACTGACAGCCGAGGCAGGAGTGTTCAATACCCACTCCATCACCCGACACAAAGTATGGGAGCGCACAATGGATGCCTCCTGCAAGGCACGCTACACATTCGGCAACATGTTTGTCGAGGGTGGTTTTGAATCCGTAATGCCCGACTCCGTACGTATCAATCAGATTGACGGAGCAGTACACTGGGGAGACGGACGCTGGATGATAGAGGGTGAATACCTCTACAAGCATTATACCAACAGCAGTCTCAAGCCTACCCACGCCTGGAATGTAATGGCCGACTACTCTATGCCTATACGCACCAATACATTCAACCGGCTGTCGCTGCAGGCCCGCTACGACGGAGTGACCGACAACAGCCAAGGTACACGCAACAGCGACGGCGAGTTGTATATCACCCAGCCGCGCCATCAGCGTGCCACAGTCGGAGCTACTCTTAGCTACATACATCCCAAAGTAAGAGCCGATGTGCGCATCAACTACGAAAACTATTTCTACCCGTCAGATACAAAAGTGAACATCGAGGATAAAAACAAGCTCGTGCTTGAACTCGTAGTCCGCTTCTGAGCAACAACACCAACATCAGTATAATTACTATACCATACATCTATGTCGAAAATAGGATCAGTTATGACCCCGGTGGGGCGCAAGGCGCTACTGCTGGGCAGTGGAGAGTTAGGCAAGGAAGTCGCTATCGAACTCATGCGCTATGGCATTGAGGTAGTGGCTTGCGACCGCTATCCCAACGCTCCGGCCATGCAGGTGGCCCACCGCAGCCATGTGTTCAATATGCTTGACGGTAACGAGCTACGCCGCATCATCGAACTCGAGCGTCCCGACCATATCATACCGGAAGTCGAGGCTATCGCCACCCCTACTCTTCTTGAACTTGAGAAAGAGGGATACAACGTAACTCCCACCGCACGCGCGGCATGGCTTACCATGAACCGCGAAGGCATACGCCGTCTCGCAGCCGAAGAACTCGGTATCACCACCTCAGCCTACCGCTTCGCATCAACCCGCGAGGAGTTTGAAAAGGCCATTGAGGAAATCGGCATACCATGCGTGGTAAAACCCATCATGAGCTCGTCGGGACACGGACAGAGCACAGTGAAGAGTGCCGGCGACATCGACCGCGCATGGCAAACAAGCCAGGAGGGCGGACGCGCAGGAGCCGGACGCGTGATTGTAGAAGGATTCGTCGATTTCGACTACGAAATCACACTGCTTACCGTGCGCAGCTGTTCCGGAACAGTATATTGCGAGCCGGTAGGCCATATACAGATTGATGGCGACTACCGCTACTCATGGCAGCCACAGCCTATGAGCGCCACTGCGCTCGAGTCGGCACAGGAGATTGCCAAAAAAGTCACCGATGCTCTTGGCGGATACGGAATATTCGGTGTCGAACTATTCATAAAAGGCGACCAGGTGATATTCTCCGAGGTATCTCCCCGTCCCCACGACACAGGTATGGTGACAATGATTTCGCAGGACCTCAGCGAGTTCGGACTCCACGCACGCGCGCTGCTCGGACTCCCTGTGCCTTCAATCCGATTCTACGGTCCGTCGGCATCACGTGCTGTGGTTGTAGAGGGTGATACTGACAAGGTAGAGTTTGACAACCTTGAGCAGGTACTCGCCGAGCCGGGCGTACAGATACGCATATTCGGCAAGCCCGAGGTAAAAGGCCACCGCCGTATGGGTGTGATTCTCGCTACCGACGAGAGCGTCGACGCCGCACGTGCCAAAGCCGAGCGTGCCTACGAGGCTCTCCGCGTCAACGTTCTGCCCAGATAATAATCTGACGGTATAACAACTGATAATGGCGTCGTGTCAAGCGTTGACACGGCGCCATTAACATATAATTACGGTTTAAACGCAGCCATCACAGCGTCGACATACTGTCGTCCCACAGGGAGCACCTTACCGCCGTAGAGCCTTATCTCATGGCGGTTGAAACTCTCTACCTTAGCAACCGGTATGATATAGGAACGATGGATACGCAAAAAGTCCTTCTGAGGCAGCATACCGTATATATTCTTCAGAATACCGCGTGAAACCACACATGTACCCTTTACCCTGAAAATCTTGGAATACCCTTCCATGGCCTCGATATACATAATATCGTCGAGAGGTATGCTGACGTTATTATACTCCTGCTTTACAACAAGACTTTGGCCCTTTTTGGCGGCGTCGGCATACTCTATGCGCCTGAATGCCTTCTCCATCGCAGCCTTAAAGCGTGAATAGGCAAACGGTTTGTGGAGATAGTCGACAGCATCAAGATTGAAGCCGTCGAGCGCATATTGCAGATATGCTGTAGTAAATATAAAGCATGTGCCTTCCGGAAGCCCGGATGCAATCGACAGTCCGTTGATATTCTCCATCTCTATGTCGAGGAACACTATGTCGGGGCGCTCGGAGTCAATGACACGCATACCCTCGGCCGGATCGGTGAATGTAAGCAACGACACACCACCAAGACGCTCGCAGAATTTCTCTATGACATCAAGGGCGAGCACCTCATCATCGATTGCCACACATCTTACAGTCCGTTCCATATCATCAGCCAAGTTTTATGTTAAGATTTACCGTGAAAATACCATCCTGTTCCTCTGCGACAAGCGAATGCCGTCCCGGATACAGGGCCGCCAGGCGCGCCCTGCAGTTCTGCATGCCTGCCGGCATCTCCTTGCGGAACATATCGGCATGCCTCATCACACGGTTGCGGGTCAGCAGCTCAAGTTCGCCATTGCGCACAGTAAGCGATATATTTATCTCACAGTCAGTACTTGTCGACGAACCATACTTAAAAGCATTCTCGACAAATGTAAGGAGTATCATCGGCGGAATCTCAATGTCATCGTCGTCGATACGATAATGGCAGGATACCCTGGTATGCTCGTTGAGCCGAAGCATCTGTAGGTCTATATAGTTCTGTATATAAGTAAGTTCGTCGCGCAGTGCCACATACTCGTTGTCGATAGTCACATAGGTATATTTCAGGATTTCTGTAAACTTGATAAATGCATCTTCGGCCTTCTCCGAAGTACCTATTACCAGACTGTACAGCGAATTGAGGGTGTTAAACAGAAAATGCGGGCTAATCTGTGCCTTAAACATGGCAAGCTGTGCCTTGTCGCGCTGATTTTCAATCTTTTCCTTCTGCAATATATGCTCATACAGTTCAAGCACAAACGATACTGTAAGCGAATATGCCACTACAAGCGACAGCATGAGCCACATACCTATAGTGATGCTGTAATTGCGCATATTGGTCTGATATTCGCTCATGGCCGGAGTTATAAAGTCAATATCCGGCAGCGGATAGTAGGTAAGAGCAAGATTTACACCCAATATGGCAACCGCTAAAACGGCAATTCGCTTGTAACGGCGACCTATAAGAAGAGCCGGCACGTCAATACGCTTGATTATGAAATAGCATGCATAAAGAAACACACATGCCAGACAAAAAAATACCGGACTGTCTTTTATCCAATAATGCACGGGGCCGAGAAATATCAGCAGAGGCATAAATATCAGACAGAAAAACAAATCGAATATCAGAGCGGTCTTATTTTCCGGAATTTTCATTCTGCAAAATTAACTGATATTGTCTATCGCTCCAAAAATGCCAATAGCATGTTTGAACAGCCGGTTCGACAATAAATTTGAATTAATGTTAAACTTTTATATCTAAAGTATGTTTTAATTAAAAATTTACTTAAAAATATTTATATGCATCTGAACTTGATAAAAGGAGTCATGATAACACCTGACCGCAATCCAAAACCGGATATTCTGAAATTCTATTTTAAATAGATTTTCGTATCTTTGTAGACAAGTTGTTACGTAAACAGTATATTTTCATTAATGAAATACATCATCGTCATACTCATACTATCGACTGCAATGGCCGCCTGCGCCCCAAAAGATCCGACTGAAAGCCGACAGGATCTTATGGAGGCATCCCGACAGGAACTCGCCACAGCTGTGTCGGAACGCGACATGCTATTCGCTCTTGTAAAAGAGATTGCCGACGATATGGAGGAGATGAAACGACTGGAAAATATAATATCGGTAACTCCCGTATCATCTGAATCCGGTGTCAGAGAGTATTCCCAGCTTCGCAACGATATGGCAGCCCTGAAACGCTCGCTCAACCAACGACGCCAGCGCCTTGCTGAAGTTGAAGAGCAACTGCAACAATCCGGACTCTTTACCGACGATTTGCAGGATGTAATCGATATCATGCGTAAACAGCTCGACACTCAGTCGTCGGAAATCAAGACTCTGAATGCAAAACTGTTGCATGCCAATTCATCCATAATAGCGCTTAATACAACCATTGACTCTCTAAACCAAAGCATCGACAAGGCAAACACACAGCGCGACTCCATCGGACAGAGCGCCGCACGCTTTGAGGAAGAGCTCAACACATGCTACTATATAGTCGACAGCAAATCGGCGTTGAAGGACATGCATATCATCGAGGGCGGATTCCTCCGGTCGACACGACTGACCCACGACTTCGACAAAAGCGCATTCAATACAGGTGACAAACGCTCGCTCGGAGCTCTGAAGATGACGTCAAATAAAGCCCGTCTGCTAAGCAACCATCCCGATTACTCATATGAAATAATTGATAACGGCAATACAAAACTGCTTGTTATCAAGGATCCCGAAAATTTCTGGTCGCACACCAACTACCTCGTGATTCAGACCGACTGACAGCCGATGTCAGAAGTTTGACGATACCGAAATTTAGAGCTTGTTTAATAATAAATGTTGCCGCCAGGGTCGTATAGCTTGAGACGATTTTCGATATGTGACGAAG
>NZ_JAIDKI010000051.1 GCF_029051885.1 Muribaculum sp.
CCTTTGCTCTACCAACTGAGCTATGGCACCTTGCATTGGGGCTTTTGCCGTTTTGCGTTGCAAAGTTAAGAAGTCTTTTTTAATTGTGCAAGTCTTTGGAGATATTTTTTAAAATATTTTTTATTTGGGTCTGTATCTTTCCACAATTTCGCTATCTTTGCATTACTACAAAATGCTCTATATCAGAGATACATACCGGGCTATCTGAATTGACATAATATTCTGACTGTCTGATGAATCCACAACATGAATCCATCTAATGAATTCATTCCACAGATTCACACGACAAGTCCCACATTATATAGATATAGGCGCATCTTGTAGACAAATTTTCAACCATTCGCGACAATGAAACGACAACTCACTATAATCTCACTCGCCGCCGCACTCACGTTATCCGCCGAAATCAATTCGCCATTCGCCGACGGATGTCTGCAACGCGGCATCGTTCTCCTACGCAACGATTTCACCCAGGGAGCAATCGATCAACTCGACATTGCCAAACACACCTCCCCTACCCCGGCACAGACGGAAGCAATTGCCTGGGGAAAAGCAATTGCTACCCTTCGCGAAGGAAACATTGACAGCGCTCGCTCCCTCCTACAAAAATATATCGAATCCTATCCGGCCACTGCCCAGACACTGAAAGCGCGCATCGCTCTGGCCGACTGCGATTTCTATCAAGGCAACTACCGCGAGGCTCTCACCGCCTACAATGCCATCTCTCCGTCGGCGCCCGACCTCGCCCTCGCCGACGACCTTATCTACCGCACCGCTTATTGCGACATGATGCTTGGCAACACCTCAAAAGCCCTCGCCGGATTTGCCGGTCTGACATCCTCCCCGGCCTACGCCAACGCATCCCGCTTCTATCAAGGCTACATATATTACACCAAGGGGGAATACTCCGAGGCCCGACACCTGTTTGAGACCGTCGACCAATACTCCTCGCCAGGCGACCAGGCTCCCTACTTCCTCACACAGATAGCATACCACGAAGGCAACTACGACCAGGCCCTTGCCATGGCCCGACGTGCCATTTCCGACAATCCCAATTCGCCATACACTCCCGAAATGCTCCGCATAGCAGGAGAATCGTCATACCAGACAGGCGACACACCGGAAGCCATCGGCTATCTCCAGCGCTACCTCGACACTACATCAATCGACAGCGCCGAACCATCGGCCCTCTACATCCTCGGCATCAACGCCTACCAACAGGGCGCACTCGACCGAGCCATAAAACTCCTCACCCCTGTCACCAATCAACCCGACGCCATCGGACAGTCGGCCTATCTATACATCGGACAGGCATCACTCCAGCAGGGCAACATGGACGCTGCCCTCATGGCGCTCGAAAAAGCCTATCGCCTCGACTACGACCCATCCGTACGCGAGACTGCATTCTACAACTATGCCGTAACGCGCATGGAAGGCGGACGCACACCCTTCGGCAGCTCTGTAGCATTGATGGAAGACTTCCTGCGCACATACCCCGACTCACGCTTCGCCCCACAAGTACAGGAATATCTCGTAACCGGCTACATCACCGACAACAACTACGACCAGGCTCTCGCATCAATAAACGCCATACACCGGCCTACGCCAGCCATCATAGCCGCAAAACAGCGTGTGCTATACATACTCGGTTCACGCGACCTTGCCAACAACCGTACCGCCCAGGCGCTCGAACGATTCCGAGAATCCAAATCACTCGCTCCGCAAGCCGACAAAAACATGGGCGCAGAGACCGAACTGTGGATTGGCGACTGCCTCTATCGACTCGGTCGCTATCCCGAGGCAGCCACCGCATTCTCAACATATCTGCGCACCGCGCCTAAATCATCGCCCAACCGCACAATCGCCCTATACGACCTCGCATACACTCGGTTTGCCCAACGCCGCTACAGCGACGCCCTCGCCGACTTCAAGAAAGTAGTTGAAGCATCGGGACAATCAGCAGCCGAGCCTCGCATAACCGCCGACGCATACTGCCGCATAGCCGACTGCCACTACTACTCGTCAGATTTTAATGCAGCCGCAGCCAACTACGACCGCGCCCTCTCTGCCAATCCCGCCACAGGCGACTATCCCCTATTCCAGAAAGCCGTAATGCGTGGCTTATCAGGTGCTCATATCGAAAAAATCGACATGCTCGACCAGATGATGCACACCTATCCCACCTCCGGACTAATGGCATCGGCCCTGCTCGAAAAGGCCGAAAGCCTGCTTGCGCTCAACCGCTCCGACGAAGCCCTCAACGTCTACTCCCGGCTTGTAGCCAAATATCCGGGCACATCACAGGGACGCAACGGATACCTGCAGATGGCTATCACACAGATGTCGCTCGGACACACCTCCGACGCAATAGCCACATATAAAAAGGTAATATCCTCCTATCCAACCTCCGACGAAGCCCGCGTAGCATCCGACGACCTCAAGCGCATTCTCGCCGACGAAGGACGTCTCGACCAATATACCGCATTCATCGCAAGCGTGCCCGACGCACCGCGCCTCGACACGACCGAAATCGATCAGCTCACATTCCAGTCGGCCGAAAAATCATATCTCGCGTCAGGGGCTACCGACCGACTGAAAGACTATGTAGAGCGCTTCCCAACAGGACAGCATGCACCACAGGCGCTCAACTACCTCGCCACAGCCTCGCTCGAGAGCGGCAACCATACCGACGCTCTCAACTATGCCACCACGCTCGTGACACGTTTCCCCCACTCCGAAGCCGCCGAAGAGGGCCTTGCCATAAAAGGTGACATCGAACTCGAATCGGGCGACGCCGAAAAAGCCCTGGCTACATTCCGCTCACTCGAATCAAGCGCTTCCGGAGCACGCAACATACAGGCTGCACGCCTTGGCATCATGCGCGTGTCGCGCGACCTCGGCCATCATGCCGATGTAATAGCCTCAGCCGACGCGCTGCTGTCATCATCAGCACTGTCCACCGACCGCCGCACAGAAGTGCTATACTCCAGAGCATATGCGCTCGCCCAACAGGGCAACACTTCACAGGCCGCCGCCGAATGGGAAAAACTCGCCGCTGACACCGACGACCTCTATGGAGCAATGGCCGCCTTCCATCTCGCCCAGCAGCAATTCGACAAAGGCAACCTAAAACAAGCCCGCCGCACAGTCGATGCCCTCATCGACTCCAACACACCCCACCAGTACTGGCTTGCCCGTGGCTACATACTCCTGAGCGACATATCACGCAGCCAAGGCAACACATTCGAGGCCGACGAATACCTCAAGAGTCTGAAAGAAAACTATCCCGGCACCGAAGCCGACATATTCCGGATGATTGAAACACGCCTCAAGAAATAAGAGCCTCCACATAAGCCACAACACCTTATGACACCCCCAATCTACTCCCCAGCCGACAATCGCTACTCCGACGGCAACATGAAATATCGCCGGAGCGGACAATCAGGCATACTATTGCCTGAAATATCGCTCGGACTATGGCACAACTTCAGTGCCTGCGACCCGCTGAGCCGCTCCCGCGAAATCCTGCGCTATGCATTCGACCATGGCATCACCCACTTCGACCTCGCCAACAACTACGGGCCCCCATACGGATCTGCCGAACAGACATTCGGCGAAATATTCCGCACCGACTTCCGCCCCTACCGCGACGAGATGTTCATATCCACCAAAGCCGGCTACGACATGTGGCCCGGCCCATATGGCAACTGGGGGTCACGCAAATACCTCATGGCCTCGCTCGACCAAAGCCTGCGCCGCATGCACCTCGACTATGTCGACATATTCTACATCCACCGCTTTGACCCCGAGACTCCGATTGAAGAAACCCTTCAGGCACTTGTTGATATAGTCCGCTCAGGCAAAGCCCTTTACGTAGGCATATCCCGATGGCCTCTCGACGCGACAAAACTTGCCTTCGAGTATCTCGACCGACGCGACACCCATTGTCTTCTGTTCCAGGACCGTCTGAATATGCTCGACCGCGCGCCGGTCTACTCCGGCATCCTTGAAGAAGTCCATCAGGCAGGCGTCGGATTCATCGCATTCTCTCCACTCGCACAAGGATTGCTCACAAACCGCTATCTCCACGGTGTGCCATCCGACTCACGAGCCGCACAGGGACGATTCCTGAAAGCCGACACAATCACACCCGAAATTATACGCCGCACACGCGAACTCAATGATATAGCCCAATCCCGCCAACAGTCGCTTGCCCAGATGGCAATATCATGGGTACTCTCCGACAAGCGTGTCACATCGGTAATCGCCGGATGCAGTTCCGTCAATCAGCTCGCCGACACAATCAGCGCGTTGAAGAATACCGAGTTCACTCCGGAAGAGCTCGCCCTCATCGACAACGCAATAGGCTGATTAGCCCACAGCGCGTTACATACGTATACAAAAAAAATCGTGAAAATTTCACGATTCTCTATGGAGTTGTATCATTAATTGCCAATCCACTACCGGATTACGGATGCAATTACTGATACATCTCCTTGTTTTTTACTGTAATGATTCCGATTAAGCATATCTCAGCGACCAAAAGTCAACTATAATTGCCATTCCGTCGGAAATCATTGTAGATGTGCGAGTAAGAGAGATTCCGGTCTGTACATTCTATTTGTACATCTCGGCAGCGTTCTCAAAATACCAATGGAACACTTTCTTAAATATATTCAACATAACACTTATTTTTAGTGTTAGACTACTTGCATCGGCGGCTATGATTCTGCCGCCCGTCATTGCCTCCACCTCTGTGGAGATTCAGAGAAATGCCCTTAGTTACGTTCCTGAGTCATCGGGGTGCAGTCTCCCGTTACACGGAAGTAGCTGTGGGCACCAAGATGACGAGTATAAGCACTTACCTCTTCTTTAAAAAATTTGATCATCTTGTTCATACCATTAAAATTTTTAAATTTATGAAGCAGTTTTTAATCCGCTTCGACCTAAAACAATTTACTTGCCGGCTCTCCGGCTTTTCACTAATATATACGTTTAACTACGGTGCAAAGTTAGATGAAATATCCGAAAACCTGCAATAAAACTATGTTTTTTAACATAAAAAATTTTACATTCCGCTGATTTACTGATAAATAAATATGAGCGACTTTAGTGTTAAAAATCGCTCATATCTGTAAATTTCCGTATATTTATTCCGTATATCACTCCCAGTCGTCCGTTCGGAACGGCAAAAGAGGAAGTCCGGCCACATTATACACCGACACATCCGGCACATTGCGGTAACAGTAGCGCACAGCCACCGGTTCCTTCACCACCTCCGAGCTTACAGCAAGGCGACAGCTCTTCTCCTCAATCTCGGCAAAAGCCGGATAAAACTTTCGGTCGGCACCGGCGATTTCAAATCCCGAAAGCGAAGTCCACATCGGACAAAGACCATTGGGTGCATACTTCACATTTATGTATACCTTGCCATCCTTCACCTCCATCGACTCATACTGCGGAGAGTGGGAGCCAAATCCGGTCATACCATATGTATCAGTCAGTGCCATCCATGCCAGACGCTCCGCAGGTGTAAACTTATCTGCCGGATGGATAAAATTATAATTTCCCACATCGAGTGTCGATGCGATGCCGCTGTTGGGTATGATACTCAAAGCATCCGATTGAGCCTCGCGCAAACGTGCTGCCGAAATTCCATCGTTGCCCTCATAGCGGAACGGAGCTATCTCAACGAAATAAAACGGCATGCCGTCACCGCCGCCCCAGCGAGTGCGCCAGTCCCTGACCATAGCTGCCATCAGATTAGCGTAATTATCGGCATTATGACGGTTGCTCTCCCCTTGATACCATAGAAAGCCCCTTACAGGAAAATCGGTAAAAGGCGCCACCTTTGCGTTATACAGCAGACACGGATCATTCCATGGATTCTCTTTTGCACCATTCTCCAGATGCTCGTAGCTGTATCCCGAAAACTCATCCATCGACTCTCTCGACATCCACGGCTCAATACGTGAGCCTCCGAGAGTCGACACCACAAGCCCGACAGGCACATCAAGCACCTCATTGATATATTTCCCGAACAGATATGCCACAGCACTCGTATTAGCTACATTATCAGGCGTATTCTCCCACCACTCTCCGGCTACATCCGACTGAGGTGTCTTGGCTGAAGAGCGCACCCAACGCCCATTGTGACTGTCGGGAGTAAACACACGTATCTGTGTCGATGGTTTGGATCTGGCTATGACATCGTTGGTTCCCCTCAAAGGCTGTCGGTCAAATCCCCTCATCGGCATTTCCATATTAGACTGTCCGGAGCAGAACCACACCTCCCCCACCAGCACATTCCTGATTACAACAGGCTCTCCTTCGCCATCCGACACATTGATTTCATATGGCCCACCGGCTGCCGGAGTCGACACGGTCACACACCATAGCGAATCGCTCCCCGCCTTGGCGACTGCCTTCGATGCATTCCAGGAAGTCTTGACCTCAACCTTGCATCCCGGCTTTGCCTTACCCCTCAGCTTTACATCAGTCTGCTGCTGAAGCACCATACCATCCGACAATACATGAGGAAGCACGACACGTGCCTCAGCCATAGATGCCGACCCAAAAATGCCTGCAAACGCCATAAGCATACCGCAGACTGCTGTTTTTACATTCTCTTCTATGATTTTCATTGCTAATAATTGTTTCGATAGTCTACCGGATTACAAATATAGCGACTTCCCGAAGAAAACACCACACAATTACGCAAAAAACCAATCATATCTCTGCATTGTTTAGAATTAAGCATAATAGTAATAGTATAGCCACATCTATCGATATGAAAATAGCAAATAACCGCCATACCACATCTTCATCCTCATTGAAAGGACTCTCGGCAATGGGACTCCTCATTGCCGTCGGAATAGTATTCGGTGACATAGGCACCTCACCGCTCTACGTTATGAAAGCCATTACCGGAGTAAATCCGAGCTTCGACGCCGACTACATCATAGGTGCCGTGTCGTGTGTGATATGGGTACTGACTCTCCAGACCACCCTTAAATATGTAATCATAGCCCTAAGGGCCGACAACAACGGCGAGGGCGGCATCCTCGCACTCTTCTCTCTTATCAAAAACCTGCCGAAAAAGAGGCTATACCTAATAGGTGCAATCGGAGCGGCAGCGTTAATCGCCGACGGAGTAATCACTCCGGCCATTACTGTCACATCGGCCATCGAGGGACTCTCCATCATAACTCCCAAAGTACCGGTCACACCAATTGTCGTGCTCATCATCATAGGCATATTTATCTTGCAGCAGAATGGCACAGGGAAAATCGGCCGCATGTTCGGCCCGTTCATGCTTGCATGGTTCCTCATGCTCGGGGTGCTCGGGGCATGCAATATCCATTACGCCCCCCACATCTTAAGCGCATTCAATCCCTGGTATGCCATAAAACTGCTGTCGACATATCCCGAATGGTTTCTCATACTCGGAGCTGTATTTCTATGTACCACAGGAGCTGAGGCTCTGTACTCCGATCTCGGCCACTGCGGCCGCTGGAACATATCCATCAGCTGGATATTCGTAAAGATATCGCTGATTGTAAACTACCTCGGCCAAGGAGCATGGCTAATCGGCACAGGAGGGATAGACGGTGTCAATCCCTTCTACGGCATAATGCCCGCATGGTTCATGCCTGTGGGGGTAGCCATGTCGGCAGGAGCCGCCATTATCGCCAGCCAGGCTCTGCTAAGCGGGTCATTTACTATATTCTCCGAAGCGATAAACCTCGACTTCTGGCCGAAACTCAGAATTAAATATCCCTCAAACGAAAAAGGGCAATTATATATCCCGGCGATAAACTGGATTTTGCTTGCAGGATGTATGGTTACAGTATTTCTGTTCCGCGACTCAAGTCATATGGAAGCTGCCTACGGACTTGCTATCACTATAACCATGCTCATGACTACCATATTGCTCGCCATATACCTGCGCCACAAAGGCCACGCAACGTGGATATGTATATCTTTTCTGGTATTTTTCGGAGTTCTGGAATCCATTTTCTTCGCCGCCAACGCCGCCAAATTCACCCATGGAGGATGGTTTACCCTACTCATCGCCGGCATGGTAGCGCTTGTGATGATAATCTGGTACAACTCTACGCGCATACGCGACTCCCACATCGAGTTCAGTAGTGTCGACAGCAAGCTCGCGCTTATCCGCGACCTTAAAAACGACAACGAGGTGCCGCGCTATGCCTCCAATATAGTATATTTCAGCCGTTCAGCCAATCCCCGCAAACTTGAGAACAAGTTACTGTACTCCATCGTAAGCCGTCAGCCTAAACGCGCCGACCACTACTGGATAATACATATCGAGCGAAGCGACGACCCGTGGCGCCTCGACTATAAAGTCGACGAACTGATTGAGGATACAATGTTTTTCGTCACCATCACGATGGGATTTCGTGTAGAGCCAAAAATCAGCCTCTATCTCAGACAGGTTGTCGAAGACCTCGTAAAGGAGGGTAAAGTCGACATAACGTCATCCTACCCATCGTTGCGCCGCCATGGCGTGGCAGGCGACTTCCGGTTTGTGGTAATCAACCGACTGTTTTCAGCCGAAAGTTCCTGCACGCGGAAGGATGCCATGCTTCTGCGCATGCACGACAGGCTACGCCATATCGGCATCAGCGATTTAAAGGCCATGGGACTTGACACATCCGGCGTGGTGATGGAATCGGTTCCTCTGATAATATCCACATCCCACCGCCGCCGCATCCGACGGTCAGACCAATCTGCGGAAGCGTAAAAGACGTCAGCACAAACTCTAAGACCCCGTTCACCAATATTTGTTAACGCTTGACCGCCCCAGCGTTAACAAATATTGGGGAACAGGGTCTAAAGCAGATACCCCTTGTCGCGCAGCAGTTCCCTGAACCGTGGCAGATTGTCCGACTCGACAAGCACACGGAATCCCTGCGCACATATGGCAATATCACGCATCTCAGGCGACATAGCCAGGTATCGCTGCAATTCCTTGTCATCGCGGTCGATTACAAACACTTCATAATCTGTATCATCGACAGCGACAGCACTTGCCTGCCGACGTATGCGGTTGAAAAATTCAGTCCAGTTGTCGGGGGGCTCCGGACACACGAAATTAAGTATCAGACTTATCGTGCGCTCTATATCTCTGCCACTCTTGCAATTGCGCAAGAAAGTCTCGGCCGTCACAGCATACCGGTTGGCCGACACCGGACGCGCAAACCTGTCGAGGATACCGCGCATTGCAGTATCCTGATTGGCCAAAGTGATAAGAAGATAACGGTCATCAAGTATAAAATCATTGACCGACTTTATCTCTACTTTATGCTCATATCTGTCAGTGATTCCGAAGATAAAACGCCCAAGCTCGGTGATACGCCAATACATCAGGCCGCCGAACGGACTGCAGCTCACGGTATCGCGCTCGACAAATGCCGCCTCAACCGCACCTACAGCGGCAAGCATAAACACGACGCCCTGTATCATAGGCACTATCAGATATTCAAATTTCTCATCCAGAGCTATATGATGTTCCACACCACACTTCACCCCGGATTTTACATACATGCAACTGCGGTCAAAGCTATAGTTATCCACAATCAGATTGTCGCCATAGCCACCGT
>NZ_JAIDKI010000052.1 GCF_029051885.1 Muribaculum sp.
CAAATCCAAACATTCTCTAAAGACTTACTTGATTAAAACGATACAGCTTGATGGACGTAAAAATTGAATCTTCATGGCGGGAAGAGCTTTCCGGCGAATGGGATAAGCCGTATTTTGTGGCTCTGACCGATTTTGTCAGGCATGAATACCGCAATGGCGCTGCGCCGGTATTTCCTCCTGCCGGTAAAATCTTCGCTGCGTTTGACAGTTGTCCTTTTCCGGATGTTAAGGTTGTGATTCTCGGTCAGGATCCCTATCATGGACCGGGTCAGGCCAACGGGCTGTGTTTTTCGGTAAATGAGGGCGTGCCTCTTCCACCTTCGCTTGTCAATATATTTAAAGAGGTGAAGGATGATCTTGCGCTTGATGTCGTGCCGAGCGATGGCGATTTATCGCGTTGGGCGCGGCAGGGAGTTTTGCTGCTCAACTCAACCCTCACAGTCGAGGCTCATCGTGCCGCGTCGCATCAGGGACGAGGATGGGAGACGTTTACCGATGCTGTGGTCCATCGTCTGAATGATGACCGCGACGGGCTTGTTTTTATATTATGGGGCAGCTATGCCATCAAGAAAGGTGCATTTATCGACCGTAGCCGTCATATGGTTATCGAGTCGGCACATCCGTCGCCGCTGTCGGCTTACCGCGGATTTTTTGGCTCTCGCCCTTTCAGTCGCGCAAACGACTATCTTGCAGCACAGGGAAAGACCCCTGTCGACTGGAGATAACATTTAACATTCTCTAAGATACAATGAAGCATACACTTGAATCGCGCATTGAGCGCGCCCGTGAATTAAGAAAACAGGGCTATACCTGTTCGCAATGTGTTGTAATGGCCTTTGACGACGTGCACAATCTCTCGGAAGAGGCTGTTGCTGCCGTATCAATCGGTCTGGGCGGTGGAGTAGGAGGCCAGCATCAGGCTTGCGGCACTATTACCGGAATGGCTGTCGTAAGCGGATTTATGGTTTCCGGCAATCCGTCGGATAAACAGAAGGTATATGCCTCGATAAAGGATATGTGCTCGCGTTTTGTAGCGAAGAATGGCTCTATCGTATGTGGCGAGCTGCTTGCCGACAGGGCAAACCGCAAGCCGTGCATGCAGTATATAGAGGATTCTGTAGAGATACTGCATAACGCTATTGAAGCAGGCGGCAACTGACATAGACGGATGATGTGGCGTATAACACATTTTGCGGTTATTGTGCTGGCGTTCATGCTGTCGGGCATAGGTGTGGTATGTGCCGAGGATACGCGTACATGTGCTTTTGATTCACGTGTCGGAGCCTTGAAAGTCCATCCGGCCGGTGCCGACATGCTCCCTCCGGTAGTAAGGCTTGGCAGCGGACGCTCTATCGAGGTGTCGTTTGACATAATCAGCGATGACCGCCTGTATCTGCGTTATACCCTTGTGCACTGTAATGCTGACTGGCAGCCCGACGCGCTTGTGGGAAGCGAGTATCTTGACGGATTCAATGACGCTGAGGTAGAGGACTGGGCATTCTCCGGAGCCACTACCGTGCCTTATGTGCACTATCGTATCATGGTTCCCGACAGGAATATGAATCCTCTTCTTTCCGGAAATTATCTGCTGAAAGTGTATGAGGACGGGAAGCCTGACGACATATTGCTCCAGGCCCGTTTTTCAATCGAGGAGGGTGCGGTAGGTATTTCGGCCGAGGTGTCCGGTGTTACTGACATTGACTACATGCAGGCCCACCAGCAGTTGGAAATCAGTGTTGACGGTGGTGATATGCTTAATATGGAGGATATCAACAACCGTCTGATTGTGAAAGTGAGGCAGAACGGGCGCGAGGATGATACGCGTACCTTGCAGCGCCCGCAGTATGTCGACGGGCGTGGCAGCAACGGTGGTGTATGCGCGCATTATACCCATATGCGTCCTTTGATATTCAGCGCCGGCAACGAATACCGGCGTTTTGAGACGGTGTCGGTCGACCATCCGAACATGGGTGTCGCCCAGGTGGTTTATGCCGATCCTTACTATCATTTCCGCCTGGCTGATGATTCACCGCGGCGGGAATATACCTATGACCGCACCCAACAGGGGCGCTATCGTGTGAGGGAAATAAATTCGGCCGAGCCGGAAGTTGATGCTGATTATGTGGTGGTGCATTTCACACTTGCCATGCCGGAGCTTGCCGACAGCGATATATATATCGACGGCGATTTGACAAACCGCCGCCTTGACTCCGCCTCGCGCATGCGCTACGACAGTGATGCCGGTGTGTATCGGCATGCCATGCTTCTGAAGCAGGGGAGCTACAACTATCAGTATCTGGTGGTGCCGCGCGGACAAGGTTCGGGCCGTACGTCGCCGGTGGAGGGTGATTTTGCCCAGACTGCCGACGAGTACCGTATCGACGTATATTACCGGGCTCCGGGGGCGCGCTACGACCGTCTGCTCGGGAGCCGTACCGTAATGTCAATACAATGATGGAAACAAAAGAGGAAGAAGTAATAATGCTACAGATTCAGGATACATTGGTGTCGCTTGACCTCGCAGAGCGTTTTTTCTGCTGCGACCTTTCGAAATGTATGGGTGAATGCTGCATCGAAGGTGATGCCGGCGCACCAATTACCCGCGAGGAGTATGAGAAACTTAAAGAAGTATTGCCAGTAGTGAGCGATGATCTCACTCCGGCAGGCCGCAAGGAGATTGAGGAGCGCGGTGTGGGCTATGTGGATGAAGAGGGCGACCTCGTCACTACGATTGTCAACGGGCGCGACTGCGCGTTCTGCACATACGGCCCCGGAGGCGTTTGCCTGTGTGCCGTGGAGAAGGCTTATCGCGAGGGCCGTATTAAGGATTTCCGCAAGCCGGCATCGTGTGCCCTATATCCGGTACGTCTTACAAAGTACCCGTCGTTTACTGCTGTGAATTATCATCGCTGGAAGGTGTGCCGTGCCGCCGAGGTGCTTGGGCGAAAGGAGGGGATACGCCTGTATCAGTTCCTTGAAGGTCCGCTTACCGAATATTTCGGAAAGGAATGGTATGACGAACTTAAATTGGCCTGCGAAGCATATCTTGAAGAGTATGGCGGCTGAGTCTGATGAGGTTTCCTACGTTCCGGTAGTGTCTCTTTACGAATCGGACTTGGTATATGCCGGCACGACTTTCCGGGGAGTGACTGTGGCCGATGATTCGTACTCAGGATTTTCGCTTTGTCACTATGTAGGCGATGAGGCCTCCCACTGGCAGCAGTGCAGGGCTGAGCTTGCATCGTGGCTCGGCATATCTGAGCATAATATTATTGTGCCAAGGCAGACACACAGTGCTCGTGTGGCTTTTATCGATGACATGCCTGTCGACGACCGCGATATTGACGGTGTCGATGCTGTGGTCACCACACTTCACGGAGTAGCTGTAGGGGTAAATACCGCCGACTGCCTGCCTCTGCTGCTTTGCGATGAAAAGGCTGGGGTGGTGTGCGCGGTGCATGCCGGTTGGCGTGGTGCTGTCGGCGGAGTTGTCGGCAATGCATTAGACCGCATGGTGCTGGCCGGTGCTTCTCCGGGCGATATTCATGGGTTTATCGCGCCTCATATCGGGGTGTGCTGTTTCGAGGTTGGCGAGGAGGTGGCGTGTCAGTTTCATCCTGATGATGTCGTATATCATCAGGATGGTGAGAAACCTCATGTAAACCTTTCTGGTGCGGTTACACGGATACTCGTATCAAAGGGTGTGCCAAGAGAGAATATAACCGATATCGGAGAGTGTACGCGATGTCGGAGTGACCGGTATTTTTCAGCCCGCGCCCGGGGTGTGGCCTCGGGGCGTAATTTCTCATTTATTATTAAACAAGCTCTAAAAAAATAAAATAGATGATAGTCAGAATCGACAGTCTTGATGCCGATGGTGTAGAGGTATTCTCTTCTCTTACCGAGGCCCAGTTGCGCAACCGTCTTGACCCTGCGCAGGCGATGTTTATCGCCGAGAGTCCCAAGGTTATTGATGTGGCTTTGAATGCTGGCTACGAGCCTGTGTCGTTATTATGCGAGGAGCGCCATATTGCAGGCGATGCTGCGGGTATTATAGCACGCTGTGGCGATGAGATACCTGTATACACCGGCAGCCGCGAACTGCTTGCGGCTCTTACAGGATATACGCTTACGCGCGGTGTGCTGTGTGCCATGCGTCGTCCGGTTGAGAAGAGTGTGGCCGAGGTGTGTGCGGGAGCGTCGCGTATAGTTGTAATCGACGGGGTGGTTGACACGACCAACATCGGCGCTATATTCAGGTCGGCGGCCGCGCTCGGTATTGATGGAGTGCTCCTTACTTCTACTTCGTGCGACCCGCTCAACCGCCGCTCGATACGTGTGTCGATGGGTTCGGTATTTCTTGTGCCATGGGGATGGCTACCTGCCGGAGGGTACCGCTGTCTACAGGAAATGGGATTCAAGACAGCGGCAATGGCACTGAACGATAATTCGGTAAGTATCGATGACGGGGCTTTGATGGCTGAGCCGCGTCTGGCCATAGTGATGGGCAGCGAGGGTGACGGCCTTCCGCAAGAGGTGATAGACAGCGCTGATTATGTGGTGAAAATACCTATGTATCATTGTGTGGATTCGCTCAATGTCGCGGCTGCATCGGCAGTGGCTTTCTGGCAGCTGCGCAAGCGCTGAGATATGTTTATGCGCAACTGCTTTCGGGAGCTCTTACTGCTGTTTTAGCGGACATTCGCCACGTTGGGCGAAGTATTTCCATAGCGGCGCTGCCATGAGGGATTGTTTGATACGGTCGTTGATTAGAAGCTGCTTCACCTCGTCGGGGTCAAGTACGTGCACGTTGATGTCCTCTGTGGGATCGAGATGTTGCTCGCCTATGCGTTCCACGCCTGTGGCGATGTAGCAGTAATTCAGGTTGTTCATGCTTGTGGGGTTGGCACTGAGCACCATGCTGAGTTCCCATTCGCCGCCACCAAATCCGGTTTCTTCGGCCAGTTCGCGTTTTGCTGCGGCGAGAGGTTCCTCTCCCGGGTCCACGCATCCGGCACATAACTCCATGAATATGTCGTCGAGACCGTGGCGGTACTGTTCTACGAGCACCATCTTTCCATCGGTGGTGATGGCTATGATATTTACCCAGGCAGGATATTCGAGCACATAGAATTCATCTTTTATTTGCCCGTCGGGCATGCGCATTTTGTCGCATCTGGCGGTAAGCCATGGCCGCTTTATTATGTAACGGCTATCGATAGTGGTCCATTTCTCCATGTCTGACAGATTTTGACACATACGCTCAGGGACGTGCGGTATTTCCGGACGTCCGAGCGTATGTATTGTGTTAGGTCATTTTACACTATACTCGCCGGCAGTACGTGCCATATGGTCGCGTGTGAGAGCGAGTTTGCGTTCAAGAAAATCGCGTTTTACGGAAAGCATGCGGCGCTCTTTCATGAATGAGGCCAGTTTCCAGCTTTCGGCAATCGAGCGGCGGTCGTTGGCCGAGAGCGGGGTGGAATAATTTCGCTCGCCTTTGAATATGAGTTTCACCGTGCCGGCAGGGGCTGAGTTGTTGAGCCAGTATCCGAGAGTATCGCAGTCTGCGCCGATAAATGTTATCATCTCGGTGCCTCCGGAGCGGTAGTTGCGTTCGCCGTCGTAGGCTACAGAGGCCGAAGCGACTTCTCCGGTGGAGCCTGCAAGAGCAATCGAGGTGTGTTTTACCGGCGATGCGGTCAGGGATGAGAGTATTTTGTATTGTCCGGATGGCTCTACGCGGCCCTCTACACCGGTGCGTGAGAACAGGTTGGACTTGGCATACTGCTTTATGACGAAGTAGTCGTAGTCTTCTCCAAGCGAAGGGTCATGTACAAGCTGGAACTGCGGCATTATGGAGTCGATGCGGTAGGCGACGTATGCCGAGAGGGAGTCGGTCTGTTCGATTTCGCGTATGATGGCTCCCTCTTCCACTTTAGGACGCAAGGCCATGGCCTGCCGCTGGATGTCAATCTGTGCGGGATATTTGCTTTTAATGGTGTCGAGCAGTTCGAGCGCAAGACTGAAATCTTGTGTGGTTGCGGCACTGTCGGCCTGTTGCAGGAGTAATGAGGCTTCCTGCTCTTCTTTTGCCGATGAGCCGGAGCATGATGTTGCTAACATTCCGGCCGATATTATGGCCGATGCGATTGCGGTAATGAATAGCGGTTTATTTGCTGCGTTGTACATCTTTTACGCCTTTTACGGTTTTGAGTTTCTTGATTAAAGTGTTGAGGGCGGCAGTGTCGCTGACACCAACGCCGAGAAATCCCTGGAAAATCCCGTCGTTGCTGTCGATTGATATGCTGCGCAGGGTGGTAGAGGATTCTTTGTTGATAATAGAGGTAATCGAGGTGATGATACCGATGTCGTCGTTGCCGATGATACGCAGTGTGGCTCCGAACTGCTCGCCCACTTTGCCTGACCAGCGTGTCGGTATGAGCCTGTAGGGATAGCGCGACCGGATGTTGGCGGCGTTAGGGCAGTCGTTGCGATGGATTTTGATGACGCCTTCGGAGGATATGAATCCAAACACTTCGTCGCCATAATTCGGGTTGGAGCATGTCGACAGCCGGTTGTTGACACCTTTTATCCCTTCGCCGATTACGAGCACATCAGATGAGCTGCCGGTATCGTCGGGGACTGTGGGTTGTAGCTGGAATTCTTCGGCCGATATCTTGTCGGCTGTGATTTCGGCCGGACGGTCGATAGCCGCATATTGTTCGATTACGTCATTGATATCGAGCTGCTCGGCGGCAATGGCATTGAAGAAGTCGGTCACGGTGCGGAATCCCATCTTTTTGATGAGTTTCATCAAGGTGGCCTCCACAAGGTCAATCTTGCGGTTTTTAAGTCGGCGTTCGAGTAGCTCTTTACCGAGCGCTGAGGCTCGGTTTTCCATCTCGTGGATACTCTGGCGGATGCGGTTGCGCGCTTTTCCGGTCACGACAAACGCCAGCCAGTCGATTTTGGGCACCTGCTGTGTGGATGTCATTATCTCCACGGTATCTCCCGAGCGGAGTTTGTAGTTTATCTTCTGATTGCGCCCGTTGACCTTTGCGCCGGTACACGACATGCCAAGTTTGGTGTGGATATGAAACGCGAAGTCGAGCACCGTTGCTCCATAAGGTAGCTTGAAAAGGTCGCCCTTGGGCGTGAACACGAATACCTCTTTGTCGTAGAAGTCCATACGCATGTTCTTCATGAGCTCCATCGGGCCGGTCTCGGCTGTTTCGAGGATATCGCGTACATTGTTCATCCAGGCATCAAGTGACTCTTCGCTCTTGATACCCTTGTATTTCCAGTGGGCTGCAAGTCCTTTTTCGGCGATGAGGTCCATACGGCGTGTGCGTATCTGTACTTCCACCCATCTGTCGCCCGGACCCTTTACGGTGATATGGAGCGACTCGTATCCGTTGCTTTTAGGGATGCTTAGCCAGTCCTTCATTCTTGAAGGATTCGGCTGGTACATGTCGGTGATGAGCGAGTATGCCAGCCAGCAGTCGCTCTTCTCTTTCTCCTGTTCGGCGTCGATAATGATACGTATGGCAAACAGGTCGTAGATATGCTCCAGGTCTGTTTTCTGTTTTACAAGTTTGTTCCAGATGGAATATATCGACTTAGTGCGTCCCTTGATTTCATATTTCAGGGGGGTGGCATCGAGTTTTTCCTTTATAGGAGCTATGAATTCTGCTATATATGCGTCGCGGCTCGCTTTGGTCTGGTTGAGCTTGTGGGCAATGTCGGTATATGTCTGTCGGTTGGTGTATTTGAGCGACAGATCCTCAAGCTCGCTTTTGATGGAGTAAAGTCCGAGACGATGGGAGAGGGGGGCGTACAGATAGTTGCTCTCGTAGGCCACGTCGTGGACCATTTTCTCATCGGGATGATGGTTGATAGCACGCATCATTGCGAGGCGGTCGACAATCATTATTATAATCACACGTATATCCTCGGCAAATGTAAGCAACAGCTTTCGGAAGTTGTCGCTCTCCATTGCCGCCTGCCTGGCATACAGTGTGGATACTTTAAGCAGGCCTCGTATGAGCCGCGCTATGTCATCGCCCCATTCCTTTACAAGCTCTTTCTCTTCGATAAACTCGCTTTTGCACAGTATGAAAAGCAGTATGGCCAGCACCATGTTGCGGTCTGGCGAAATCTTTTCGCACAGCAGTAATGCTGTGCTGAGATTATGTATTATGGGATTTATGCCGAAGCGGTCGCGCGGGCAGTGCTGTTGTTCGATACCTTCGGCTATAATCATGCGTACTCTCGCCACATCGTCGGGTAGGGTGATGTCGCGAGTGAGCCGAAGGAGGCGTCGGGATATGTCGATAAGCCTCAGGCGTTCGTCGTCAGTGAAATATGCGTTGGGCATTTCCGTGGGTGTCAGGTGTTGTCAGTGTTGTTGATGTCGGCCAGTTCCGATGGTGTCATGGTAGGGAGGCGGTTGAGTTCTTCGATATAGTCGAGCAGTTGAGTCCTGCCGCGTCCGTCGTGGCTCGAAGTATAGAACACGGGTGGCAGTTCCTCCCAAGTCTCTCTCAGTCGGTCGAGGTATTTACCGGTCACAATCTTTGCGGCAGCCGACGACATTTTGTCGAGCTTTGTGAATACAATGGCAAACGGCACTCCGTTTTCTCCGAGCCAGTCCATGAATTCGATGTCGATTTTCTGAGGATTGTGGCGCGAGTCTACGAGCACGAAAAGACATGTCATCTGCTGTCGGTTGAGGATGTATTCCTCGATAATGCGCCGTATCTGGCGCTGCTGCTCTTTGCCGCGCTGGGCATAGCCGTAGCCGGGAAGGTCGACGATATACCATGACCCGTTGATCAGGAAATGATTGATAAGCGTGGTCTTGCCGGGAGTCGACGATGTCATCGCCAGCCCCTTGTGGCGGGTCAGCATATTGATCAGCGAGGACTTTCCGACATTGCTTCGGCCTATGAATGCATACTCGTGGTAGCTCGTGGCGGGACATTTCTTGACGTCGGAATTACTGATCTCAAATTTCGAGGATGTTATGTCCATAGCTTCTGTATTTTATTTTTGTAAAGATAGCACTTTTGGATGATACTTCAATAACGATTTTCATGTTTACTAAGTTTATGCTTGCGGCAGATGGTGTTACATCGGAATATGCTTGATATGGCATGCATCTCGTTGAGGCCAAAGTTATGAATTATGTGGAAAATTCATAACTTTGGGTACGGGAAGAGAAAAGCAGGTGTACTCCCCCGGATATTATTCGCTACATTTCAAAGACATAAAATATGGGAACGAGCAAGACGCGTGAGAGTGTGTTTCGGTTCAAGCAGTTTGAGGTGGCCAACTCGCTGAGTGCAATGAAAGTCGGTACCGACGGTGTGCTGCTTGGCGCATGGGCGCGTGTACCTGATGCCGTCGGGGTCAAGGTGCTTGATGTCGGCACGGGCAGCGGGCTTATCTCACTTATGCTTGCGCAGCGTTTTGGCAACGCTGATATCACCGGAATCGATATTGTAGAGGAAGCATGTGTGGAAGCGCGGTTAAATGCCGACGCATCGCCATGGGCGCGACGTATTGCCATAGAGTGTGCCGGTTTCAGTGAGTATGCCGGGCGAGGCGTGTGTTTCGACGCCGTAGTGAGCAATCCACCTTTTTTCAAGACTGAAATCAAGGCGTCGGACAGAGAGCGCATGCTTGCACGTCATGGGGCCGGACTGGACTACAGATTGATAATGCAGGCATGTGCGGCCGGGATGTTGTCGGCCGACGGAATATTGTCGATGGTGTCTCCGGCCGACCGTCAGGATGATATAACATTTGATATGGAAATATGCGGGCTCAGGTTATCGCGTCTGACGAGAGTATTCACCAAGCCTGGCGCACAGGCTCCTTCACGGCTGCTCTGGGAGATGCGAAGGGATAAAAAGACGTCGCCGCCCGTAGTGGAAAATCTACTGATAGGCAGCGACGCATATAAGGCCCTTACGGGCGATTTCTATCTTTAGAGCTTGTTTAATAATAAATGTTGCCGCCAGGGTCGTATAGCTTGAGACGATTTTCGACATGTGACGAAGGA
>NZ_JAIDKI010000053.1 GCF_029051885.1 Muribaculum sp.
CGAAAATCTGCTCGACGAATGACTGCCCTGACGGTAACATTTATTATTAAACAAGCTCTAAATCCATCAAAAAAATCCTATCGCCGGAAATATAAAATAATTTTTACGTCTTACTAACATTATGGCTAAACAACAGAAAACGGCATGGTTCTGCAACAACTGCGGCACTGAATCGCCAAAATGGGTCGGACGATGTCCGGGATGCGGCGAATGGAACACCATGATTGAGGAGAAGCTACCCTCAGGCGGCTCCAAAAGCAAAAGTTCGACTTTCGATCCGTCGCGCAAGAGTGTTCCGAAGCCCATCTCCCAGGTAGAGACAGTAAGCGAGACACGCATACACATGCCAAGCGAAGAGCTCAACCGTGTGCTTGGCGGTGGACTTGTGGCCGGCTCGATAGTATTAATAGGCGGCGAACCCGGCATAGGAAAATCGACACTCGTACTACAGAACATCTTGTCGATACGAGGCAAACGCATATTATATGTAAGCGGCGAAGAGAGCACAAGCCAGCTTAAGATGCGGGCCGACCGTATAGGACGACTCAGCGACAACTGCTACATCGTATGTGACACATCGCTTGAGAACATACTCGGGCATGCTGAGTCGCTCACCCCGGAAATCATGGTGGTCGACTCGATACAGACCATAGCGTCCGACTCTATTGAGTCGTCGGCGGGAAGTGTAAGCCAGGTGCGGGAATGCGCAGCGCAACTACTACGCTTCGCCAAATCGACAGGCACACCTGTAATACTTATAGGCCACATAAACAAAGAGGGCTCGATTGCCGGTCCAAAAGTGCTGGAGCATATTGTTGATGCGGTATTGCAGTTTGAAGGAGACCGCCATTACATGTACCGCATACTAAGGTCTATCAAAAACCGCTTCGGGTCGACCTCTGAACTCGGCATATACGAGATGGTGCAACGCGGTCTGCGTGAAGTAACCAATCCATCCGAACTGCTGGTATCGCAATCAGGCGAGGGGGTGTTGTCGGGAACCGCCATCGGCGTCACGCTTGAAGGCGTGCGACCGTTTCTTATCGAGACACAGGCACTTGTATCAACGGCGGCCTATGGTACTCCACAGCGCTCTGTAACAGGCTTCGATGCAAAACGGATGAACATGCTCCTTGCCGTACTTGAGAAACGTGTCGGGTTTAAACTGGCTCAGAAAGATGTATTTCTCAACATAGCAGGTGGCCTTAAAGTCAACGATCCGGCGCTCGACCTCAGTGTAATATGCGCCATACTGTCATCAAACGTAGATATGGCTGTAGCGCGCGATGTATGCATGTCGGGCGAAGTCGGCCTTACAGGTGAGATACGCCCGATAACACGCATCGAGCAGCGCATACTCGAAGCCGAGAAACTCGGCTTCAGCAACATCATAGTCCCGCGCCATAATCTCAAGGGATTTGATACATCCAAACTCAAGATACAGATTACCGAAGTTGCAAAAGTCGAGGAGGCTTTCCGGGCACTGTTTGCCTGACCATCTACTCCGCACAATGTATTGCAACAAACATATACGCCGCATTAATAAGATAAGCCGTTGATATTTAGAGAATGCTTGAATTTAATTTTATGAAATTCAAAACATTCTGGAAATCCAAACATTCTCTTAGGCCGCAATATAAAAAGCGCACCGCAGAAGATATTTCACTGCGGTGCGCTTTATGTTTTTAAAGATAGCTGATGATTATTCTTTAATCAGACCATTGGGGTCGAACTCACGTACTACCTTGACAGTCATCTTGTCGGGATTAACGCGTATGCCACCCTTCTCCTCGATACTCTTCAACTGCTCGTCGCGAAGTTCAGCAATCATTTTGGCTGCTTTCTTTGGCTGGTCGGCCATCACCTTCTTCAGCATGCGTGTGTCAAGTGCGATTTTGTAGAATGCGACATTGATAAACTTCCAGTTCTGGTCGGTAAGTTCATATTTCTTCTGAAGGGTATTTGCTATTGCGGCACCTTCCGCCATTGCCTCGGCGTTATATACTCCACGCCAGTATTGCTTGAGCTGCTCGTCGTCAAGGATTGATTTGAGAGTATTGTCGCGCATCTTTCCGAGCTGGTTGTTGCCCTTTGCAGTCAGCACCCCTTCATTGTCATTGATTGTCTTAATAAAAAAAGCGTTTTCTTTTTCTATAGCCTTGGCAAGTTTCACCTGCTGATCGGATGTAAGTTTCACATACCGACATACATCAAACGCCTGGCGCATAGTCGCCGGAGAGAATTCCGCAAGAGCTTTAGTGTCGAGGGTCTGCGCAGAGACAGAGGTAGCGCAGATTAATACCAATGTCGAAATGATGGCTTTTAATTTCGTCATGACTAAAATTACAGCTAATAATGTTATGTTTTGAAGAAAAATTGTATCTTTGTGCAAAATTAGCAAAAAGGGTTAATAAATTCAAAAAATTTTAGCGCCTAATCATGAATTACAGAAAAAATTTAAACTGGTTGCTTTGCGGAGTCAATGTAGCAGCCATGGTACCGGCCATAGCTGATGCCAAGCCGACCGATACAAAAAAGGCTGATACCCGACCCAATGTACTTCTTATCGCCATTGATGATATGAAGCCATGGATTGGCCCTTACGGCGACTCAATCGCCAAGACCCCGGCAATGGACGCACTGGCCTCCCAAGCCACAACATTCAATAACGCTTATTGCCAGGTATCGCTCAGCGGTCCGACACGCTCATCACTGCTTACAGGCCTCAACCCCGACCATACGGGAGTATGGTGGCTCATGGGCTCATTCCGCAAGAACAATCCCGACATTGTGACCATGCCTCAGGCGCTGAAAGACAACGGCTACGAAACAGTCGGTGTGGGAAAGGTGTACCACCCACTCAAAGACAAAGAGGTTAAAGACGACCCCATATCCTGGAGCCTGCCTTATATAAAGACTTCCGGTTCGCAATATGCACTATCCAACGGCCGTGTAGCCACCGAATGCGCCGACGTTCCCGACAACGGTTATGTAGACGGAGTGATTGCCGAAGAAGCAGTAAAGGCGCTCGGAAAATTAAAGAACAGCGACAAGCCGTTCTTCCTGGGTGTCGGATTCAAAAAACCACACCTGCCATTCTGCGCTCCGAAAAAATACTGGGACATGTACGACCGCGAGTCAATGCCCGTGGCCGAATTTCAGGATATGTCGACCGACCCCGTAGAATATGCCTACCACAACTCCCTGGAGCTGAAAGGATATTCCGACATACCGCCGTTTGAGAGTTTTGTCGACACCAAACATCTTGACACCGAGACCCAGAAACGCCTCCTGCATGCATATTACGCATGTATATCATATACCGACGCCCAGATAGGCAAAGTGCTTGATGCTCTTGAAAAAGAAGGACTCGCCGACAACACTATCGTAATTATGTTTGGCGACCATGGATACCACCTCGGCGACCATGGCATGTGGAACAAGCTCTCCGACTTCGAACAGTCGACACACGTGCCTCTCATCGTATCGGCACCGGGCATGAAAAAGGGCGTAAAATCCGATGCTGTCGTAGAATTCCTCGACATCTTCCCGACAGTATGCGAACTTACAAAGACCGACCATCCACAGCAGCTTGACGGAAAGAGCCTTGTGCCCATCCTTAAAAATCCGAAAGCAAAAACCAAGGATTATGCCATAAGCCAGTTCTCGCGCAGCTGCACCGAAAATTATACAATCTCATCCGACACCGATTTAAAGGGGAAGGCCAAAGAACTGGAGGAAGACATCACAGGATACGCGTTGCGCGACTCCCGCTACCGCCTCGTAGAGTGGACCAAAGGCTTCAAGACCTACATGCCTTTTGATGAATCGAAAGTAGTAGCCTACGAACTTTACGACTACAACAAGGATCCTGAGGAACGCCACAACGTGGCCAACGATCCGGCATATGCATCGGTAGTGAAGAATCTCAAAAAGAAACTTCACCAATACTATGCAAAAAGCTACTCCTCGCCCATGAGCGCTCCTATTGCCAGGACAGCGGCGGGCGAATAATTACACTGAGGGTTTCTATCATTTATAATTTGTCCCGGAGGCTGTTAGCGCAGTCTTCGGGATTTTTTTGCGCATACCCTACACAAATCTCCAGCACAAAAAAACAGTCCTCCGGTGTGGCCTGCACACCGGAGGACCGGTCCATTCTCTATATGCGGATATATCAGTTACGGAAAATCAGCTCGTCATCCTTGGCATCTATAATGATAGGATGCTCGCGATCCACCTTCTGTGCAAGAATATCCTTTGACAAGCGGTTAAGCACCATACGCTGCAGCACTCGTTTGACAGGACGTGCACCAAATTCAGGATTATAACCTTCCTTGGCAAGATAGCTCAGAGCCGCAGGAGTGACCTCAAGATTTACACCGTTGGTAGCCAGCATCTTCTTTATGGAATTTACCTGAATACCTACGATATCCTGAATCTCGCGCTCGTTGAGCGGGGTAAACATGATAATCTCGTCGATACGGTTGAGGAACTCCGGACGTATTGTACTCTTAAGCATCTCGAGCACCTGCTCTTTAGTTTTCTCCACAACCTCATCGTGGTTTTCATCGGTAATTGATGCGAAGTTTTCGCGTATCACGTTGGAACCCATGTTGGAGGTCATGATGATAATCGTATTCTTGAAGTTGACAAGACGTCCCTTGTTGTCGGTAAGACGACCATCGTCAAGCACCTGAAGCAGGATATTGAATACATCGGGGTGAGCCTTCTCTATCTCGTCGAACAGCACGACTGAATAAGGCTTGCGGCGCACAGCCTCTGTAAGCTGACCACCTTCGTCATAGCCCACGTATCCCGGAGGCGCACCGACAAGACGGCTTACGGTATGCTTCTCCTGATACTCGCTCATGTCGATACGAGTCATCATATTCTCATCGTCAAACAGATATTCGGCGAGAGCCTTCGCAAGTTCGGTCTTTCCGACGCCGGTGGTTCCCAGGAATATGAACGAACCGATAGGACGGCGCGGGTCGTTAAGCCCGGCACGACTGCGACGCACGGCATCAGCAATGGCTGCGATAGCCTCGTTTTGGCCCACAACCCTGCGATGAAGCTCCTCCTCGAGATGAAGCAGTTTCTCCTGCTCGCTGCGCGCCATCTTGGTGACGGGAATACCGGTCCATCGCGAAACTACGTCGGCGATATCATCAGCATCCACCTCTTCCTTTATGAGCGACTTTTCGCCCTGCATAGCCTTCAGCTGTTCCTGCACATCGGCGTTCTCTTTCTCTTTCTGTTGAATCTTAGAGTAACGAATCTCTGCCACTTTGGCATAGTCACCTTCACGTTCAGCCCTGTCGGCCTCAAATTTAAGCTGCTCGATATCAATCTTATTCTGCTGAATGCGATTGATGAGCTCTTTCTGCGACTGCCATTTAGCCTTGAATTCCTTCTCAGTGTCGCGCAGGTCGGCAAGCTCTTTTTCAAGAGTCTTCACCTTCTCCTTGTCGCCCTCACGCTTGATAGCCTCACGCTCGATTTCGAGCTGGGCAATCTTACGGGTAATTTCGTCAAGGGCCTGAGGCACGCTGTCTCGTTCCAGACGCAACTTTGAGGCAGCCTCATCGATAAGGTCGATAGCCTTGTCGGGGAGGAAACGGTCGGTGATATATCGCTCCGAGAGTTGCACGGCAGCAATAATCGCCTCATCGCGGATTCTCACCTGATGGTGGTTTTCGTAACGCTCCTTAAGACCTCGGAGTATGGATATGGCGCTGAGTTCATCAGGCTCGTTTACCATTACCTTCTGGAAACGACGCTCAAGTGCCTTATCCTTCTCAAAATATTTCTGATACTCGTCAAGCGTCGTCGCGCCGATACTGCGCAGCTCGCCACGGGCAAGAGCCGGCTTAAGAATATTGGCGGCATCCATAGCTCCCTCGCCTTTTCCTGCACCTACGAGAGTATGGATTTCGTCAATAAACAATATGATATCGCCGTCGGCCTGTGTAACCTCATTAACGATGGCTTTGAGGCGCTCCTCAAATTCACCTTTATATTTGGCTCCGGCCACAAGGGCGCCCATATCCAGAGAATAAATCTGCTTGTCTTTCAGATTCTCAGGCACATCGCCGCGCACTATACGATGGGCAAGACCCTCGGCAATAGCAGTCTTGCCGGTACCCGGCTCACCAATCAGCATAGGATTGTTCTTTGTGCGGCGGCTGAGAATCTGCAACACGCGCCTTATCTCGTCGTCACGGCCAATGACAGGATCAAGTTTGCCGGAACGTGCACGTTCATTTAGATTTATAGCATACTTGCTGAGAGCATTATAGGTATCCTCGGCACTCTGGTCGGTAGCTTTCTTGCCTTTGCGCAACTCCTCTATGGCTGCGGTAAGCTCATGCTCTGTAAGGCCTGCATCCTTAAGAATCTGCGAGGCAGAACTTTTTACAAGGAATATGCCGAGAAGTATAGCCTCGATTGTGACATACTGGTCGCCCTGTTTCTTGGCGACATCGAGAGCTTTCTGGAGAACATCGTTTGAGGTACGGCTCAGATAAGGTTCGCCGCCGGATACCTTAGGCTCACTTTCGATAGCCCTGTCAATCGAGCCTGCCACCTGCGCCGCATTGGCTCCCACTTTCTGGAATATGAAAGTGAGGAGCGAATCGCCTTCTGTCAGAATTCCCTTAAGTAGGTGAACAGGCTCTATAGCCTGGTTCCCAGAACCTTTGGCAATCTCGACGGCTTTTTGGATAGCCTCTTGCGATTTGATTGTGAAGTTATTGAAATTCATAATTACAGGATAATATGAATATTTTGTTTTTATGATTCTGTTTTATTAACAAACCACTCCTTTATAAAGTTAAGAGAGGGTTTTAAATTTTAACAGTATTTTTTTAATGACACCCCGACGGGGTGTTTTGCCGTTTGTATGAAGTTTCGTATCTTTGTTTTCAAAAATCATGCCAATTATGCGCCGAATACTATATACCCTTGTTTTTATTGCCGCTACAGCCGCCGGATTTGTCAGCGCCGATGCGAAAAATAATGACAGCAGCCACAAACTTCCGGCTACTCCGTTCGAGTATCCGCAGGCTCCCGACACCCTAAATTCTCTTCAAGCTCGTACAAGCTACGTCATGACCCACTTCTGGGACAAGGCCGATATGAAAAAATTAATGGCCGACACGGCAAAATTCCATAAGGCATTCTCCGATTTTGTAGGATTTATACCCTATGCATCAAAGGACAGTGTGCGCAACTCGATATCTTCCCTTACCGGACGATATGCCAATGACCCGAAAGCCCTGTCGCTGATTGCATCGGAGGCAGAGCGCACGCTTTTCGGCCCCCAGGCGGAATTCTGGAGCGAAGACTGCTACCTGCTGTTCCTGCGTCCGCTGTTGAGCCACAAAAAAGTAAAACAGGCTGAAAAAGACAAATATCTCACACAGATACGCATGCTCAACTCCTCTCAGCCGGGAAGCAACATCGCGGCATTCGACTACACAACCCGCCACGGTGCAAAACACTCCCTTTACGACAATAAGGCAGAATATGTCGTAGTGATGTTCCAGCCCGAAGGCTGCAGCGACTGCTCAATGAGCCGTCTGCGCCTGAATGCCGATGCCGCTACAACGCGTCTGGTGAAAAACGGCACGGTAAAAATAGTGATAATCAACCCTGCAGAGCCCACATCGGGATGGCGCAAAGATATGGAGGGCTACCCGTATGAATGGGAAATAGGCAGTGCGCCTAATGTAGGCGACCTTGTTGACACACGCGTGCTTCCTACCGTCTATCTGCTTGACAAGGACTTCCACATACTCGCAAAAAACCTCGAACTCAACCAGTTGCTCGGGCTTATGGCAACAATCAACCATAACCAGGTGCTCAACCCTACCGGCAACCAGGCCGACACAAAAGGAGCAGAAGCCGAACAATAACACTAAACCAAAAGTTAATAAGTATGTCCGTGGCCGATTTCCATCAGCCCGCCCCATACATTTATTATTTCAATCCAACGTCATCAATATTGCTTATTATGAAGCGCTTCTTCGAGTCTCTTTTTCTTTGTGGCACCGGCTACACCTACACAAATATGGCACGCCTTTTCTTGCGCCTCTTTGTTGGGGTAATGCTACTACAGTTCGGCATACGCCATCTTATCAACTTTGACATGCTTCGTACCACATTCCCCCATGCCCTGGGAATGGACAGCGAGACCGCGCTCATAGTGATGATATGTATCGAGGTAATATGTTCGTTATGTATAATGGTAGGATTCCTCACCCGTCTTTCGCTAATACCCCCACTGGTGGCCATGGTGATTGCGGAGTGCCACATACTTAACGTACTTATGTCCGACACAAACATATATACAATATCAAGCACCCAGCCCGGATATCTGCCACTGATGTTTATCGGCATCTACCTCTTTCTTGCACTTGCCGGTCCGGGCAAAATATCGCTCGACTATTTCATATCGCTGTATATCGTGTCGACAAGAGGCAAAGACGACACTCAGACAGAAGAGCTTGAAGAAGTATAAACATAATCCCATAACCAATCAAACATAGAAAATCCACCTACGACGATGAATATCGCAGTGTTGATTTCCGGCGGCGTAGACAGCGCCGTAGTTGTGCACCGCCTAAAGGAAGAGGGTCACAATCTTCACCTTTTTTATATACGCATAGGACTTGACGACGGCTCCGGCGACTGCTCGGCCGATGAAGATATAGAGATGTGCCGGCTGATTGCTCGTCAGTACGGACTGCCTTTCGATGTAGTATCGCTGCATCAGGAGTACTGGGACAATGTTATGGAATATGCCCTCCGCACAGTGCGCGAAGGGCTTACTCCAAATCCGGACATAATGTGCAACAAGATGATAAAGTTCGGATTTTTCGAAGAGCGCTGGGGACATGAATTCGACCAGACCGCTACCGGACATTATGCCTCTACCGAAGTAATCGGAGGAACCAAGTATCTTGCCACTGCAGTTGACCCGGTCAAAGACCAGACCGACTTTCTCGCACGCATATCCTACAGCCAGCTGTCGCACCTCATGTTTCCGCTGGGCTCGATGCCCAAGGCCAAGGTGCGCGAAACAGCCATAGAGGCTCACCTCCCCAATGCATTTCGAAAAGACAGCCAAGGAATCTGCTTCCTGGGCAAAATCAATTACAACGATTTTATCAAACGCCATCTCGGCATAAAGAAAGGCGCCATCATAGAGTTGGAGACAGGACGCAAACTGGGCGAACACAATGGATTCTGGTTCCATACAATCGGCCAGCGAAAAGGCCTCGGGCTAAGCGGAGGCCCATGGTATGTGGTCAAGAAGAATGTACATGACAATGTCGTGTACGTATCGCAAGGATATTCCACCGAAAAGCAATATGGCCGCACACTTCACCTTGACGAGATGCACTTCATATCAGGCAATCCGTGGAAAGACGAATCAGCCCCTGTCAGGATAACATTCAAGAACCGCCATATGCCTGAATTTCTGTCAGGAACCCTCACACGCATTAACGAAAGCGAGTACGTCATCGAATCGGAAAGCAAGGTGCAGGGGATAGCCCCCGGGCAGTTCGCCGCCATCTACGATGCTTCGTCACGTCTATGCTACGGAAGCGGTATCATTACCGGACAAAACGTAATCATATAGTGACTACGCCAGGCAATCCACCATACAGACAACAACAACCACAATGGAAAGCGAGAAGATAAGATTAAAGGTACTCGGTATATCCTACAGCCAGATACAGTCGGGAGCATACGCTCTCATACTCGCCCAGGCCGACGGCCCATACCGGATACCTGTAGTAATCGGCGCAAGCGAGGCCCAGTCCATCGCAATACGCATGGAAGGTATAATCCCGCCACGCCCGATGACACATGACCTTTTCGTGAGTTTCGCCCATGCTTTCGGAGTAAAGCTGAAAGAAGTATTCATCTATAAGTTTGAAGATGGAATATTTTCGTCAGAGCTTACTTTCACCGACGGAGAGAGAGAAATCGTGCTCGACTCGCGCACATCCGATGCCATAGCCATCGCAATGCGCACTAAATCGCCGATATTCACTACCCGCTCAATACTCGACGAGACAGGATTCATAATGGAGGAGACTACCGCTGCCGCCACCGACTCTGACGGAGCTGACGACAATACTCCGCCAGCCAATCAGAGTCCCGGCGAAGAAAATGACGAAAGTCCGATGTTCAAAGAACCTCGGGTGGAACAATACTCCATTGAAGAACTCGAAAAGACTCTTGCGCGCCTTATCGAGCAGGAAAACTACGAAGAGGCCGCAAAAATATCAAAAATTATTGCGTCAAAGAAGGAGAAAGACAACATGCAATAATCCGCCAATCTGATGAAACCTAAGTCAAAATACTTGCAATGAATACATCAACATTAAAAGTACGCCTCGCAATACTCAATTTCCTTGAGTTTGCCGTATGGGGCAGCTACCTGATTTCACTCGGCCAATATCTGGCCAACATCGGCATGGGACAGGATATATTCTGGTTTTATGCCGTACAGGGCATAGTAAGCCTGTTCATGCCGGCAGTAGTCGGCATCGTGGCCGACCGATGGATACAAGCCCAACGTATGCTGTCGCTATGCCACACACTCGCCGGAGCCGCAATGATTGCATGTGGATTTTACTGCATGATGATGCCATCGCCTCAGTTTGCACACCTGTTTGCACTGTATACGATTTCAGTAGCATTCTTCATGCCGACAATCGGCCTGGCCAATTCAGTTGCCTTCAATGCTCTTGCCAAAGCAGGACTCGATACTGTGACTCACTTCCCTCCCATCAGGGTATTCGGCACCATAGGCTTTATATGCGCCATGCTGTTTGTGAATTTCACTCAGTTTCAGATGGATTACAACCAGTTTTTCACATCGGGAGTAATCGGTATCATATTGGCAATGTATGCTCTTGGAATGCCACAATGTCCTGTCAACAAAGGCGAGTCGCGCTCTGTCAGCGATATGCTCGGACTTAAGGCATTCCGCCTTTTCAAACAGCGCCGCATGGCTATATTCTTCATCTTCAGCACGTTGCTTGGCGTGTCGCTTCAGATTACCAACAGCTACGGCACATCGTTTATCAACAGTTTCGGTCTCATACCGGAATTTGCCGGCGACTGGGGAGTACGCAATGCCACAGCAATTATATCCATATCACAAATAAGCGAGACTCTCTGCATACTTCTCATACCGTTCTGCCTAAAGCGTTTCGGCATAAAGGGTGTGATGCTCATATCCATGTTTGCCTGGGTGTTGCGTTTCGCTTTCTTCGGTCTTGGCGACACAGGCGACGGCGTATGGCTGCTCGTACTGTCATGTATTGTCTATGGAGTGGCCTTCGACTTCTTCAACGTGTCGGGAGGTCTGTTTGTAGACAAAGAGACGGATGCGTCAATCAGGTCAAGCGCCCAGGGACTGTTTATGATTATGACCAACGGCATCGGAGCTACGGTAGGAACCTTTATTGCCGGCAAATATGTTGTCAACCGCCTTGCGCTCGCCGACGGCCTGACACCGATGCAGCAGCTTGAGGGGTGGCGTGAGTCATGGTATATATTCGCCGCATATGCTCTTGTGGTAGCAGTATTGTTCATATTCATTTTCCGCAATCCCAATAAGCAAGTGACCAAACGCGACGTAATCGAAGCGGAGGATACAGCTGCCCTGTAAACAGAATCATGATACAGTTTTTTGCTCCCGACATAGCGGCCACTCAAATGCTTCCGGAGGAGGAGGCCCGACATGCCATAAAGGTATTGCGTTCACATCCCGGAGATATACTTACAATAGTCGACGGACGCGGAACGCGCTACACATGCCGCCTCCTTTCTGACAATCCCCGCCATGCCGACATCGAAATCATTTCGGCCGAACCTCTGCCTCCGGTATGGAACACAGAGATAACACTTGCTGTAGCCCCGACTAAAAATGCCGACCGCATGGAATGGCTGATTGAGAAAGTCGTTGAAATCGGAGTCAACAGGATTGTGCCGCTGCTCTGTCGCCACTCGGAACGGAAAGTAATGAAAACCGACCGTCTCGAGCGGATTGCCGTGTCGGCCATGAAACAGTCGCTGAAAGCCACATTGCCCGCCATCGCACCGCTTACACCCATTGCCGAATTTATCGAGGCTGAGTCAGCCGACAGCAGGTTCATATGCTATTGCGACGACTATATCGAGCGAGTGCCGCTGGTAAAGGCATATACTCCTCAGGCAAAGAGCGCTACAGTGCTTATCGGGCCGGAGGGTGACTTCGACCCTGCGGAAGTAAAAAGCGCACTCAACGCAGGCTTCCGCCCCGTAACACTCGGCGACAACCGACTCCGCACAGAGACTGCCGCGCTTGTAGCCGTAGATACAATTCATATTCTTAATCAATTATCTGAAACCCAACAGAAATGAATACTTTAGAATACCTCAAATCCTCATCATCAGGCAATTTCTTTCTACTCGCAGGTCCTTGTGTGATAGAAGGCGAGGATATGGCTCTCGACATAGCCGAAAATATATGTGCAATCACTTCGGAACTCAACATACCCTACGTATTCAAAGGCTCCTATCGCAAGGCCAACCGCTCCCGCATTGATTCGTTCACCGGTATCGGCGACGAAAAGGCTCTCAGAATACTGCGAAAAGTCCGCGACACATTTGGTGTGCCGGTAGTGACTGACATACATACTGCCGAGGAGGCAGAGATGGCCGCCGAATATGTGGATATTCTACAGATTCCTGCCTTTCTGTGCCGTCAGACCGACCTGCTGGTAGCGGCCGCAAAGACCGGACGCATGGTGAACATCAAAAAAGGCCAGTTCCTCTCGCCTGAAGCCATGGAGCATGCGGTGACCAAGGTACGCGATGCCGGCAATGACATGGTGGCAGTGACCGAGCGTGGTACCACATTCGGCTACCAGGATCTGATTGTTGACTATCGCGGCATACCGACAATGCAGAAATTCGGTGTTCCGGTGATACTCGACGCTACCCATTCCCTGAAGCAGCCCAACCAGGCGGCAGGAGTCACCGGCGGACGCCCCGACCTTATCGAGACCATCGCACGCGCAGGCATAGCCACCGGTGTAGACGGACTGTTCATCGAGACCCAC
>NZ_JAIDKI010000054.1 GCF_029051885.1 Muribaculum sp.
ATCCTACAGAGGGGTTGTAGGTGGCGTAGTACATGTCGGAACCCCACATGTTGGCAGCGGATGTCATGCGGCCGTATTCGCAACCGATCATCTGGTCGATCATCTGGTAGTCGTTCTCCTGGCCTAATGCCACAACCGGGATAATTGATGAGATGAGGGTTGCTGTGGATGCGAAGTCACCTTCCATCTCTTCGGGGGTCGGAGCCTTCGGGTCGGTGTTGAAGTCCTCGAACTTGTCGGTACAACCCACTGCGCCCAGAAGGATTGAGCCGCCCACCATCAGGCTTGCTATATTTTTATACATATTGGTATTCATAATAGTTGTGAAGTGGATCAGAATGTAAGTTTAACATTGAAGCCATAAGTGCGCATGCTGGGCTGCTGGAAGTAGTCTACACCCTGATAGAAATTGTTGGTGGTCGACGAGGTGCTTTCGGGGTCGAAAGGAGCCTTGCAGTAGATCATCCAGAGGTTCTTGCCGGTGAGCGAGAGTGTGAGGTCGGCGATGTTCTTGAGCATAGCGCGGGGGAAGGTGTAAGAGAGTGTGAGGTCGGCGAGGCGTACGTTGGTAGCGTCGTAGATGTAGTATGTGCCGGGAGCCTGCGAGATTGTCTCGTAGTAGTTCTGAGCATCTACTATACCGTTGCCGGGAACAGGCACACCACCTGCGAGACGAGCGTCGGCAGAAACCTGCGATACACCGTAGCGGTCGATAACGGCCTGGGTGTCGGACACGACATTACCACCGAAGCGGCCGGTCACAGCCCAGCTGAGCACGAGGTCCTTGTAGCCGAGTGTACCGGTCCAACCCATGTTGAACTTGGGCAGGAGCGAGCCTACCTTGAAGTAGTCGACAGTCTCAAGCTGTACCTTGCCTGTCTGAGGATCGGTCCATACGTATCCGTTGGGCGACTGGCGCAGACGGAGGTTGCTGTAGAGGTCGCCCATAGTACCGCCTTCGTAGAGACGTACGGCAGGGCCGCCACCCATACCGAGACATCCTGATGCGGTGAAGTACTGCATCTCGATGGGGCGTCCGGTTTCGGGGTCGATAGCTCCGTTGGCGAGTGAGATAACCTTGTTCTGGTTGAGTGAGTAGGTTACACCTGTGGTGAATCTCCAGTCGCCCCACTGGTTGTTGTAGTTGAGGGCGGCCTCGATACCGCGGTTGCGGATGTTACCTGTCTGGATAAGGTTGGTCTTGTAGCCGGATGAACCGGAAGCGGGGATTTCGAATGTCTGGTTGAAAGTGTTGGCGTTGTAGTATGTGAACTCGAGGCCGATAGTGTTGTTGAGGAACTTGGCGCTCAGACCGATTTCATACGACTTGGTGTTCTCGGGCTTGAGGTTGGGGTTGTAGTGCTTCGAGGGCCATTCGTACTGGTTGGTCTGGTCGTTGTATTCATACTGCATGCGAGTGAGGTAGCGCGAGGGTGAAGAAGCCACTTCGGCCCAAGAGCCGCGAACCTTAAGGAATGATATAGCCTGGGGCAGGATGTCGCGGAGAGTCTCGCTGATAAGCCAAGAACCACCTACAGAGGGGTAGAAGTAGCTCATCTTGTCGGTGAATGCGAGCATCGAAGCCCAGTCGTTACGACCGGTTACGGTGAGGTAGTACTGGCTGTCCCAACCGATTTCGGCAGATCCGAATACTGACTGTACCTGGTCGTGCCAGTCGGATTCGAAGCGCTTCATCTGAGTTGTGGAGATGTTGCCGTAGGCGAAGAAGTTGGGGATGGTTGCGAGACCGCCTTCGTATTTCTCGGATTCTTCGAGCATGTCGTTGAGCGAGGCACCTACCTGAACGTTGACGTTGAGTCGGTTGTCGAAGAAGTTCTTGTTCATCGAGGCCATCACGTCGGCGTAGGTAGAGCGGTTCATTGTACGGGTCTTGCCATACATACCCTTGTCGGAACCGGCGAGCACCATGATGGTAGAAGCGTGGTACTTCTCTTCATATACGGTGTTGGCGTTGTCGGTACGTACACGAGCCATGATGTAGAGCCAGGGGAGGATGTCGTACTTGAGCGATGCGTTGAACATGTAGCGCTGCTTGCGGGCTTCGCGGAGCATACGCTTCTGAGTCCAGTAGGGGTTCTGCATGGTGAATGCAGTGCTGTACTTCTGTTCCCAGTACTGAGTCATGAGGTTGCGCGAGGGGTCGAAGCGCTCGAACATGCGCACGTCGTCGAAGTTCTCGCCGCGGGGGAAGAGGTAGAGGGAAGCCAGGGGGTTGAAGTATTCGCCTGAACCTACGAAGTTCTTGTTGTTCTGGATGATGTAGCTGGCACCGAGGTCGAGAGTCAGCTTATCGTTGTAGAACTTGGAGGTGTTGCGGATAGAGAAGTTGTAGCGGTTGTAGTCTGACTCGGGCATGATACCGGGAGCGTTGGTCACGGCGGCAGATGCGTAGGTCTGATTCTTGTCGGTACCCAGTGTGAGGGTAAGTGCGTTGATTTCGGTAGCTCCTGTCTGGAAGAAGTCCATGGGATCGTAGGAAGTAGGCGTTTCGAGACGCTTGCCCCATGATGTGAACTCACCTTCGTTGTTTCCGTAGATGTTCTGGAACTTGGGAGTCATCCATGCAGTGTGGAACTGTGTGGTGTTGCTGTAGGTAAGTTTGGCGCGGCCTTCAGAACCTTTCTTGGTAGTTATAAGAATCACACCGCTTGCGGCAGCCGAACCGTAGAGAGCGGCAGCCGAGGGGCCTGAGAGTACCGACATAGACTCGATGTCGTCGGGGTTGATGTCGGCAACCGAGCTTGAACCGGGCTGCTTGGCCATAGTACCGCCTTTTTCGTCGCCTGTGTTTACATCAAACATAGGTATACCGTCGATTACATACAGGGCGTTGTCGTTGCCTGTGAGCGACTTTGTACCACGCATAACGACACGTGCGGCGGCACCTGCACCGGCTGAACCCGAGCTGATGTTCACGCCGGCAACCTTGCCTGCGAGTGAGTTGATGAAGTTGGCGTCCTTGTTGGAGGTAAGAGCATCGCCGTTGACAGTCTGCACATTGTAGCTGAGCGCTTTCTGTGCGCGTTTGATACCGAGAGCAGTTACAACGACTTCGTCGAGTGCTGTGGCTTCGGTCTCCATCACGAGGTTGACTTTGCCGTTGGCAGGCACTGCGAGTTCTACCGGGCGATAGCCGATGTAAGAGAATTTCAGCACATCGCCTTGTTTGGCTTTGATGCTGAATTCACCGTCGATGTTGGTCTGTGTGCCATTGGAAGTACCTTTGACAAGGACCGTAACACCAATCAGTGGTTCGCCACTCGTGTCTGTTACAATACCCTCGACTTGGGATGTCTGTGCCATCACGCTCATCACAGGGAAGAGTAAAAGCATCAATAACAAGCTTGTTATTTTTGACTTCATAATGATTGATTGGTTGGTTTGGTTAATAGAAGGATATGTTTGTCTGTTAGTTTTTATGGAATAGGAGAGGAAGGAGGGGGTGGGTAAGAGTGCTGTCCGGTGTATGCCGGACAGATTTGTTTCCGGATACGTCAGACCATAGAGATTTTGATTCCTTAATATATTAAGGAGCTGGTGTCGGTGTTTAAATCGGATGTCTGATTGTCAGTAGTATTTTTGTTTTGGGTTAGGGTGGATAATTATTTGTAAGAAAAGCGTGCCGCTGTTATAAGTATGAGGGCATGTTTTAGTTACAGATTTATAGCTCAATTTTATTTCGGTTAAGTCAGGTATTAGAGGAGGATGTTAAATATTTGTGCAAATGTAGTCAAAAAGGAGAAAATGCTAAGCACTGGTTAGTTAAAACTTGTTAACGGAAGCGTGAGTTTGTAGTTATTAAATGTCGTTTTGTATTTTTTTGAAAAAACATATGAAATGTACGTAACAAGGCGTATCGGGCTGATTATTTTTAAATAAGCTATTAAAAACGGTAATATATCCATAACTGTAATCAATACCGGTGGTTGGTGATTGGAATGAAAACAGATGTTAATTTTTAACTTTCATATTGTAAGCATAATTTCTATACTTCTGTTAACATATGGCATTGCCTGACATTGCCGGGTCTTTGCGGATATGGACGCGATGCGTGGTGTAAAATTCAGAGTATGCCGTGTGTCATCAGACATTTAATCTTCTAATGTTTGCGTGATAGCGGGGGATTGAGTAATTTTGCAGGCCGTCGGCCATACATTAATATATAATTGAGTAGTAATAGTGTGCCGCCGGCCAACAACGATTAAGATAACAACAAAGAAATGAAAACTGTACGTACAGCCAAAGAGCTGCGCGAAGCTGTCGGGGCACTTAAGGCCGACGGACGTAGTGTGGGCTTTGTGCCTACAATGGGTGCGCTCCACGCCGGCCATGTCTCATTGATAGAAAAGGCCCGCGCCGACAATGATGCCGTGGTGGTGAGCGTGTTTGTCAACCCTACCCAGTTTAACAATCCCGACGACCTGCGCACATATCCGCGTACGGAAGAGGCCGACAGCGAGAAACTTGAGGCTGCCGGAGTCGATATAGCGTTCTTCCCGACGGTGGAGGAGATTTATCCCGAGCCTGACACCCGGGTGTTTGAACTCGGTCCGGTGGCCGAAGTGATGGAGGGCGCCATGCGTCCGGGCCATTTCAATGGTGTGGCCCAGGTGGTGAGCCGTCTTTTCCGTATGGTGCAGCCCGACCGCGCTTATTTCGGAGAAAAGGATTTTCAGCAGATATCTGTGATACGCCGCATGGTCGAGATAGAGGGTTTTGATATCGGGATTGTGGCCTGTCCGATAAAGCGTGAAGCCGACGGCCTGGCACTCAGCTCCCGCAATGTGCGCCTTACTCCCGAGCAGCGTGCTGTGGCTCCCGCCATCCACCGCATTCTCGCCGAAAGTGTCGACGGAGCAGCCGGCCGCAGTGTGGCCGATGTGAAGCGTGCCGTCACCGACGCCATAAACGCTGTCGACGGGATGGAGGTAGAGTACTACGAGATTGTGAACCCCGCCGACATGCAGCCCATCGCCGAGTGGAGCGATGCCGAGGGTGGCGCCGTAGGCTGTGTTACTGTGTATATGGGCGATGTACGCCTTATTGATAACATCAAATATCCGGCATAATCATGATGCAGGTAGAAATGGTGAAATCGAAGATTCACCGTGTGACTGTCACAGAAAGTAACCTTGAATATATAGGTAGCATCACTATCGATCAGGACCTGATGGACGCTGCCAATATTCTGCCCGGCGAGCGTGTATATATCGTCGACAACAACAATGGCGAGCGTTTTGACACATATGCCATCGCCGGTGAGCGCGGTTCGGGCATGATATGCCTCAACGGCGCGGCTGCCCGCAAGGTGCTTCCGGGCGACATTGTGATAATAATGAGCTACGCCACGATGCCATACGACGAGGCCCGTACATTCAAGCCGGCGGTGATATTCCCCGACACGGCTACCAACCGCCTCGTGTAGAGACGTCCGGAAGCGTCTGCTCCTCTGCTCCTCGATAATTAACTGATAACACTTACACGACCATATGTTTGAAAATCTAAGCGAACGGCTTGAACGCAGTTTCAAGCTCCTCAAAGGCCAAGGTAAGATTACCGAAATCAACGTAGCCGAAACGCTCAAGGACGTGCGCCGCGCGCTCCTCGACGCCGACGTCAACTATAAGGTGGCCAAGCAGTTTACCGATACTGTGAAGGCCAAGGCGCTTGGCCAGAATGTGCTCAACGCCATTCAGCCGGGCCAGCTGATGGTAAAGATTGTACACGATGAGCTGGCAGCCCTCATGGGCGGCGACACGGCTCAGGTGAATCTGTCGGGAAATCCTACCGTGATACTCATGTCGGGTCTGCAAGGCTCCGGAAAGACCACAATGAGCGGCAAACTTGCCAAGAAGCTCAAGAGCGAGAAGTCGCGCCGCCCGCTTCTTGTGGCCGGCGACGTATACCGCCCTGCGGCTATCGAGCAGCTCAAGGTGCTCGGCCAGCAGATAGATGTGCCTGTGTATACCGAGGAAGGGAATAAAAATCCGGTTGAGATTGCCGAGAATGCCATCCGCTATGCCAAGACCAACCATTACGACCTTGTGATTGTCGATACCGCCGGACGTCTGGCTGTGGACGAGCAGATGATGCAGGAGATTGCTGCTATCAAGAAAGCTGTGAAGCCCAACGAGACTCTTTTCGTGGTCGACTCGATGACCGGTCAGGATGCCGTTAATACAGCACGCGAGTTCAACGAGCGTCTCGACTTCGACGGCGTGGTGCTTACTAAGCTCGACGGCGATACACGCGGCGGTGCCGCCCTGTCGATACGCACGGTGGTTGACAAGCCTATCAAGTTTGTGGGTACCGGCGAAAAGCTCGACGCGCTCGACTACTTCCATCCGGCACGTATGGCCGACCGTATCCTCGGCATGGGCGATATCGTGTCGCTCGTGGAGAAGGCCCAGCAGCAGTTTGACGAGAAGCAGGCTCGCGAGCTACAGCGCAAGATTGCCAAAAATCAGTTTAACTTCAACGACTTCCTTGCCCAGATCGAGCAGATAAAGAAGATGGGCAACCTTAAGGATCTCGCCTCGATGATTCCCGGCGTAGGCAAGGCTATCAAGGATGTGGATATCGACGACAACGCTTTCAAGGGTATAGAGTCGATAATCAAGTCGATGACCGCTGCCGAGCGTGCAAATCCCGATATAATCAATGCGAGCCGCCGCCAGCGTATCGCCAAGGGTTCGGGCAACTCGCTCCAGGATGTCAACCGCCTGCTCAAACAGTTTGAGGAGACACGCAAACTTATGCGTCAGGCCAATGCCATAAAGTCTAATCCGATGAAGATGATGAATGCCATGCGCGCTATGAAGAATATGCGCGGAGGCATGCGATAATTATATCATACACAGAACAATAGTAAGAATACGATGTGCCGTAGACTGTATCTTCTGGTTCTTGCTATAGGTATTGCGACATTGAGTGTGGCCCAGAATGCCACATTCAATGTCGCTACTTATAATCTGCGCCAGAAAAACGAAGAAGACAGCATAGCCGGAAACGGCTGGGACCAGCGTTGCCCGTATGTGGCGGGGCTGATACGATTTCATGACTTTGACATATTCGGCACCCAGGAGGGATTCAAGAATCAGCTCGATGACCTGAAGGGGCTGTTGCCGGAATATGAATACACCGGAGTAGGCCGCGACGACGGCATGGAGAGCGGAGAGCATTCAGCCATCTTTTACCGCAAGGATATGTTTGAGGTGGTCGACAAGGGCGATTTCTGGCTTTCGGAGACTCCCGATGTCCCGGGGCTCGGCTGGGATGCGGCATGCTTCCGCATATGCTCGTGGGGTCGCTTCCGCCATAAGACTTCGGGCAAGGAATTTCTGTTTTTCAATCTGCACATGGACCATGTCGGGGTGAAGGCGCGTATAGAGAGCGCAAAGCTCGTCAAGCGTAAGATTGACGAGTTTGGCCCGGAGCTGCCGGTGTTCCTTACCGGCGATTTCAATGTCGACCAGAGGAGCGACTCATATGCTGTGCTTGTGGGCGACGGCGTATTTGCCGATGCGTTTCTGAGCGCTGAGTCGGTATTTGCTCCCAACGGCACCATTAATCATTACAATACGAGCGGATTTACCGACCAGCGTATCGACCATGTGTTTGCGTCGCCGTCGGTGAAGGTGCTTAAATATGGAGTGCTCACCGACACCTATCGCACAGGGAGCCGTGAGAACGGTCTGATAGATACTGAGGGCACCGCTCCTACCGAAGTCGACATATATTCATACACGGCGCGGATACCATCCGACCATTTCCCGGTGCGTGTCACTGTAGTCCTGCCGTAAGACCATACTGTCGGCTGACATGTTACAAGGCCTCCTCCCTGTCGGAGCGTAATGACGCAAGACGGGGAGGAGGCCTTGTAGTGCAGAGGGGTGGTATGTCACCAGCCGGGATTCTGTGTGAGATTGTGATTGCGGTCGAGCTCGACGAGCGGAATCGGCCACAGCTCATGGCGGGGCTGGTAGGTGCGGGTGTACATGAGGTCGCCGAATATGTCGGTGGCATCCTTTACCGAAGCCTCAAGCAGGCCCCAGCGGCGCAGATCCCAGTAGCGCTGACCTTCGCCGGCGAGTTCGCATGCGCGTTCTTTGCGTATGCGCGCGGCAATCTCGTCGCGGGTGCCTGTAGGTATATCGGGCATTGACACGCGTGCGCGCACCTTGTTTACTTCAGCAACAGCCTTTTCGGGAAAACCTTGCTCATTGTAGGCCTCCGCAAGCATGAGAAGCACGTCGGCGAGACGTATCAGCGGAAACTCATACGGAGTGCGGGTATATTCTCCCCAGTATCCGTCGAGGTTGCCTGTGGGAATCCATTTGCGCCACAGGTAGGAATTCCAACCTTCGGAGTTGCGGATAAATGCCTGTGCCTCCATTGGCGAGCCCCCTTTGGTTGGGTCGGCGAGCACAAACTGTTTGTCCATTGGGTTGGAGCCGGCGTCGGTGCCGAGATAGTGGGAATAGGGGGTGATTACATTCCAGCAGAGGCGCGGGTCGCGATTGCGGTAGGCGTCGAGCACTTTCACGGTGTCGCATTCGAGAGTGCTTGTTATCTCGGTGCTTGCGTCGTTTATGGCCACACACATGTGGCGGCGGCGTGTCTGCGGGTCGGCATTGTTGAATCCGGGGAATACGTCGTCCCAGTCAAAGTCGGTACCGTCGGGGTTTTCGTACATGTCGACAAGAGTGACGGATGGCACGATACGGTTGGATGCGATGAGGCGCATTGTTGACTTATTGCCGAAGTATGATACGATATCGAGCGCATAGCCTGCTACGTTACCGTCGATCGACTGGATGGAGAATATCATTTCAGGGCTGTGCAGGCCGTTGTACAGGCGGAAGAGGCTTTCGTAGTCGGGGTGCAGGGAGTAGCCGTAGTTGTTGGTGCGGTTGTAGACGATTTCTTCGAAATCCGATGCCGCGAGTTCCCACTGGCTGTTGAACAGGTATACCTTGCCTCTGAGGGCGTATGCGGCTCCCTTGGTGGCTCGCCCGAGGTCCTCGGCACCCCATGCTACGGGGAGCTTATCGATGGCGTAGGTGAGGTCGTCGAGTATGTGTGTGCGCAGCTCGTCGGCCGATATGCGTGGGTTGTTCAGTTTGTCAAACTGCTGGTTGATGTCGCATGTCTCGTCGTAATATGGCACTCCGCCCCAGCATTGCAGCATGCGGAAATATGCCATTGCGCGCAGGAAGCGGGCTTCGGCGGTGACGCGCTCGATTGTCTCCTGACTGATTTGCATGGCGGATACGTTGCGCATTACGGTGTTGGCACGGTGTACAAGCTCGTAGAGATACTGCCAGTGGTTCTGTACGCCGCTGCTGTTGGATGCGAACGAGTTGCCGCGCGCCACATCGGCCCATGGTGATGTGCCGTCGGCAATGTCGCTGCACATGTCGAAGGTGAATTCCATGCCGAAGCACCATGGCTCTTTCATGGCTGAGTACATGCCTATTGCGGCCTGGCGTGCGTGGGTCTCTGTTTTCCAGAAAGTATTGCCCGACATCTGGTCGGCAGGGTTATAGTCGAGGCTCTCGCAGGATGCGAATACTGAGGCGGTGGCGATTGCCACGGCGTATGATATATGTCTTATTGTCATTGTGTGCTGTAGTTTAGAATGTAAGATTGATACCGAGAGAATACTGGCGTACGGCGGGGTATCCGACGTCGGCTCCTACCTCCGGGTCGAGGCCGGGGAATTTGGTGATTGTAAACAGATTGTCGATGCTTGCGTAGACTTTCAGATTGGAGATGTATACCTTCTTGGTGATATTGCGCGGGACTGTATAGCCGAGCTGTATATTCTTGCAGCGCAGGTATGCGGCATTGTGCACGAATGCGTCGCTGGCTATATTGTTCTTGCTGTTGGAGTTGTTGCGCAATATCGGATATTTCGATTTGTAGGGGTTCTCCGGAGTCCAGGCATTGTCGGTTATGTCCTTTATGAGCGACTGTCCCATCACGGTCACGAAGCGGAACGCCTGATTGTTGTAGTATACCTGGTGGTTGCCTACGCCTTGTAGCAGGAGGCTGAAATCGAAATCTTTCCATGTGAGGCCGAGGCTTGCGCCGTAGGTGAATGTCGGCAGGGTTCCGTTGCCTATTTCCACTCGGTCGTTGTTGTCGAGCGAGCCGTCACCGTTGGTGTCGGCATAGAGGAAGTCGCCGAGTTCGGGGCGCTGGAATGTAGCGAAATAGTCGGGATTGCGGTCGACAAGCGACTGCACGTAGTCGAGGTCGGTCTGGTCGCGCACGATGCGGTCGACTTTGATGACGTACAGCTGGTTGATAGGCCGCCCCTCCTGAGTCTTGTACACACCGCTGATTGACGCTACTTCGCCCTGGAATTTAGTGACCTTATTCCTTACATATGCCATATTGAAACCGATGGAGTAGCCTACATTGCCTATCCTGTCGCTCCAGTTTATGTCAAACTCCAGGCCACGGTTGTTTACTTCGCCGGCATTCTGGTTGGGCACGGTGCTTGTGCCATGCTCAAGGGGGGCGGGAAGCGATATAAGTATACCTTTGGTATTTTTGTTGTATATGTCGAATGAGCCGTTCAGTCGGTTGTTGAACAATCCGTAGTCAATACCTATGTTGGTCATGTAGGTCTTTTCCCATGAAAGAGCCTCATTTGACAGGATAGCCTGGGCGAAGCCTCCCGCGATACTGCCGTTGAGGATGTAGTTGGCCGAGGCATACAGCGACTGGTACATATAGTAGCATGTGG
>NZ_JAIDKI010000055.1 GCF_029051885.1 Muribaculum sp.
GCACCTGTATGGCGTGGTCGGCGTCGGCGTTGCGCACGGCAAACGAGATGTTGTTTTCCGATGCGGCCTGGCTGACAAGGAACACGGATATGCCGTTTTGTGCCAGAGCATTGAATATGCGAGAGTTGATACCTATCACGCCTACCATGCCCAGACCCTTGATAGTGACAAGACATGTATCGTTGATTGAGCTTATGCCCTTGATGGCTTTGCCTTCGGGCGACGGCTCCTGCTCGCTGATCCATGTGCCTGCTGCTGAAGGGTTGAAGGTATTCTTGATTACAATAGGTATGTTTTTGTGGAATACCGGATAGATCGTAGGAGGATAAATTACCTTGGCTCCGAAGTTGCAGAGCTCCATCGCTTCGGTAAACGACAGACGGTCGATGACCAGAGCCCCGGAGATTACGCGAGGGTCGGCGGTCATGAATCCGTCGACATCGGTCCAGATTTCAAGTACCCGTACGTCAAGTGCGGCCGCTATGATGGCCGCAGTGTAGTCGGAGCCTCCTCGGCCGAGGTTGGTGATGTTGCCGTCAGAGTCGCTGGCTATAAAGCCCGGCACTACTACCACTTTTGCATTAAGATTGTCAAATCTTTCGTGAATCAGAGGTTGAGTGGCGTCATTGTCGAGTACATGCTTGTCCCATTGCTTTACGGTCTTGATAAAAGTGCGGCTGTCGATATGCACTGCACCTTCAATTACCCTCGATACTATTACCGAAGATATGCGTTCGCCGTAGCTGACGATAATGTCGAGGGTACGCTGGCTCAGATCGTGGATAAGGCTCACTCCGCGATAGATATTGCCAAGTTCCTCGAGCAGGGGGTTGACAATCGAGAGCACTTCCAGCTTGAACGCTTCGGGCACGATACCGTCAATCACCTGGCGGTGACGTTCTACTATGCGCGCGTAGCTTTCAAGATGAGCTATGTCTCCCGATGCAGCCAGCCGTGCGGTGGCAATCAGCTGGTCAGTGATGCCGCCAAGTGCCGACACCACCACCACCACCGGTTCGTCGCAACTTTCGACAATGGCTTTCACGTTGCGCAGGCTTTCTATTGTGCCTACCGACGTGCCGCCAAATTTCATTACTTTCATTGGCTGATGAGTAGTAAATATATTTAGGTTATATATATTTGCAAAGTTAAGCATTTATTTCAACATATGCTTCTATTGCCGTTTTTTACCCGACGGATTGTCTGATTTCTTAGTTATTTGATGCTGCTTGTGAGGGTTTTGGATAATTTTTTGTAACTTTCGGCGATGAATGCCGCATATGAGCCGGAAATCTGTATGAATATGAAAGCAGATGTTTCATTGGATTTGTGGCTCATCAGGCCATTGAGACCATATGTATATGTCAACTCTATATCAATGAAAAAGTTTAATTTATCACATTTCGTGTCGGTATTGATTCTCTGTGTGTCGTTTTATCCGGCTTTCGGGGCCGCTGTGGCGCCACGTCCGTTAGTGAATGGTGCAGAGTGGTATGATACTGACGGCAACCGCATAAACTGCCATGGCGGAAACATCGTAAAGACCGACTCGCTATATTACTGGTATGGGGAGCACCGCCCCGGATTTGATGCGGATTATCAGAAAGGCGTTGCGTGCTATTCTTCATCCGATCTTGTAAACTGGCATAACGAGGGCATAGTATTTGAGGTTGTCGCCGACACGGCCAGCACCGTACAGCGGGGATGTACCATCGAGCGGCCTAAGGTAGTGTATTGTCCCAGGACAAAGAAATATGTCATGTGGTTTCACCATGAACTGAAGGGTCGTGGCTACGATGCCGCCCAAGTCGCAGTTGCCGAGAGCGACCGACCTCAGGGGCCGTTTGAATTTAAATATTCCCGAAGGGTCAACCCCGGAAAATATCCGTTGAATTTCGACAAATCATTGCGCAAAGCCGTATGGAATGCTGAGGAGTATACCGGATGGAGCCCTGAATGGCTTGATGCAGTAAAGAAAGGGATGTTTCTCATCAGGGATTTTAACGGCGGCCAGATGTCGCGCGACATGACCGTTTTTGTCGATGACGACGGGAAGGCATATCATATTTATTCTTCCGAAGAGAATCTCACGCTTAATATCGCCGAGCTCAACAGCAGTTACAATGCTCACACAGGTAAATATATACGTATTTTTCCCGCCGGCCACAACGAGGCTCCTGTGGTGTTTAAGAAAAACGGCCGATATTGGATGATATGCTCCGGATGTACCGGATGGGCACCTAATAAGGCGCGTATGTTTTCGGCCGACAGAATAATGGGAGAATGGACCGAGCACCCATCACCGTTTGTAGGCGAGGGCAGTGACATCACATTCGGAGGACAGGGGGCTTTTCCTCTCGTAGTGGATGGTGAGGTATATTTTTTTGCTGACAAATGGCGTCCCGGTTGTCTTGCCGACTCAAGATATCTTTGTCTGCCGGTAGGCTTCGACGGAGATTCTGTACCGGTAGTCCCTTATGTAGATATAGCGCCGGTGCTTAACCGCACAGCCGACGGACGCAGACTTGTGTGGTATGACGAGTTTGATGTCGACGGCGCTCTCAATGACAGCATATGGAACTATGAGGAAGGTTTTGTCCGCAATCACGAGGCGCAGTGGTATCAGCGTGAGAATGCATACTGTAAAGACGGAATGCTCATACTTGAGGCGCGCAGAACGCGTCGCCCAAATCCGATGTTTGAGGAGGGTTCGTCCGACTGGCGCCGTTCGCGTCCGACGATAGAGTATACATCGGCGTCGGTAAATACCCGTGGAAAGAAAGAATTCCGCTACGGTACTCTTGAAGTCAGGGCCCGCATTCCGGTCGGTCCGGGCGCATGGCCTGCGATATGGACTCTCGGAAAGGACATGCCATGGCCATCATGTGGTGAAATCGATATAATGGAGTATTACAGAATCGATGGAACGCCTCATATTCTTGCTAATGCCGCCTGGGGAAATGACCGCCAATACGATGCCATATGGAACAGTAAAACAGTAAATTATGAGCATTTCCTTGCCCGGGATGCCGACTGGGCTTCAAAATTCCACATATGGCGTATGGATTGGGACGAGGCAGCATTGAAGATATATATTGACGGAGAATTAATCAATGAGATATCTCTTGACGATACTGTAAACGGTAAAATCGGGAATGGTACAAATCCGATGAGGCAACCCCACTATTTCCTTCTTGACCTGGCTTTGGGAGGCGACCATGGAGGCGACCTCAGCGACGAGGCATTGCCTATGAGATATGAGATCGATTATGTAAGGCTATATCAGTAGTTATTGGAAACATACGCGTGATATCCGCGCGATACAATTAGAGGTCGTCCATATGTGAGTATGGACGGCCTTTTGTGTGTCTGCGACAGTCGGTTCATTTACAGACTTCGACTGTTTATTGACATACATTTTTGTACTACGCATAAAGGTTGTAATTTTGTCGTCTGAGAGAACTATATGATTTTGTTGTTGTTTAATGATAATAGAGCATTGTGCTATATTGTCATCACATTAAACTGCCTCATACATTATTATGCTGAAACAATCATTTCCCAAATTGCTGCGCAATAAGCGTATTGTAGCTTTGACTGTACTGCTGTGTGTAATTGTCGCCATTGCTGTAGCGGCAGTACTTCTGTTGCGTAAACCGTCTGCGGCAGTGGCTTCTCCGGTAGTCACAGTGGCTCCCGCACGTATTGACGATGTCGAGATATATGGTGAATATGTGGGCCGTGTAAGAGCATCTCAGTTTGTTGAGGTACGCGCGCGCGTCGAAGGCTATCTGGAGAAGATGCTCTTTGACGAAGGGTCTCATGTAGAGAAGGGACAAGTGCTCTTTGTGATTAACCCTGATACATACCAGGCCAATGTCGACAAGGCGCAGGCCCAGCTCAAGAAAAATGAGGCGCAGGCCCAGAAGGCTGCGCGCGACCTCGAGCGCGTGCGTCCGCTCTATGCGCAGAATGCCGCATCGCGTCTGGACCTCGACAACGCCGTGGCCGCATATGAGACAGCACAGTCAGAGGTGGCGATGAGCCGCGCCGACCTTGCTCAGGCTCGTCTGGAACTCAGCTACACCACAGTACGCTCCCCGATAAGCGGCCGCATATCTGAGCGTAATGTCGACCTGGGCACATTGGTAGGTCCCGGAGGGAAGTCATTGCTTGCCACAATCGTCAAGAGCGATACTGTGCTCATTGATTTCAGCATGACATCGCTTGATTATCTCAAGAGCCGTGAACGAAATGTAGAGCTCGGCGAGCGCGATTCGTCGCGCTCATGGCAGCCTTATGTCACTATTACACTGGCCGACAATACTGTATATCTGCGCCGTGGTCTGGTCGATTTTGCCGAGCCGCAGGTCGACCCCAAGACCGGCACATTCTCCGTGCGCGCCACGATGCCCAATCCCGAACGTGCCGTGCTGCCGGGTCAGTTTACAAAAGTAAAGATACTGCTCGACGTGCGTGAGGATGCCGTAGTGGTTCCGGTCAAGTCGCTTATTGTAGAGCGTGGCGCAAGCTATGTGTATGTTATGCTCCCTTCAGGAAAGGTTGAGAAACGTTTTGTCGAAATCGGTCCCGAGATTGACAACCGTGTCGTAATCGAGCGTGGTCTTGCCGCCGGGGAGATGGTAGTTGTCGAAGGGCAGCATAAACTGTCGCCCGGAATGGAGGTCACATATAAGACAGAGGAGGACGAGTGATGAAACCTGGATTTTTTATTGACCGGCCGGTATTTTCAGCGGTTATATCACTGCTGATTGTGATTGTCGGCATTATCGGGCTTTTCGCTCTCCCTGTCGACCAGTACCCGCAGATAACTCCTCCGGTAGTGAAGGTTAGCGCTTCATATCCCGGAGCCAATGCGCTTACGGTGTCGCAGGCAGTGGCGACTCCTATCGAACAGGAACTGAACGGGACCCCGGGTATGCTATATATGGAGTCGACGAGCAACAACTCGGGCAGCTTCAATGCTACGATTACGTTTGACATATCGGCAAACCCCGAACTGTCGGCTGTCGAGATACAGAATCGCGTCAAGCTCGCTGAGTCGCGTCTCCCCGCAGAAGTGGTGCAGAACGGTATCAGCGTCGAACGCCAGTCGCCAAGCCAGCTGATGACCATGACAGTCACCAGCTCCGACCCTAAGTTTGACGAGATATATCTCAGCAATTTTGTCACATTGAATGTGATAGACCTTATACGCCGCCTCCCCGGGGTGGGACGCGTAAGCAATATCGGCGGACGTTATTATGCAATGCAGATATGGGTCGAGCCCGACAAGATGGCCGACCTTGGCATTACCGTAGCCGACCTGCAGAAAGCGCTCAAGGACCAGAATCGTGAGTCGGCGGCCGGTGTGCTCGGACAGCAGCCTGTGAAAGGACTCGACGTGACTGTGCCCATTACCACACAGGGACGTCTGTCGTCGGTGGCTGAGTTTGAAGAGATTGTCATACGGGCTGATTCCGAAGGCTCGATAATACGTCTGCGTGATGTGGCGCGTATCTCGCTTGAGGCGCAAAGCTACAATACGGAGAGTGGCATCAACGGAGAGAATGCGGCAGTGCTTGCCATATACATGCTCCCCGGAGCCAACGCCATCGATGTGGCCCGCGAGGTGCGCGAGGCTATGAAGGAGATAAGCAAGAGTTTCCCCGAAGGGCTCGATTATGCGTTCCCGTTTGATATGACCACCTATATCAACGAGTCGGTACATGAAGTCTACAAAACACTGTTTGAGGCGCTTGTGCTGGTTATATTTGTGGTATTCCTTTCGCTTCAGAGCTGGCGTGCGACTCTTATCCCGCTTATCGCCGTGCCGATATCGCTTATAGGCACGTTTGGCTTCATGCTTATGTTTGGCTTCTCGCTCAATATGCTTACATTGCTCGGACTGGTGCTTGCCATCGGCATAGTGGTCGATGATGCCATAGTTGTGGTCGAGAATGTGGAGCGTGTGATGCATGAGGAGAATCTGCCTCCGCGCGAGGCCACCAAGCGTGCCATGGCCGACCTTACGAGTCCTATTATAGCTACGTCGCTTGTTCTGGCGGCTGTGTTTGTGCCGGTGAGTTTCCTGGGGGGCATTATCGGGCAGATGTACCGTCAGTTCACGGTTACAATCGTGGTGTCGGTGCTGCTGTCGACAGTGGTGGCGCTTACGTTGAGCCCCGCCATGTGTGCGATTATTCTGCGTCCGGCCGGACACGGGCCTAAAAATCGCCTGTTCAGAGCCATAAACCGCTGGCTTTCTTCGGGAAGCAGCCATTTTGTGGCAGTGACAGCCAGGGCCGTAAACAAGCGCAAGCGCATGCTGTCGGGATTCGCTGTCATGCTTGTAGCGATTTTCTTCATCAACAAGTTTATGCCATCCTCTTTTCTTCCCGTGGAGGACCAGGGATATTTTAAGGTCGAGATAGAGCTTCCGGAGGGTGCTACGCTTGAGCGTACGCGTGCCGTGTCGGAGCGTGCCGTGGCATATCTGATGGACAATCCTGCAATAGCCTACGTGCAGAGTGTGGCCGGTTCCAGCTCACGTGTCGGCAGCAGCCAGGCGCGCAGCGAGCTCACGGTAATACTGAAGCCGTGGGGCGAGCGCGACGGAGCTACTATCGATGATGTAATGGCAGAGGTGCGTGCCGGATTGCAGGAATACCCCGAGTGTAAGATTTACCTGAGCCGACCGCCGGTAATCCCCGGACTCGGTAATTCCGGCGGATTCGAGATGCAGCTTGAGGCTCGTGGCGACGCCACTCTCGACGACCTCCGCCAGGCCACCGACACTCTGATGTACTATGCCGCACGCTGCAAGGAGATAAGCGGACTTTCATCATCACTACAGAGCGATATCCCGCAGCTATATTTCGATGTCGACCGCGACAAGGCTATGTTGGCTGGCGTGCCTCTTGCCGATGTGTTCTCGACAATGAAGGCGTTTACCGGAGCTGTGTATGTCAATGATTTCAATATGTTCAACCGCATATACCGTGTATACATACAGGCCGAGGCTCCATATCGTGAGCATCGCGACAATATCGGACTCTTCTTCGTACGTGGTTCGGGTGGCGCCATGCTTCCGCTTACCGCTCTCGGCTCCACGAGCTATACTACCGGACCGGGCACTATACGCCGTTTCAACATGTTTAACACGGCGCTGATAATGGGTGATGCCGCCAAGGGGTATAGTTCCGGCGATGCAATGGCCCGTATGGAGGAGCTTGCACGCACGCATCTCCCGTCGAATATCGGGGTGGAGTGGAGCGGACTAAGCTATCAGCAGAAGCGCGCCGGCTCACAGACCGGAATGATACTGGCGCTGGTGTTTCTATTCGTGTTTCTGTTTCTTGCCGCTCTGTATGAGAGCTGGACAGTGCCGCTCGCGGTATTGCTGTCGCTTCCGGTGGCGGTATTGGGAGCATATCTGGGCTCATGGGCTCTCGGGCTTGAAAATGACATCTATTTCCAGATCGGACTTGTGATGCTTATGGGTATGGCGGCTAAAAACGGAATTCTGGTCGTTGAGTTTGCCAAGGAGCGTACCGACCAGGGTATGCCGGCTCTTGAAGCTGCAAAACACGCCATACGGCTACGTTTCCGTCCGATTGTGATGACCTCGATGGCCTTTATCCTCGGCATGCTGCCTATGGTTATCGCTTCAGGTCCGGGGTCTGCGGCCCGACGCTCGATAGGCACAGGTGTGTTTTTCGGAATGATTCTTGCCGTAGTGGCAGGTGTCATGCTTGTGGCATTCTTCTTTGTTGTGATACAGTCGGCTATGGCCCGACATAAAAACAGGAAAAATAATGGTAAAGCAATCAAGACTGACTGAATATATATTGGTTATATGCGGAGGATTTATGCTCCTCATGTCCGGATGTCGTGTGGGGGTAAATCTGCCTCATGCCGATACTGCGATGCCTGACCGGTATGTCGAATCATGGAATGGTTCGGCCGACACACTGACCATGGCCGATTACCGCTGGTGGGAGATATACGGCGATACAGCTTTGCAGGCAGTAATCGACGCAACATTGCGCAACAACCGCGACCTGGCCGTGGCGCGTGCGAGAATAAAGGAGCTTGCCGCAATGAAGAGAGTGGCTTCGGCTTCGCTTCTTCCAAGTGTGTCGGGACAGGCTTACGGTCAGCGTGAGACACTCAACTATGGTGGTGACAGCCATAAGGGCGATCCGGAAGTTGGGCTTAAGGCTACTGTAAGCTGGGAGGCCGACCTGTGGGGTAACTTGCGTTATGCGTCGGATAAATCGTCGGCGGAACTCCGTGCCGCAATATGGTCGGAGAGAGCCTTGCAGATGAGTCTTGTGGCTGAGGCGGCAAAATCCTACTTCGAACTTGTGGCATTGCATACCGAACTTGCGATTGTAAAGAGCACACTTGCCGCCCGGCGTGAAAGCGAGCGCATCGCGAAACTCCGCTACGAGGGTGGACTTACTGCCGAGACTTCATATTTGCAGGCAAAGACCGAGACTGCCCGCACAGCCACATATCTCCCGCGTCTGGAGCAGCGTATCGCGGCTATGGAGAACAACATATCCACCATCATGGGAGAATATCCCTCGGGCATAGTGCATGCCGACCGCACAGCCGATTTCAATCTGCCGGAGCGTCTGCCGGTAGGCATGCCCTCGACTCTGTTGCGTCAGCGTCCCGACATAAGGGCTGAGGAGGAGAAGCTGAAAGCCGCACATGCCCAGGTCGGTGTGGCGTATACCGACCGTTTCCCGCGCCTTACGCTTACGGCAACCGGCGGATTGGAGAATGAGGAACTGGGCCATTTCCTGAAGTCGCCTATGTCGTTTCTCAGTGCCGGATTGCTCGGCCCGATATTCGACTGGGGTAAGCGTCAGGGTGCCTACAGAGCCGCTCAGGCTGCATATGAAGGGGCTGTGAGCCGTTATGAGGGCGTGGTGATAAATGCATTTTCTGAGGTGCGCACAGCTATAAGCAATTATACTAAAGTGCAGGAGAGCTACGATTCGTGGGCTGCTCTCGAGCGTGACGCCAAAGCTACGATGGAGCTTGCCCAGGTACAGTATATCAATGGTGCGGTCGGATACCTTAATGTGCTTGACGCTCAGCGTAGCTATTTCGATGCTCGTGTGGGCCTGAGCAATGCCATGCGCGACAAGCAGACTGCGCTTGCCGACCTGTATCTCGCTCTTGGCGGCGGATGGAGTGACAGCTACACAGCTGCCGACAGAACAGATGGGCAATCTCAGCGTTAAGAAGTGACAATAAGAGCTTGTGTCTGATAATAAATGCTGCCGACATGCCTTAGCGGCCTGTCGGCAGATTATTTCCATTTCGACAATCTCTTGACGAGTGTCACAGACCGAGCTGTGCGGATACTCGTGTCTTGAATCTTTCGCCGGAGTATTCGTGATTTCTGATGATTGACGGAAGCTGAGAGTATGCCTTGTCAAAGTCATCGAGATAGGTGGCGATAGACTGCGGATTCTCAAGTATGAAGTTGGGACATTGCGATACTTTGAGATATCCCTCGGGAAGCATTATATAGCTTTCGCCATTCAGGCTCTGTTCCTCCTTGAACTCGGGTGTGAGCGTGCGGCAGCGACGGAATATCTGCTGCTTGCCATATAGGCGTGATGGGTCGCCCATACCGTCGGCATAATTAAGCACGACTTCGGCGTCGGTATCTACGGGGAGCATCTCGGTGTAGATTGTAGGCTGAAGCGACATTCCGTCGTAGCTCCATGTGCCCGGCTGCGGGAAACGTGAGTATGGATATTCCTTGCCGCATACCTCGACCGATGTCGGGGGCATTGTGGCCGGGAAGCGAAGCTCATATGCGCGGCGGCGGGAAGCGTTGTGGAACGTACCTTTTCTTGCACCGATTTTCACGCATACAGCGTTGTCCGAGGTGGCCTTGCTGATGGTGGTGGTGGCGTAGGTGTCGATATACGCTTCGGTCTCACCGTCATCTTCATAATGCGACAGGGAGCCGTCGGCGCCGGGTATGAACGTAAGTACGAGGGTGTCGCATGGCACCTGGAGTGATTTTACCGATGAGGGGTTCATTGGCAGGATAGCTCCGGCACGCACGTAGAATGGGTTTTCGGCGAGTGTGTAGGCGAGTTGGAGATCGGTATTCCCGTCGTAGAGATGGCCTGTAGAGTAGTCGTACCACTTTCCTTCGGGGAGCCATACCGAACGGGGGGCGAGTCCGGTCACTGTGTCTACCGGATGTGCGATAGCAGTGGCTATGATGTCGTCGCCGAAGAAATACTGTTCCGGCACATTGTAGGCCTTGTCGGTCTCTGGATATTCATAGTACATCGGACGGCACATTGCTACGCCGGTGTCGTAGTTGGTGCGTGCGGCATTGTATATGTATGGCACGAGGGCATAGCGCAGCTGTATGGCGTCGCGCATCATGAACTGATGGTCGGGGAATGCCCAGGGATAGCGCACGATACGGCGGTCCTTTGTAGAGTGGGTCTTGAAAATCGGGGTGAACACTCCATACTGAAGCCAGCGCAGGTAGAGCTCGGGGTCGGTCTCCTTGATGTCTTTACGGAACATATGTCCGCCGATGTCGTGGCCCCAGTATCCGTAGTTGACATTTGATGCCGTTGATGTGAACCAGGGCAGAAATGCCAGTGTCTCCCAGGTGGCATAGGTGTCGCCTGAAAAACCGAGAGGATAGCGGTGGGAGCCGAGACCTCCCCAGCGGTGGTAGATAAACGGGCGCTTGTTTAATCCGTCGGTACCTTCCGAGGCGCGTTCGCGGGCATGGTTGAAAAATGTATGGTTGAGCCAGAATGTATTGCTGAGCCCCTTGGTATACTTCGAGTCGAGCCATTGCTGCCAGTCGAGCCACCAGAAGTCGACACCCATGTCCTCCATCGGAGAGAGCACGGTATTGAAATATGTGTCGGCCCATTTCTGCTCGTCGATTCTGAAAGGCACGCTTTTCCCGGGTTCCGTCCAGCCGTAAGCCTTGGTGAATGCATCATAGCACTCTTCGTAAGGCTGTATGCCCGAGGCCGGATGAAGGTTGAGAGCGGTAAGCAGATTAGCGCGGTTGCTCCATTCGAGGAAGTTTTTCGGATTGGGGAACAACTCTTTCTGCCAGGTGTATCCGGTCCATCCGATGCGCTGTCCGTATTCATCCTTGCGAGGATTCTTTCTGGTGAGTCCGAAAGTATCGTGCCAGTCCATATCGACAATAAGCACATCGATAGGGATGTCATAGGAGCGTAGTTTGTCGACAATGTCGACCATCTCGTCGTCGGAGTATTGCCAGTAGCGGCTCCACCAGTATCCGAATGTCGACTTCGGGGGAAGCATGGCGCGTCCGGCCACTTTCTGGTAGTCGGCAAGAGCCTTCTTGTAGTCGTGTCCGTATGCGAGGAAATACCAGTCCTGGTGCTCGCCATCCCGGCGTTCGGCCACCCATTCATTCCAGTGGCTGTCGGTAGGCACAATCAATGGCTTGCTGCTGTCGTCGATCAGAGCCCATCCGCTACGCGACAGCAGTCCGGTCTCCATCGGCTCGCGGCCGAGCTTCTTCCCGTCGCATCCGTCGAGCGTACGTGTTGTGCCCATCAGATTGAGCGAATCGGTGGTGCCCGGTGTCCATGTCTCCTTTTTCAGTCCGGGTTTGAATGTGATTTTAAGATTGGAGGCATCAAACGGGCGCCCGTCGTTTTTATACGTAAGTGTGAGCGCATCAGTGGCAATGGTGGCACCTTTCTTTGATGTGCTGCTTTTGAAGCGCGGCACATCAAGCCGCCGGTTGACAAATGTCAGACTTTTGTTGTCCTCCCACTTTCCGTCGGCGCTCCATTCCATACGTATCATCTGGGGAGTGAGCACCGTGAAGCGTGCGTTGCCACATGTAACTATCGCCTTTTCGTTAGCCACAGGATTGGCGGTTTGCGTATTGACGTCGGTGGCTGACGCAGCCTGCATATATACCGGCGAAAGCGCGATTACCGCGGAGAGAATGATTGATTTAGGGTTAAACATAAATCGATGGTTAGACTTGTTGGTTTCGTTATGAAAGTTGGACTATTTCATTACCTTAAACGAATTGCCCAGACACATTATTATATACATACCGCTGTTGACAGTCGACAAATCAAAAGTATAGTCGACATTCTCAGTATCGGCCGATGCTACAAGACGCCCTGAAAGGTCGACGGCCTTGACTTTGCCGAGCGGACGGTCAGCGCTTATACGTACATTGCCGTCGGGCAGCACACACATATCAGGCTTGTTACCGTCAATGTCAGCCTCAACATCCTCAATGGCAGAATACTCCTCTCTGAACTCTACCGCCCCGGGCATCGACTTGCTGTTGCGTGACAATCCGAGCTGGTCGGTCTTCAGTTGTGAGCCTATACTTCCGTCCATATCCACATCCACTGAGAATTCCTTTTCAAGATTTCGCATCAGTACCGACAATGTAGCCATCTCTTCGTTTCCGAATTTTGTTGAAATCAGCGGAACAAAAGGAGTTGGGTATGAACTGTCGCGAAATATGTCGGGGATGAATCTGTTGTCATCAATCGTCCCTGCCATCATTTTTGCTACAGCTTTGGTTCCTTCATCTGCATTGGTGGCCGTATGCGACTTTGTATCCGGAGCAAAACTTATTGTCGATTCAGCGGTAAATATATTGAGCGTTTCCTTTGCGAGTCGTCCGGCATCGACTGTTACGTCGGCCTTTGCATTGGTGCCGTTGGATGTATTGGCAGCCACAATGCTGTTGATAATCTTCACCATGCCTCCGTCGACAGTCAATGCCGAGGCAAAAAAGTTGGCCGGAGATGTACACATAGCGTGATTGCCGGCTATTGTCACATGCCCGATATTGATTTTTGAGTCATTGACTTTTGTAAGTTTGGAGTTGGATGGACGGTTGGCGAGTTTGGCGTGCAGTCCGGTGCCTCCATATGTTTTGAGTACGTTTGGAAGTCCACCTTTGGCATTGATAATGTTTCCGGCAAATGTTGTGTTGACAGTGGTTATGGTTACGTTTGGCATCTCGTCGTTGATGTATAATGCACCTGAACAGGCCGAATTGTTGTCGGTAAATGATGAATTGGCAATAAGAGCTTCGGCTTCGGTAAACCATATGCGCGAGGTCTCGGGGACACCGAAGGTCACATACATGGCGCCTCCTGATTTTGTGGCGGTGTTACCGTCAAATGTACATCTGTCGATATGTAGCCTGCTATATACGCCTACGGCTGCCGCTCCGCCGTATATAGCACTGTTGCCACGGAAGATACAGTTTGATAGGGTTATGTTGTTGGATGCGCAGTACTTTGGGTTTGTGGTGTCGTATACCGCAAGAGCACCACCATATTCCTGAGCGCTATTGTCCTCAAGAATCACATTTTCCATTTTCAGGTCAGCGCCTCTGAAATGTACGGCGCCGTCAAGCGACATATTTGATGATTTGTAACCCGTTATATTGAAATTTTCAATCGTCAGCGATATCTGCCCGGGCACATATACCGGAGGGTATTGGAGGCCATTTCCATCGATTACTGACATTCCCTCGGCATGTGAGAATCCGTTGGAGTATCCTCCGATTATGGTTACGGTGTGGTTGGGTTGTACTGATTCACGATATGTGCCGGCTGCGACATATATTGTATCTTCAATATCAGCTATTGCAGTGGCTTCGGAAATGGTAGTGAAGGGTGATGTTATTGAGCCGTCGCCTTCTGTTCCTGCATTGCAGTCGACAAATATCGACTTTGTATGAGTCGGCGAGAGTTCGGCGTCGACATAGATGGGGAAGTGGTCGCTCGACGGATAATTTATGCCATTGTATGAAAATTCCTCAGTCACTATGTGACGTTCGAGGATGTTCATGCCACGGTAGAACTGATAGTCGATTTCGCTGCCTGAATATGTCACGTCGGATACCGGATGATAGGCGTTATATGTCCAGGTACATTGGCGGTTTGTCACCGGAAGAGAGTAGTTTTTGTCGGCTGGCACGTCGACTGCCGCGTCATGAAATGTGGCGTTATATGCCTTCAGGCCTTTCTGGGCGTGGGCAGCATTGCGTGCCGAGTTATAGTCGGCGACAACCATTACAGGGAGGTCTCCTGCCAGTTCCTTGAGCCTGTTTGAAATCAACTGAGAACCGTAGGGTCCGTCAAGGCTCCAGCCGTTGTTTGTATGGGTTGTTGCATAGATAAACTCCTCTTCTGTTGACTTATCCTTTAGATGTAGCCAGCCAATCACACGAGGATGACTCTCGATAGCAGTGTCCCAGCCATAAGAAAACTTATCGGGCGTGGGGCTAATGAAGAATGAACCTTGTGCGATGGCCTCATATTTTGATTTTTTGTATGCGGTTGCCACATATTCGCGGCGAGCCGTGCCGTCGCGGTCCCAGGCTACGAGTTCATAATCGGTGAGCCATGCCTTTAGGTCGTCAAGCTGGGTCCGTCCGGTAAGTGGATTTCGATAGGAACGTCCGCTCCCGGTCACTTCCTGGAATCCCACTACATCGAAATCGTAGTTGAGGATAACGTCGCGGCATACCGGTCCACGCAGGCCCCAGTCTTTACCTTCTGTATCGGAGTCGGAGTTGAATCGTATGTTGTATGTGGCAAGCCTGTGGGTAGAGCCCGTTGATGTAATCGAAAGTGAGGCAAGTAAGATTGGGATGAATCGCTTCATGGGTGTGAGATGTTGTGTTATAAATCGCAGGAGAGCACGTAAAACCATTGACTACTCTCCTGCGATCGTGGGAATATAGTATAATCGTTGCGATAAATGCTTATCTGGCAATCTTAACGGAGGTGCTGCCTATGCGCACGATATATATGCCATGAGCTGCGTCGGTGATTGAGAGGATACCGCCGTCGATGTTCTGGGTATTGACGATTCGTCCTGACATATCGTACACTGTTGCCATGCCTTCGGCACCTTTGATATTGAAATTTCCGTTGCCTGTCGCCATGACGGTAATCTGCGAGCCCTCGGCTGTGTATACGGATGAAATACCTGATGATACCGGATTGGCATTGGGATCATAGGCGCCACGGTAGGTAGTGGCGGCACGCTTGTTGCCAAAGAGGTCGACCGACAGGTCTACGTTGGCCCACCTGAAGCCTTCGGGCATCTCGTAGCTCTGATAGTTTTCGATAGCTGTTGCGAGATTTACATCTCCGTAGGCAGCGACAGGTTCAAGGAAATAACGTCCGTCTTTTTCTGTAATTTTATTTGAACCGAATACTTCCGACATTGCGGGTGAGAGCCAGTTGTCGGTAGACTGTTGTGTGCGTACAGTACAGTTGTTGGCGGCATAGGTGCTGAATATACTTCCGGTAATGCAGTTATCGCCACCTGAGATTATGTCAGACATGTCTTTGGAGTTCCATCCCTGAACGAAAATCGCATTATTGGATTTGTCATCGTTGGCAGTTGCCTGAGTGTCGGTAATCATGAGATTGCCCTGGAGATAGAATGGAGCATAACCGTTGAATGAGATGAGATTGCCTTTACACTCCGATGCTGTTGTCTTGAAGTTGCAAAGTGTATTGAATGCAAAGAAATTAGTGATATAATTACTTGATGCGGTGGCGTTGGCGCATCTCAGGAAGCCACCGTTCTGCTTGATTGTAAGGCCTCCTCCGTCGACAAAGCAGTTGACCATCGCAAGTGTCACGCCTTTATCCTGCATGGACATTCCGCCACCATAGCATGCCGCAGCTTTTGCTTCGGCACTCTCGATTGTATTGTTGACCATTACACACCCCTCAAGCACTATGTCGGTTACTTCTGTTTCTGACCCACGGCCATTAAGTATACACTGAAACCAATTATTTTTTGAGAGGTCGGTATTGATATTCTTGTTATTGGTCCATACACAGTGTTTTGCATGGAATTTTGAGCCTGATGCCGGCACTACAACACCTCCACACCACGAGGTGTTGCTGTCGAATACTACATCTTCCATGAGCACTTTCGCACGTGTGCAGTTGAAGGCGGTGCCGCTATAGGTTGTGGTCTGCTGTCCTACAGCACCGGTGATAGTGATGCCCTTGAATGTGCTAAGCTCATATGACGGGTTGTCGCCTCCTGACACTTTTATGAAAGGCCCTGTACCGTTTTTTCCTTGAGCGTTGAATATCGTTTTGTTGACCCATGGATTGTAGCCTGATATATCCGTATCTGTGGCTGTGGCAGGAAAGCCGCCGATTACCGATATGCCTACTACAGGACGAATCTGGGTACCGGTGTATGTGCCTTCGAGAAGGTATACGATATCTCCGGGTTCGACATTCTCGATTACATCGGCAATACTTTCGGCGGGGAAGGCGTTGGTCCAGGAGTCGCCGCTTTCATCACCGGCGCCGGCGGGTGAGCAGAACCATTCGGTTGCATTGGCATTCATTGCAGTCATGAGTAACGCTGATGCGAATAAGGTAAATTTTTTCATGATGTCAGTATTAAAAAATAATGATGGATTGGTTTGGTATTTGATTGAATAAGGGCCGCCAATTCAATTTTGGCAAAAGATATCGGCGACCCTTGTATTGAGTTGAAGCCTAAAAAAATGACTGTCAATTTAGAAAGTTTCTTAGAATGAAAGACCGTCGTTCCATCCGGGATTCTGCGACAGAGCGCCGTTGGATAGCGAGCGTTCGTTGGTGGGGATGCCGTAGAGATAGTCGCGGTCTTCGTGCCATGTGCGTTTGAATGCGTCGCTTCCAAACCTCACCGCATATCCCTTGTCGCCTTCCGACAGGAAAATGTCTTTATCGATTTCAAGAAACTTCAGTCCTATGCCTGATGGCTTTTTACCGGTGTATATGCATACATTGGCCTTTCCGTCGCCGGTCATGTCATATTTTCCCGGGCCCGGGAAGTACATGCCGTAGAATGGTTTTTCATATACTTTGCCTTCACGCCAGCGCAATATGTCGTTGTAGTGCACAAGTTCGAGTGACAGTTCGATAAGACGTTCACGGCGTATCTCCAGTATGACTCCGGTATTGGCCGAACGGGTGACATTTGGATACCCCCATTCTTCGCTCATCATGTAAGGGTCGGGAGTGGAGTTGGCATCGGCCACACTGAGATGAGGCATTCCAACGCGATCGCGAAGGCGATTGACAGACATATCAATGTCATCCTGAGTAATGGTACCGAGTTCGGCAAGTGCTTCGGCATAGTTCAGGTAGATTTCTGCGAGACGGAATATCGGCATTGAAGCGCGGCTCTGCCGATATGCGTCATAGTCATCACTCATTACATATTTGATAAACTGATAGCAGCCTTCGGTATAATTTAATGCCGTAGCCTGTACTTTGTCCTGTCCCATCTGCTTGTACCCCGGACATAAGATGGTCTGGGCCATGCGTGGATCGCGGTTTTTGCATTCGTCGATATATTCCATTGTCTGCCAGCCGGCCTTGTCAGTGAAACGGCTTCCGTCGGTCATGAGAAACAGATTGGCAAAACGCTTTGTCATTGATGCGAACCGTGTCTTTGACTCATCGTTGGCATTGTGGCGTCCGCCTACCTGGTCGCCATATATTCTTGCCCAGATAACTTCGTCGGCACGCGGCTCGATAGATGCGAATAGATTGCGGTAAGGCTCTGTGGTCTCGGTATAGAGTCTGTAGCCACCTTCGTCAATCAGTTTTTTTGATGCCTCAGCACAGATTTCAAGCAGATGATCGCCTGACAGTGACGAGGCATTGAAGGTGGTGCCGGCATGGTATTTGCGGAAGGTACCCTCAAATAGTGTGGCACGGGACTTCAGAGCAAGTGCTGTCCAGGCACATATTTCAGTAGTCTTTTTGCCATAGGGAAGGAGAAGGTCGAAAGCTCTGTCGCAGTCATCTATGATATGGTCTATGATTATATCGCGGTTGTCGCGCGGCTTACATAGCAGTTGGGTGTCGGCGCTGCCGATTGGTTGGTCATACCAGGGCACTTCGCCAAACTTGGTGAGCATGTTGTAGTAGAAAAATGCCCTGAAGAAGTAGGCAACACCGTCGTAACGGTTGCGCACATATGAGTCGGTGCATTTTGAGGAGTTCTGCAGATAGTAGTTTATATTGCGGAGTGTGCCCCAGCTCCATCCGACATCGCCTGCCGCCGAGGGGAGCGGACGTGTGCCTGCTATCTCGCGTGGCAGGGTCTCGTGCTGTATCAGTTCGCTGGTTTCCATAAACCATCTCAATTCTCCTACGCTTGGTTCAAGGGCGTAGAAGGAATTGGTATATTGGGCAAGTTCGGCTTCAGACCGGAAGTATGTCTCCGGCGACATGCGGTCCTCCGGTATCTGATCCATATCTGTACATGAGGCTAAGACGATAGCAATCGCCGGAACACTGCATAGATACTTATATATAGATTTCATAATTTCTGATTTAGAATACGATGTTTACACCTAATGTAAGTGACTTGGAAAATCCGTAGGTAAGGGCGTCGTTGCTCTTTTTGCCGGAGTTGGTGGCTGTCTCCGGGTCAATGGTCTTGCAGTACTTCTTGAATGGCGACCAATAGAAGAGATTTTCGCCGGAGAAGTATACACGCAGTTCGCGGAATGTATGTCGCAGCACAGGGAGGGTATATCCTATGGTGAGATTTTTCAGACGCAGGTAGCTGACATCCTGTAGATAGCGCGTATTAGCGTTGCCCATCGGATTCTTTGAGCCATAGGCTGCGTAAGCGCAGGGACGGGGGAAGTAGGCATCGCGGTTGTCCTCGCTCCATACATTGTCAAGGAATCCCTCGGGGATGTATGCGTTGTACGGTCGGCAATAGGGGCCCCAGAATGTACGGGCCTCGTTGCCGGGATACCAGTCGCACTTGCCGACTCCCTGGAAGAATACAGAGATATCGATACCTTTCCATTCGGCAGACCCGCGGAAGTTGTAGTTGTAGCGCGGCGTGGTGTTACCGATAATTTTCCGGTCGCCGGGATTGTCGACAGTGTTGTCGCCGGGGGTAATCAGTCCGTCGCCGTTTAGGTCTACTACACGTGGGTCACCTGCGCGTACGCCTCGCCAGGAGTCGGGACCGAAGCTGTAGTAGTCGGAATATACATATGTCGAGCCGTCGACTTTCGACATATATTCCAGAGCCTCCTCGTTGGTCTGGAACAGTCCGTCGATTTCATATCCCCAAATTTCTCCGATTTCCTCTCCGGCATAGTGCTTTGAGAGAAGGCGTCCGGGGTTGTCGAATTTGGTTATTTTGGAACGGGCGTCGCCAATGCCTCCGCCGATGCTATAGTGGAAGTTTGAGCCGAGCAGATGGAAATCGTCATTCCACGTAAGCCCGATTTCAAATCCTCGTGTGCGCAGGTCGGCGCAATTGGCCTTAGGTACCGATGCTCCATACACGGCGGGCAGCTGTGAGCCTGAGGTAAGCATGTCCTTGGTGTCGCGTATGAATATATCGCCTGTGAAGTTGAGTCGTGAGTTAAAGAAGCTGAGATCAAGCCCGGCGTTGTATGTGGTGACTTTCTCCCAAGTGAGATCAGATGCCGGCGGCGCTGACACCGAGGCATAGTTTACGTATGTGGAACCATCGAATGTGATGTCGTCCATCAGTTGATTGGTAGTCAGTTTCTGGATATAATCGTAGTATCCTACCTGCTGGTTACCGAGGGTACCGACCGAAAGTCGTATTTTACCGCTGTTCCACCATGTCGACATGCCTTGCATGAACTGCTCTTCGGTAAAGCGCCATCCGAGCGATGCGGAGGGGAAGAAACCCCAGCGGTGTTTGCTTGAGAAGCGCGACGACCCGTCGTATCGACCCGAGAGTTCGACAAGATAGCGTCCGGCATAGTCGTAGTTGAAACGAGCGAAATAGCCGTAGGTGACAGAGTTCTGGATTTCGTCTTTGAAATCCTTTACCTCGCCTGTGGCGATATTCAGGGTGTTGAGGTCAGGACTCATGAGATCCTGACGCTCGCCCTTGAAATACAGATGGCGGTATATTTCTCCATTGAATCCGCCGGTAACGGTTAGGTGGTTTTCGCCAAAGGTCGGATTATAGGTTGCGTAGGCGTTGATTGTCTGGGTAATGTTCTGGGTCATGCCTCGCGTAAACATGTCCCAGCACATGGAGTCGTCGGAACCTGTAATCCAGTTAATGGTGCCGATTGTGTTGCTGTAGGGTACATTTACACGTCGCATCTCACGGTTGAGCGACCTGAAAAGATAGGAGTAGTCGGCTACAATCGACAGGTTCTTTACGGGAGTGACTGTAAGCTGATTTTTTACAAGATATTCGCGGTTCTGATCTTTATTCTTGTGTTTCCCGTAATTCATCAGAGCATTGTATCCGTCACCGACCTTGGCTGTACCTCTGGTGATTATGCCGGAGATGTCCCACAGCGATGTACCGTCGGGATTGGTCGACGGAAATGACGATAGGGCATGGTTGCCTGAGCGGTAGAAGAAATCGTTAAGGTCGCTTGAGCCTGACCGCTCGTAGGTGGATTCGAAGAATGAAGTATTGAAGCTATACTTTAGCCAGTCGGTAATCTTGATGTCAAGTTTAGCACGCATGGAGTATGATTTAAACTCATCGTTCTGCACCTTAAGATTGCCGTCATGTATATAGGCTCGTCCGCTGATGTAGTAGTTTATGCGTTTGCTGCCGCCGGTAATCGATAGGTTGTAGTCCTGCATCGGGCGACTCTTTCGGTAATAATGGTCATACCAGTCATTGTTGGCATAGTAGCGGTAGTGGTTGTCGGCGGTAGGTATTGCCCACGGACGCTCGGGCGATTCGGTATTCTGGTCAAGTCGCATCCATAGCTCGGCATAGTCATATTCATCATATGTGGTATAGTCGACTCCCTTTTGCTGGTTCATGAAAAGGTCGTTGATATATGTTGACCAATATCCCGATGATATGAAGTCGGTCGACACTGTCGACTGCATCCATCCGGCCTTAAGGTCGAACGATACTTTTGGAGCTGCGTCCTCCTGTCCGCTCTTGGTAGTTACGAGTATCACTCCGGCCGATGCTTTGGCACCGTATACTGCCGCAGCCGAGGCATCCTTGAGAATAGACACGCTTTCGATGTCGTTGGCGTTGATACGGGCGAGATTCATCTCTACGCCGTCGACAAGTATGAGCGGCGAGCCTCCGTTGATTGACGTCACGCCACGAATGTTGATCGACGCGCTTGCATCGGGACCTCCCGAGCCCATCTTGAGGTTGAGCGACGGGTCGGCTCCCTGGAGCGCTGTAGCGGCATTGCCTGTTGGACGTCCGTTGATATCCTTGGCCTTTACTACAGTGACGGCTCCCGTCAGGTTGACTTTTTTCTGCTGTCCGTAGCCTACTACTACTACTTCGTCAAGAGCGGTGGCTCCCTCGCGCAGTACAATGTCGTATTGCCCGGCATGGGATACGGTCAGTTCTTCAGGCTCGTAGCCGATATATGACACCTCTATTTCAGCGCCTTTTCTTACTCCTTTAATAGAGAAGCGGCCGTCGATGTCTGTTGCCACTGCCAGGGCGGAGCCTTTGACCTTGACTGTAGCCCCGATGAGGGGATCGTCGGAAGCGTCGCTGACCACTCCTGTAATATCAATGGTCTGTGCGGACGAGTCGGTCATCAGCTCCTCGAGACTGACCGGCTGTGACTCGTGGTATACGACCACGGCATTGTTATGTTCGATTTTATAGCGCAGACTGCTCCCCTCAAATAGTTTGTCGAGAGTTGCTTTATTGCTTGCGTCTTTTACCGACAAAGTTACAGGTCTGTTTAGCCCCGGTAGGTCTGACTTGTATAGGAAATGCAGGTCAGATACCTTTTCAATCTCTTTCATGGCGCTTTTCAGCGGTATGGCTGAAACGGATACGGTGATATCCGCCCAAAGCGATGCGCATGACATCATGGCGGTGACGGCAAGAGCCGTGCGCCTAAGTGTATGATTGTTACGTAAATGCATGGCTGGTGTGGATTTGTTGATAATCATTGATGGGTTTTAGAGCATGCTCTTATTCCACTACGGTGATTGTGCGGCCTATTTCTATTTTGCGCCAGTCCCAATGTGGATATTCAAGTCGTCCGAAGAAATATAGTGTTACCTGGCCGGGAGTGGTGAGGGTAATAGGTGAGGAGGTGTTGACATTGTCGTCGGCAAACTCCTGGAAGTCGGCTTTCATCTCCGAGTCGGCAAACCACCATGATGTATACCACCAGTAGGAGGTGCCTCTCAGGTCGCCGTTGCCCGGTGATGTACGGTTGATTGAGCAGGTGACAATGTCACCTACATGGTATATCTCCTTTTCAGGGGTGATTACTATATTGCTGAATTTAGGTTCGGATATCTTGTCGTCATCGTCGCCGCATGCAGCCACATATACGGCCATAAGCATGATTACCAGTAGGTTGAGATACTTGTTCTTAGACATGTGGATTGGTTTATGAAATTAATAAGATTATGTAGGTTTTCTCGTAGGTCATGGTTGCCTGTAGAAGCATATTGTCGAATCTGACTCCAGCATGTATTCGGCTTCGGCTGCTGTGGCTATTATGCCAAGGGTTTCTTCAAGAGATTTTCGGCCGATGCTTCCTGAAAGGCGCACATCGCGTAGAGATGGCGTTATGATGTTGATGGTTACGCCGTAGTAGCGCGACACCGAGCGCAGTATGTCGTCAAGACGGTCGTCGTTGAATCGGCTGCATCCGGAAATCCATTCGGTGTAGTCGTCAGCGTCGACCATTGTCGATTGCAGATTGCGGGTATGTTTGTCATAACTTACCTTATTTCCCGGTTTCATTTTTATCGACTGGTTGGGAGTGCTTGCTGTGATTACACCGTCGCTTAATACCACCGTTACATTGTCTTCGTCGTGATAGCCTTTGACGTTGAACGACGTGCCGCGGCATTCTATGCGCAGACCGTCGCATGTCACAACGAATGGGTGCTCCGGGTCGGTCGCTATGTCAAATGTAGCTTCTCCCGATAGAGCGAGAGTGCGTTCCTTTAGCGACTCATCGTAATGGTACTTTACTTCAGTCTTGTTGTTGAGAGTGAGCGACGAGCCGTCGGGCAGAATTATGTGGGAGCGTTCGCCGGCATTTGTGCTTACGGTAAGCGGCATGGAATATCTCGGATTGTCGTTCCTGAACAGAAGTATTCCGGTAATGGCCGCGATTATGATTACCGATGCGGCTACTGCAAGTGGCCATATATTTTGTCTCTTGCGTGACTCTGAGTCCTGGATTTGGATATCAGTCTCAATATCAGTGGCTGAGTCAGAATCGTATAGACTGTATATGCCGGCATTAAGTCGTTCTCTGAGCTGTGGCTCGATTTTAGGGTCTGTATTTTCGATGCGTGTTGTCAGCCAGTGGTTAAGGTCTTCGTTCTCCTCAATCCACGAGTCTATTCTTGCCCGCTCTGACAGAGTGGCCCGGTTGTCAAGATATTTCTCTACAAGCATCCGTATGTCGTCTTTATCTTCCATTGTCGGTGTAGTGTTGGGCGGTGATAATTAGATATGGCAGGAGAGCATTGCCACGAGTATTATGAAGTCACATATTATGCCGTAACGCCGTTTGAGCTCCTGTCGCATAAATTTCAGTGCAAGGGTAAGGTGTGTCTCAACCGTACTAATCGATATGCCGAGAGTCTGGGCAATCTGACGGTTGGTGAGGTATTGTATACGGCTCATCCTGAATACCTTTTGTCTTACAGGAGGAAGTTCGTCAATAAGCGTTGACACGTACTGGTTGAGAAAAGCCGAGTCGATGGCATCCTGTGTGGTATGGTCTTCGTGCGACACATCTCTGAGATAGTTGTAGTATATGTATTCGATTGTCTCATGCTTCAGATAGTTGAGCAGAGTATTGCGCGCTATCGAGAACATGTAGCTTCTCAGGCTTTCACTGTCGGAGACTGTGTCAAATTTTTCCCATAGTTTCATGAATACAATCTGCGTAATTTCTTCGGCCATGTATTCGTTACCGTGGGTTAATTTCAACACAAAGTTGTAAATACGTCCGCAGTACATGGTGTGCATGCGCTCGAATCGTGCATGTCTGTGGGTGTTATCTTTATGACGGTGTCCCATGGCAGGTATCAGGGAATGCAGAAAAGAAATAAGTTTTGTAAAACAAACTGATTGGTTAACTACAAGCCGCAGTCATATTTCGGCTTGCTGTCAGGTTTTACAACTGAAGGTATACTCAGACACTAATCGGTCCTTCTATTTTAGCAAAATTTAACATAAATGATATGAATAATTGTTATCCGAATTTGGACGTCATAGTATATGCAGGAATCAAAAAATTCAGTAATTTTGGGGCACTGAATTACACAAACCACAGTTATCCATGATAATAGAAGAAATGCTGCGTCACAACGCGCAGTTTATACAAGAGGAAGGAGCCCGCAGATTTGCCACCTCCAAATATCCCGACAAGGGGATTGCTATAGTTACATGTATGGATACTCGCCTGGTCGACCTGCTCCCGGCGGCTCTCGGTATCCGTGGCGGTGATGTAAAGATGATAAAGAATGCAGGCGGCACAATCACCAACCCGTTTGACTCGACCATGCGTTCGCTGCTTGTGGCCGTCTATGAGCTTGGGGTCACAGAGATTATGGTAATAGCCCACACCGACTGCGGAGTGCAGGGGATGAATCCTCACCATATGCTCGACGCCATGCGCGCTCGCGGTGTTGACGACGAGCATATCTCGCTTATGAAACATTGCGGTATCGACCTGGAGGCATGGCTCCACGGCTTTGACGACACGGAGCTTGCCGTACGCGAGACTGTCGACCTCATTCGCAACCATCCACTCATGGCCAAAGACGTGACCGTAGGCGGCTACATCATCAATACCGACACCGGCGCCCTCACCCCAATCTGCCGTGCCGCATCCGCCCGCTGACCATCCTGGCAGTGGCCGATGATGTAGAGTCTCCGTCTGACTGCCTCAGCATCGCAGTCATTGACAGATTGGATGGGGTTAATTACTGAAAATAAAAAAGAGCTTGTCTCATGCCTATAGTCACTTCTGTCGGAGGTATGAAACAAGCCTTTTTCTTTATACGATGTGTTCGATGTATTAATGATGAGATCATCGTCAGCAAAAGGACGGTATCTGCTCTCTTGAATTTAAATATCCAACAATGCACAGGGCAATTAAAGCGCAAATTGCAAATATGCGCCAAAAATAATCACCTCCGGAAGTCTGCCTTTTGATTCCAAAAGCATCATGGATTGAGGTCGGTTTCCATTCGCTCATGTCAGTTCTTTTCGATAACTCCTATTTCTCGTTTAGTAGGTCTTACCTGTTCTATTCTAATTTGTGTTTCGGAGATGCTGTTAAGCACATATTCTTCTTGGGCATTTTGGATTATTATGCTCTTGTCATATGAATGAGGTGCACTTCCTTCGAAGGCGTGGCTGACAGAAACTTTGTTTTTACTTATTTCGGCTGATGATTGCTCAACATATTGAAAATTTGACAGGGTAATCATTAGCTCTCCTTTTTGAAAAATACCATTGTGCCTGATTTCGTAATTCCCAATCTCCCCCTCTGTAAATGTCTTCGTAGAGATGGTTATCTGTAGTATTCGAGTGATTTCTTCCTTCTCGGTTAGGATAGACAAATTTCCAAAGTTGCCTGATACTTCATAGTTTACGAGGTCTTTAAAATGACTTCCGTCAGACACGATTGTGTCATATCCAATAACTTTATTCTCAATCTGTGGATTAAATGCACTCCACCAATTAATATGTGAATCTGGAAGAGTACCGACCTCAGGATAGATACTGATAAATTCACCGCTATATAAGAGGGTTGGGAACTCTTCATTGTTTGAGCTACAAGAGCATAATATGGCAAATAATGTAGCAGCAATATGGTATTTCTTCATTTCCGTTCCTCCATTAATTTGATAATCTTTTCCTGTGCTTCAATCAACTTGTGTTTCAGTTCTGCGTTTTCTGCGGCAAGGTAGGTGTCCCTAGTGGCAATACCGATGTTCAGAACCATTGCATCCCCGGAGAGTGAAGCCGCCGAATGGTATATTGACTGTACAATTGATTGATTACTCACGTCAGCATATAGATTGAAAAAGTTATAGTCAATTACCTCTCCGTCCCGGATGAGGACTGCTGTGTCAATACTTTTTTTCTCAAGTATTCTGGTTACGTTTTGTTTTGACGTGCCGATTCTTCTTGCAAACTCTGATTTGCTAATATTCAGGTCGTTGATACGAGATTCAATCTCGTGCCCTATATGAATTGGTTGACGATTGCTCATGTCCTCAGTAAATCCATAAGTATTAATATTATTAAAATTAAATACCAAAACAGCATATACCCTCGTTGCTATAGTCGCTATACGGCGGTACTCCTGGCTTTTTCAACATTTAACGAAAGGCCTGCCATTATTAAATTGAGTTTGTATCGTTTTTCGGCTCAAATTTGGGCAAAAACTTTTAATTCGGCAATATTTTGGGCGATGTTATACAACACAAGCTGAGAGCCAATTGTTTTAGTTGATTGATTCTCAGCTTGTTGATGTTTGAGCCACAACGGGGGTTCGAACCCCGGACCTTTTCGTTACGAATGAAATGCTCTACCGACTGAGCTATTGTGGCAATGTAGGTTGTCTATTTTGTGTGTGCAAAGGTACGTAAAATCTTTTAGAGTATTGCAACTCCGAGGTTAACTTTTTTGTAATGCACAAAAAGGTTGCGCAAAGATATGTTCATATGCATGCAATGTGATATGCTGCTGCAAGTAAGTGTGCCCAAGGAGTTGTACACAGGTATATATGCAATGAAGTTGTGCCCTTGGGCTGAGTGTATGGCGATGGCACGGGGAGATATGCAGTGAGCAGTCGCCAGTCGTAGAGTTGTATGTCCTGTCGTGCGCAAGGGTGCTGTGAGTGGGGAATTGTGATATTTTAGGGATATTTGAGCATTTTTGAGCATTTTGTTTGGCGAAATGAAACTTTTGTCGCAAAAATATTGCGGGATTGAAAAGTTTGCTATAAATTTGTCGCATCAAAGCAACCTGATATATGATGACTCGATTTTACGCATACTACTTTTCTTACTTCTATTTCACTGGAAATTGAAGCGGGTAGTGGCATGCGCAAAATCTTAATGATAAGCAATAATAAAACATCACCATAGAAATTCCCGCTCCTCAACCACGAGGCAAGCGGGAATTTTGTTATATAACCGACATATGATTACCTCCGACAAACGACATATTGCCTCCGCCCGACCCAAACGTATCACCATACAGGGGGTGGCGGGATG
>NZ_JAIDKI010000056.1 GCF_029051885.1 Muribaculum sp.
CCTTCGTCACATATCGAAAATCGTCTCAAGCTATACGACCCTGGCGGCAACATTTATTATTAAACAAGCTCTAAATTTTGAATATTCCTCAGAATGTTGTATGGAAAAAATGTATTAACTTTGTGTGTTAAATAATTATTAATTAAATATACGTTTTCTGCCCATGAGAAAATGGCGTATCGAAGACAGCGCAGAGCTGTATAATATCACCGGATGGGGTATGAAGTATTTCTCCATCAACGAGAAAGGTCACGTGGCTGTAACTCCCCGCGAGGGTTGTGCAGCGGTGGATATTAAGGATGTGCTTGACGAGCTGCAGGTAAGGGATGTGGCTGCGCCTGTGCTTCTGCGTTTTCCCGACATTCTCGACAATCGTGTCGAAAAAATATCACGCTGCTTCCGCCAGGCTGCGGATGAGTATGGCTATGAGGCCAAAAATTTCATTATCTATCCCATTAAGGTAAATCAGATGCGACAGGTAGTGGAGGAGATTGTGAGCCATGGGAAGAAATTCAATATAGGTCTTGAGGCCGGCTCAAAGCCCGAACTCCATGCTGTGCTTGCAACCAATATCGCCGAAAATGCCTTGATTATATGCAACGGATATAAGGACAACGAGTATATAGAGCTTGCTCTGCTTGCTCAGAAGATGGGGCGTAACATATATCTCGTGGTAGAGAAACTCAACGAGTTGCAGGCTATAGCTGAGGTGTCGAAGCGTCTTGGCATATCGCCAAACGTAGGCATGCGGATAAAGTTGTCCAGTTCCGGCTCCGGTAAATGGGAGGAGTCCGGTGGCGATCAGTCGAAATTCGGTCTGAATTCATCGGAACTTCTTACAGCGCTCGATTTTCTTGAGCGTTATAAGATGAAGGAATGTCTCAAGCTGATACATTTCCATATAGGAAGCCAGATAACCAAAATACGCCGTATAAAGAATGCGTTGCGAGAAGCGACACAATTCTATGTACAGCTTTCGCGTCTGGGCTACGACATCGACTTTATCGATATCGGAGGTGGCCTTGGTGTGGATTACGACGGCACACGCTCGTCGTCAAGCGAAAGTTCGATGAACTATTCAATCCAGGAGTATGCCAACGACTCTGTGTCGGCGCTTGTGGACGCATGTGTGAAAAATGGTCTGAAACAGCCTAATATCATTACCGAGAGCGGTCGTTCGCTTACCGCCCATCATTCGGTGCTGATATTCGAGGCTTTGGCTGCAACTTCTCTCCCTGCATGGGATGACCGCCAGGAAGCGGGGCCCGACGATCACGAACTAGTAAGAGAGCTATACGATATATATGACAAGCTCAATCAGCCGCGTATGTTCGAGAGCTGGCACGATGCGCTCCAGATTAGAGAAGAAGCGCTCGACCTGTTCAGTCTCGGTATGCTCGACCTTCGTTCGCGGGCACAGGTTGAAAAACTCTTCTGGTCTATAGCACGTGAGGTCGGCGATATCGCAAATACGCTGAAACATGCCCCGGAGGAGCTGCGCAAGATATCCAAAATGCTCCCCGACAAGTATTTCTGCAATTTCTCCCTGTTCCAGTCGCTTCCCGATTCATGGGCTATCGACCAGGTGTTCCCCATAATGCCTATATCGCGTCTTGATGAGAAGCCTACACGCACGGCTACTCTTCAGGACATCACATGTGATTCCGACGGAAAGATTGCCAATTTCATCTCTTCACACGGTAACTCTAATTCATTGCCCGTACATCCTCTCCGCGAGAAGGAGCCATATTATATAGGTGTTTTCCTGGTAGGTGCTTATCAGGAGATTCTCGGCGACATGCACAATCTCTTCGGCGATACCAATGCCGTGCATATCAGTGTCTATAAGGACCGCTATGAGATTGACCAGATTATCTATGGAGAGACTGTCGACGAGGTGCTCGATTATGTGCAATATAATCCGAAACGTCTTGTGAGGAATGTAGAGACATGGGTGACATCATCGATGAAAAACGGCAAGATTTCTCCGGAAGAGGGTCGTGAGTTCCTGAGCAAATATCGTTCGGGACTGTATGGATATACCTATCTCGAAAAAGACTGACCGAGGGCGTGCGCTACTTTATGAAACTTGCCTACCGTGGCGCTCCTTATCACGGATGGCAGATACAGCCAAATGCTGTCAGCGTGCAGGAGTCGGTGGAGCGTGCTTTGTCTACGTTCCTTCGTGAGCCTACGCCTGTGGTCGGGGCCGGACGCACAGATACCGGAGTCAATGCCTCAATGATGATGGCGCATTTCGATACCTGCCGCGAGATTGCCGACCGTCAGGCAATGGTGCGTGCGCTTTGCTCGATGCTCGGTCCTGATATCGCCGTCTACGATATCATACCGGTGCATGACGATGCGCATGCGCGCTTCGACGCCATATCGCGTACGTACCATTATTATACATACAGCGGGCGATCTCCGTTTCTGTACAGTCTTGCATGGCAGGAACCTGCCGCCGGGCTTGATTTTGATGCGATGAACAAGGCCGCGTCCATGCTTCTGGATGTCGACGACTTTACATCGTTTGCAAAACTGCATTCCGACGCAAAGACTAATATATGCCGCGTCACCCGTGCCGAATGGATTGAAACCGTGCCGGGCGATTCCTCCAGGCATACTTTTGTCATTACTGCCGACCGTTTTCTACGTAACATGGTCCGGGCTGTTGTCGGGACTCTTGTAGATGTAGGACGGGGCAAGCTGACTATTGACGGATTTCGTGGGGTGATAGATTCCCGCGACCGCTGTGCGGCCGGAACCTCGATGCCACCACATCCGTTGTTTCTCCACGACATTAAATATCCTTATCTATAGCACGAAGGCGCCGGAATTCCGGCGCCTTCGTGCTATAGATAAGGATATGCGGTACTTCCGGTTATGGCTCCTGCCATACTCCTTCTTCCTTAAGAAAAGATACAAGAGCCTCGATGGCTTCGGCCTGTGGAATGTTCTTGCGGATACACTCTTTGCCGCGGTACAGACTTACGTGGCCTGCCGCCGCACCAACATAGCCGTAGTCGGCATCGGCCATCTCGCCGGGTCCGTTGACTATGCATCCCATTACACCTATTTTCAGGTTTTTGAGGTGGCCGGTTGCTTCGCGCACAGCTTTCAAGGTGCTTTGCAGGTCGAAAAGGGTGCGGCCGCATCCGGGGCATGCGATATATTCAGTGTGGCTGAAGCGCAGACGTGTAGCCTGGAGTATATTGAGCGCGAGCGAATACAGTTCGTCGTCGGTCATCGAATTGCTTCGAATCATTATGGCGTCCTGAAGTCCGCTTAAGAGCAGACGTCCGAAGTCGGTGGCGGCACGGAGCTTAACTTCGTCCTTTGGCAGATTGTCATAGGTGATGCATGCCACGACAGGGGCATGTGTCCCTTCGTCATCCATACGTGATACTTTGTCGAGGATATCGGCTGCCGGATTCTTTCCGTTGCCGGTCACCAGCTCGACTCCGTCGGGCACGGACGCGACTTCAAGAGGAGATATTACAACAGTAGTATTGCTCCCTCCGATGTTGCCTGCAACATCGGATATGCGTCGCTTGGGCGAGAAGTCAGTGCTAGCTTTAAATTCTCCGTCAGCCGGAGTTTCGCTAAATCCGCCGATGTAATCGACGAGAGCCTTTGCAACCGGAATTTCGTTTTCCGGAGCTTCGCTGAGCGACACGCGTATTGTGTCGCCTATACCTTCGGCAAGAAGTGTGCCTATGCCGACTGCGCTTTTGATGCGGCCATCCTCTCCGTCGCCGGCTTCTGTAACGCCAAGATGAATCGGGAAGTCCATGCCTTCCGACTCCATCGCCGCAACAAGTCTGCGTACAGTCTCGACCATTATGACAACATTGCTTGCCTTTATGGAAATCACGATGTTGAAGAAGTCATGGCGTACTGCCACGCGCAGAAATTCCATGGCGCTCTCAACCATGCCCGCCGGGGTGTCGCCATAGCGGCTCATTATGCGGTCGCTGAGACTTCCATGGTTTACACCGATACGTATAGCGGTATTGTGGCTGCGGCATGTGTTGATGAAAGGTACGAATGCCTCCTCGATTTTACGCAGTTCGGCGGCGTACTCTTCATCGGTATATTCCAGTTTGATGAATGTGCGTCCGGGGTCTACGAAATTTCCGGGATTTATGCGTACTTTGTCGACCCCGGCTTCAGCTGAGGCAAAGGCTGCCTTTGGGTTGAAGTGAACGTCGGCTACCAGCGGAATATCGTATCCACGTTTGCGCAGTTCATTTCGTATCTCGCCGATATTTGCTGCCTCGCGTATTCCCTGGGCGGTAAGGCGCACGATGTCGCCTCCGGCTTCGGCAATCTTGATACATTGCTCCGTAGAGCCGGAGAGGTCGTTGGTGGATGTATTGGTCATCGACTGTAGCGCGACAGGCATTGCGCCGCCGATGATGACATTGCCTATAGGTACCTGCCGGCTCAATCGGCGTTTATAACTGTATTTCGACATTGTGATTGCCTTTTTGTTCAGTTTGTCTTGAACTTATACTTTACTTCGGCAAGCTCGGCATTGGCTTTTACGATTTTACCTGAGAGCGACTTTTTGTATTCGTTCAGACGGTCGGCTATGCGTTTGTCGCCTATAGCGAGCATCTCTACAGCGAGAAGCGCCGCATTAAGGCCGCCGTTGATGGTGACAGTAGCGACAGGTATGCCCGGAGGCATCTGCACGATGGCGAGAAGTGCGTCCATACCTCCAAGAGTGGATGCGATAGGCACGCCTATGACCGGAAGGGTAGTGTTTGCAGCGATTACGCCGGGAAGGGCGGCGGCCATTCCGGCGGCGGCGATTATCACCTTGATGCCTCGGTCGGCGGCACCGGATGCAAACTCCTCTACTTGGGCCGGTGTGCGGTGGGCCGACAATGCGTTGATTTCAAACGGTATCTCAAAGTCGTCGAGAAGCTGGGCGGCTTTACCCATTACGGGGAGGTCGGAGGTGCTCCCCATGATGATGCTTACTATCGGAGTCATGATTTATGTGATATTGGGGTTTATTATTAGAGACAAAATCTTAGTTGCATTAGGCAAGCGGTAAAAATTACTTAATGGTTCCGGCAGAAATAAGTTTTTAAAGGAATCATATACGTAATAATTTTTACGACTTACTTATATCATATTGTGAGGAGGTATACCATCAGAAAGCCATTGGCTGTGCCGGCTGTTACTTGCCAGAACGTGTGCCTGTCAAGCAGCATCCGTGATGTGCAGAGTGCTCCGCAGAGAAAAACAGATACTGCGATATATGGCCATATGGGCACTATGGCTATGTGGTCGGAGGCAATGCGGAAAAGCATGGCCGTGAATCCGGCCATAGCGGCGGCATGGGCCGAGATTTTCCACCATGTGTTGACGATACAGGATACTACGGCAGTGCATGCTCCGGCTACCATGAACATCCACATCCAGTGGGGAGAATGGATTGAATACAGATACCATGCGCATGCACAGTAGCATAATATTGTCAGCACGTATGGAGCAAGGCGTTCGGTGCGGTTGTTGAGTCCGGGATCGGATATGATTTTCATCCAGTATAGGAGCATTATGGCAAATGCTGGCAATACGCATGTGACGAGTGCGGTGACAATGACGACATTCCATCGTATATCGGCCGGGAGCATGGCAAGCGGTGTAAGCCACAGGGCGGCAAACACTGCATATGTCGGAATCAGAATCGGGCTTAGTACCCACGATAATATATGTGCAATTCGGTTCATGTGGCAATTGGTCGGAGTGGATGGAATATGTACTGTAGTATTAACATCGGCCGGAGTGTTATGTTTAGATTTCGCGTCGCATACGTGCTACGGGATATCCCAGACGCTCGCGGTATTTCGCTACTGTGCGTCGTGCTATTTCATATCCTCTGTCGGCAAGTGAGGCGGTAAGCGCTTCGTCGCTTAGCGGATGTTTCTTGTCCTCATTCTCTATAATGTCGCGCAGAGCAGCAAGGATGGCATGGGTCGATGTATCGGTGTCGTCGGTGGGGCGCTCGTTGAAGAAGAGTTTAAGCGGATATACACCCCGTGGTGTCGCTACATATTTTCCGGCGGTAGCGCGTGATATTACCGATAAGTCGTATCCGGTAATGGCTCCGATGTCTTTCAGTATCATCGGGTGGATAAGGCTCTCATTCTCACCTCCGGTGAAGAAGTCGCGCTGTATCTTTACTATGGCGCTCATTACGTTGAACAGAGTCTCCTGCCGCATGCTTACCAGGCGAATGAAGTCGCGTGCTTCGTCGCGTTTCTGCTTTATGAATACCGCGGCTTCCTGATTGTGGCGTGCTACTACCGTGGGGGCGGCCGCTGTGCCGTCGTCGCGGAAACTTTCCTCGATTACGAGTTCGGGTATATTGTTGAGCAGGGTTAGAGTCAGTGTCTCTCCGTCGGTATCTACCTGAAAATCCGGTATGATGTGGCGGGTGCGTTCGTCGGCTATGTCTGAGTCGATGTCGCCTCCCGGTTTTGGATTCAGAGAGCGGATTACATGCATTGCCTCGCGCAGTGTCGTCTGGTCGACTCCGAGGCATGCGGCCAGACGGTCGTAATGCTTCAGTGAGAACAGGTCGAAGTAGTGGTCGACAATCTCGATGGCGAGTTGTGTGTTAGGTGAAGACTGCCGGCGTCGTAACTGTATGAGCAGGCATTCGCGCAGGTCAACAGCTCCCACACCGGGAGGGTCCATTGTGCGCACGAGCGCAATCATACGCTGCACATCGGCAGTGGTCACCGGCATGCCTGTGTGAGCCTCGATATCATAGGCCATGCTTGCAGCATCGCGGGTCAGATAGCCGTTGTCGTCGAGATTGCCGATTACATAGAGTGCTATCGCACGCTGTTCGTCGGTCAGGCTGTGCTCGGCAAGCTGTGCGCTCAGAGTGTCGAAGAGAGATTGTCCGGTGTCGGCGGCAACTGGCTCGTAGGCACGCTCGCTGTCGGAGCGGTCGCGTGCTTCAAGCCGGTATGAGGGTATGTCATCATCCCGGTAATCGGCCAGCTGCATGTCTTCGGCGGTCTCTTTGAATTCTTCGGTACTGATGTCGGCCACGGTGTCGTCAACGTCGAGGGCCGGATTGTCGTCGAGCACACGCTGTATCTCATCCTCAAATTCCGGGCCGTTCATCTCCAGCAGACGCCCGTAGCGCACCTGCATTGGCGACAGGCGCTGTTGCATCTTTTGCTGTAATGAGATATTCAGTGACTCTTTCATCCAGGGTATCTGTTGAAACTGATTACAAAGATAACATATAGCGGTTTATTTTGCAAACAAAGTGCTTTATGCATCAATGCAGGAACGCCGTATCAGTCAGATGCTGATACGGCGTTCCTGTAAGTATTTATGTGTGGGTGCGGACTGTTAATCAGAGGTCCCAGATTACGTAGAGGGCACCCCAGGTAAATCCTGCGCCAAATGCGGTGAGGATAATCTTGTCGCCTTTTTTAAGTTTGTCCTTGTATTCGTCGATACATAGGGGAATTGAAGCGGCAGATGTATTGCCATAGTGCTCGATGTTGACAAGCACCTTGTCGTGGCCGAGACCTGCGCGTTCGGCTACAGCCTCGATAATGCGCATGTTGGCCTGATGGGGTATAAACCAGTCGACGTCGGCAACATTGATATTGTTGCGTTCGGCAACCTCCATTGAGGAATTGAGCATGTCGGTTACGGCATGTTTGTATACCGCACGTCCTTCCTGATAGAGATAGTGCCATCCTTCGTCGAGGGTCTGTTGGGTAGCGGGATGAGCTGAACCGCCGCCTTTCATTACCAGATGGGGCAGTCCTTCTCCGTCAACATGGAATACGCCGTCGATAATGCCTGTCTTTTCTTCGGTAGGCTCTATCAGCATGCATGCAGCGCCGTCGCCGAAGAGTGTGCATGTGGTGCGGTCGGCATAATTTACCATCGACGACATCTTCTCGGCGGCTACTACTACTACTTTCTTGTACATTCCTGAACGCACATAGGCTGCGGCGTCCTGGAGAGCAACGAGAAAACCTGCACAGGCTGCCTGGATGTCGTAGGCATACGCTTTTGTCAGGCCGCATCCATGGGCTATTATTGAACCTGTAGAGGGGAAACGGTAGTCGGGATTGGAAGTGGCGCAGATAAGGAGGTCGACCTCTTCGGGTGATGTTGAAGTAGATTCCAGGAGCTTGTTTACAGCATTTATGCCGAGGTATGAGGAGCCTGCGTCTTTTTTGAGTATTCGGCGTTCCTTGATTCCTACACGGGTGGTAATCCACTCGTCGGAAGTGTCAACCATTTTCGACAGCATCTCGTTGTCGAGGATGTCATCGGGCACATATGATGCAACGCCCGCGATTCTTGGGTAAAGCATTTGGAATGATTGGTTTATGTTCTGCAAAGTTGGTGAGGCACAGCTGCCGTGTGATACTGCCGTCTACAGGCCTAAGAATACACATATTGCCCCGGGCATCTTTTTCATACCCGGGGATATGTGTGGATTTCTTTCCAGTGACTCGCAGATGGGGTCGGGCATGGCGGTATGCAGGCGCATTATTGCGGCTCTACTATGCCATAGCGCTATTTATACTGCAGCCGGCTTTTCGATGGCGAGTTTGCCACGGTAGTATCCGCAAGCGGGGCATACTGTGTGGTAGATGTGCCATGATCCGCAGTGAGGGCAGATTGCCAGCGTGGGTTCTACGGCCTTGTCATGTGTGCGGCGCTTTGCGGTGCGGGTCTTGGATTGCTTTCGTTTAGGATGTGCCATTTCGTTTTATGAATTTTTAATTATTGTCACTTTAGTTTCTTTAATTCGTCCCATCTCGGATCGGTGGGTACGTCATCGTCATCGGAGGTGTCGGGCTGCATCTGCTCAGTCTCCACTTCATCAATCATCTCGTCCATCATTTCGTCGTCTTCCGACTCGATATGACCGGGAGCGCGGTGCTTTTTCAGCAGTGTGCTCATGGCGCGGTTGCATTTACCGAGCGGATGCACGTGCTTGATGGGTATTGTAAGAGCTACGGTGTCGTAAATCATGTAGGCGATGTTGAGTTCGGCGTCGCTTTCCGGTATTTCCAGAAGTTCGTCGGAATCGTCGTTGTAATCCGGCCCGTATTTTACAAAGATGTGAAAAGTAGTGTCGACAGGCCATTGAAGGTCGTCGAGACATCTGTCGCAGATGAGTGTTATCTCTCCTTTGACGGTAAGAGTGATTTCATACAGGTCGCCTTTGTAGTTGACATCGACATGTACGTCAAGGTCGGCATCGCGGATGTCGGCGCTTTCCATATCGACGAAAAACTGCTTCTGCAACTTGTAGTCGAAGGCATGACTGCCGTGAGGCAGTGTCTTTAGAGGGAGCTTGTATGCTGAAAACTTTCCCACAAGAAATTTTATTGAAAAAACCGCTGCAAAGTTACTTATTATCCGCAAAAAAATCAACTTTTTGCAAAAAAAATGCGGCTTATAGACCGAGCATCGGAGTATCAGGCTTGAAAATGCATGTCGAGGGCTGCTTTGAGCCGGTGCATGGCATCGCAAACCATGCTGCGGGGACAGGCGAAGTTAAGTCTTACGAATCCTTCGCCATCTGAGCCGTACATGGTGCCGGGGTTTACCATCAGGCCTGTGTGTCGTAGCAGCATGTCGGTGAATGATTCCGACGTCATGCCTGTGGCCCGTATGTCAATCCATGCGAGATAGGTGGCTTCCAGCGGCATTATCTTCAGCAAGGGCATTTCTTCGGCAATGAAGTCGCGTATTGTGGTATAATTCCCATGCAGGTAATCCACGAGTTGGCCGAGCCAGTCGCTTCCATGGGTATATGCGGCGATGGTGGCTGCGACGCCGAAGGGGTTTACATCGCATACTTCGTTGATATTTATCGCTCTGTCGATACGCCGCCGTACGGCAGGGTCGGGTGTGATTATATTGGCAATCTGGAGTCCAGCGATGTTGAAAGCCTTTGAGGGTGACACGCATACGGATGCGTTGTTGCGGAATTGTTCCGGCAGGTTGCCGTAGGGGATGTAACCGCCTTCGGTGTATGTCAGTTCGCAGTGTATCTCGTCAGACACTATATATACATTGTTGCGCAGGCATATTTCGGCAATGCGTGTCAGCTCGCTGGTTGTCCATACTCTTCCTCCAGGGTTGTGAGGGTTGCAGAGCAACATTACTTTGGTTTTCGGGTCGGAGGCCGTTGCTTCAAGTCCGTCAAAGTCTACCTCATACCTGTCGCCTGTGTATATGAGAGGATTGGGGGCCGGGATGCATCCGTTATTGCGTATTGAGGAGAAGAAGCAGTTGTAGACAGGGGTCTGTATGATTACTTTGTCGCCAGGCTCGGTAAGTGCTTTTATGATGGCGGATATCGCAGGCACGACACCTGAGGTATATATAAACCATGAGCGGTCTATTTCCCATCCGTGGCGATTGCTGAACCAGTTGATTACGGAGCGGTAATATTCATCCGGCACATGGGTATAGCCGAATACACCATGCTCGACACGTTTGCGCAGAGCGTCGATTACGGCAGGAGCTGTAGGGAAGTCCATGTCGGCCACCCACATCGGTAGGAGGTCATCGCGCTCAGGGGTGTCCCATTTGTAAGAGCCGCTGTTGCGGCGCTCGGTTATTTTGTCAAAATTATATTTCATTGGATGTGTTGTTTATTACGTGTATCAGTCTCCTTGCGCCATCGTCCGAACACCAGCAGCGCGAGGAATATGAGGCCACGGAAGCATAGCTCGATACACATGGCGAGCCATACGCCTTTCAGTCCCATGGCCGGTGCCAGTAGCGTGGCAAGAGTGATTCGTACGCCCCATATGCTCAGGAGATTCATTATGCTGGGCAGTATCGTACGGCCCAGTCCTACGAAAAATCCGTAACTGACTATCGCGGCTCCGAACATGGGCTCCGCCCAGGCCTCGATACGCAGGATTTCGGCTCCGAGTAGCCGGATTTCCTCTACAGGCGACATGATACTTATAATCTGAGGCGCAAAAACGTAGAGTGCAACGCCCATAAATCCCATTACAGCCATTGCCGCTCCGACGGTGATGTAGCCGAAGCGTCTTACAAGTTTGTGTCTTCCGGCTCCATAGGCTTGTCCCGCGAGAGTTGTCGCTGCCTCGCCTATACCGTAGCCGGGCATGTAGCATAGGCTTTCGGCTATTATGGCGAAAGCGTTGGCCGCTATTGCTACAACTCCCAGCGGGGCCACGATTGTGGTTATGATTATCTGGGCGCTGCATATGGCTATGTGTTCAAGTCCCATGGGCATGCCTATCTTCAGTGCTTTGCGCAGAGTAGAGGATTTTGGCATAAAACTGCCGGGACGCTTCCACAGGCTGAGTATCGGCGAGCGACACCATAGATACCAGAGCATAATTGTGGCCACGATGGTCTCGGCGAGCACTGTTGCGAGTGCCGCGCCCTCGACTCCCAAGCCTGCACCCCATATGTGTAGATGCCATGAGCCAAATGAGATGTCGCGCTCAGGGAAAATCAGAATGAAGTTGAGCACGACGTCGATAAGGCACATCATCACGTTGAGCATACTCGGTATCTTCATATTGCCCGCACACCTAAGCATGGAGCCGGCAAGGAAATTTATCTGTAATGCCGGCAGGAACGAAGCGAAGATAAGAAAGTAGCGAGAGGCGTCGCGGTGGATTATCTCGTCGGCGCCAAGCCATGCCGGCAGAAACGGACTTATGGCTACGCCCGTCAGGGCTATCACTGTACTGAATATCAGGAGTGACACGAAGGCCTGACGTACGACTTTGCGTGCTTTCTCAAAGTCGCCGCTTCCGATGAGATGGGCTACCTGTACGGAGAATCCGGTGCCGGCGGCGCTCAGCACTCCCCAGAATAGCCATGTGGTGGTTGACACCAGTCCGATAGATGCTGATGCATTTGCCCCGAGCGAGCCTACCATCGACGCATCGATGTACTGCATGGCTATCGATGACAGCTGAGCCACGATAGCCGGGACACTGAGCATGGCTGTAAGTCTCAGCTGTGTGCGGAATGTCATAGCATGGCCTCCGCGTATCAGTGCGAGCAGTTGTTCGGTATTTTTGCTTCCGGTGCTCACTTGCGTATCTCTATCTTACAGTCGGCCGGCTGGTGGATATTTTCATCGATAATCAGCTCTCCGATGCTGTCGGAGATGATATGGCCTGAAATGGGATTTTTGATACTTGTCACATTGCCACGGATGTCGGCGTGTAGGGTCGAGCCTTCGAAGGCAAGGTCGGCATCGGTGTCGAACGTGCAGTTGTCAAGCACGAGGTCGTGGGCATAGCATAGCGGCTGGGTGCCTGAGATGTGGCAGTTAATCAGCCGCAGGCGCCTGGAATGCCATCCGAGATATTCGCCTTTAAGAGTCGAATCGCGCACGGTGACATCTTCTGTATTCCAGAATGCATCCTTGGAGTCGATTGTGGCATTGCGTATCTCGACATTGCGGCAGTACTGAAACGAGTAATTGCCTTGATGACGGTAATTTTCGATGTCGATGTCTGATGAGTGCATGAACAGATAATCGGCTCCGTGCACTTCGACTTCGCGCATCCTGACGTCAGAACAGTGCCATAGTGTCTCCTGTGCGTCGGGGATTACGACACGCGTTAGATTCAGGTGATGCATCTCGCGAAACATTTTTGGAGCCTCGACACGTGTATCGGTCATCTCAAGACGGGATGAGTACCACAGGGCAGCGCGTGCTCCCGGAGTGAAAAGACAGTTTCTTATGATGAATCCGTCGACATGCCAGAAGGGATACTTGCCCTCAAATCGGCATTTTTCTGCTATGATATCGGAGCATTCCTTAAGCGCGGACTCTCCGGCATGTACTGTGACGTTGATAAGATGCAGGTGGCCGGATGCAAAAAGCGGACGTTCGCCACCGAATTCACTGTTGCTTATAATTTCCATTCCAATAATTCATTAAGGCACATGGCCAGAGTGTGATAATTACTGATGTTTGATTGGTAGCCGGTGTGCTGTATCATATACAGCCTCTTAGAGCTTGTTTAATAATAAATGTTGCCGCCAGGGTCGTATAGCTTGAGACGATTTTCGACATGTGACGAAGGAG
>NZ_JAIDKI010000057.1 GCF_029051885.1 Muribaculum sp.
CTCCCTCATCACAAGCGAAAATCTGCTCGACGATTGACCGCCCTGACGGTAACATTTATTATTAAACAAGCTCTTAAAATAGCATAGTATGACTACTGACCCGCATTCGCTTCATATCGCTGACTTCAACTATCCATTGCCCGACGAGCTGATTGCAAAACATCCGCTTGCCGAGCGTGACCGTTGCCGACTGCTTGTGCGCAGAGGCGATGGAGCAATCGAAGAGCATGAATTCTCGGAGCTCCCCGGCCTGCTTCCATCCGATGCAATGCTCGTATACAATAACACGCGGGTAATCAATGCCCGTCTGAGATTTCGTAAAGGCGACGACGGCAACGGGGCGCTTATCGAGGTATTCTGTCTTGAGCCGGCTTCGCCGTCGGACTATGCTATCAGTTTTGCATCTACATCGGGTTGCTCGTGGACCTGTTTTGTTGGTAATTCGAAGCGTTGGAAAGAGGGCGCGATAAGGCGCCGTCTGAATGTCGGTGGGCAGGAGGTGTTGCTGAGTGCTACACGTGTGGTGCGCGACGGTAATGCCTCGGAGGTGCGCTTTGACTGGGATAATCCCGATGTCACGTTCTCCCAGATTATAGAGTCGGCGGGCGAAATCCCGATTCCTCCTTATCTCAACCGCGGTACTGAAGAGAGCGATTCGACCGACTATCAGACTGTATACAGCCGTATAGAGGGCTCGGTAGCCGCACCTACCGCCGGGCTCCATTTTACTCCTGCGGTGCTCTCAGCCGTAGACCGGCGCGGTATACCCCGCCGGGAGCTTACACTGCATGTCGGGGCCGGTACTTTCCAGCCTGTCAAGAGCGATACCGTGGGTGAGCATGGCATGCACAGTGAGTTTATATCTGTGCCGCGCGATCTCATTGCCGAACTTGCCGCTACCGACCGTCGTGTAGTGGCCGTAGGCACAACCTCCGTGCGTACGCTTGAGAGTCTGTATCATGCCGGATGTCTTGTGAAGGAGGGCAAATGGCAGGGTGAGGTGCCTCAGTGGTATCCCTATGACGATGGCCATCCGCGTCTGGAGCGACGTCAGGCTCTGGAGGCTTTGCTTGATTATGTTGATGCGTCGGGAGCATCGCGCTTTATAGCATCGACCCGCATTATAATAGCTCCGGGATATACTTACCGGGTGGTAGAGGGTATGGTGACCAATTTTCATCAGCCTCAGTCAACTCTGCTGTTGCTTGTGTCGGCATTTGTCGATGGGCATTGGCGCGAAATGTATGACTTCGCATTGGGGCGTGGATTCCGTTTTCTCAGCTACGGGGATGCCTCTTTGCTGCTGAAATAGTAAAAGTTTGTTAAATTGTAAAGATTATTTAAATAATCTGTAATTAAGTTGCAATAAATCAGAGTGAAGATTGTAACTTTGCGGTGCCATGCAAATTTGGCAACTGACGTCTGATGAATTGCTTATGAAAACAACACTTTCAAGTCTGACTCTTGCCGTCATCACATTGTTTTCCTGGGCGTTTGTGGGTTGTAACTCACCGAAGCCCTATCGTACATGCGAGGGTATCATCTGGTCTACGACCTATCATGTGACCTATGCATCCAATGCTTTGCTCGACGACAGTATCAGGACAGTGATGCAGCAGGTGGATCATTCTGTTTCGGCATTTAATCCACGGTCGATAATTTCTGCCATAAACCGCAATGACACCTCGGCAGTGGCCGATACAATCCTGCGCAGGGTGTTTGAGGAGTCGGTACGTATCAACAGATTTAGCCACGGAGCGTTTGACCCGACGGTAGGTCCGCTGGTGGATTTATGGGGTTTCGGACCGTCAAACGCCACACATTCCGACAGTATACCGACTCCGTCGAAAGCGGCCATAGACAGTGTGCTTATGCTTGTAGGTATGGCCGACTGCGAGTTGCTTCCTGACGGACATGTGCGCAAGAAGCATCCCGGCACCCAGTTTAATTTCTCGGCCATTGCCAAAGGTTATGCCTGCGATCTTGTGGCCGAAATGCTCGAACGCAACGGGGTGGAAAACTATATGGTGGAGATTGGCGGAGAGATAAATGTAAAGGGCGAGAGCCAGATGGGCCAGCAGTGGAGGGTGATGATTGACGCGCCTATTCCCAGCACCGACTCCATAATCCATACGGGTACGGCTATCATAAGGCTGACCGACGACGGAGTGGCCACATCAGGCAATTATCGCAACTTCCACAAGACCGATGCGGGCACTGTAGGGCATACCATCAGTCCGGTTACAGGATATCCGGTAACTACCCGAGTGCTGAGTGTGACTATCCTTGCGCCTGACTGTATTACGGCCGATGCCCTTGCGACGGCTTGCATGGTGATGCCTATGGATAGTGCGCGCGCGATGCTCAACAATATTCCCGAGGCAGCCGGCCTGTTTGTGACGACTGACAGCGATGGCCTTTGGGAGCTGCATCCTACTCGTGGATTCCCGCTCCTTGAGCGATAGAAAATATCAAAAAACATCAGCGCCGCTCTGCTATCATGTGGAGCGGCGCTGATGTTCTTATGTGTTTTATGTTGTGAATGTAGGGTCAGAATAGTGTCAGTTGGGTGTCGAGCAGTCGGAATGACATGCGGTGGAACGGCGATGGCCCGTATTCAGCTATTGCCGCTCTGTGGGCTTTTGTCGGATAGCCTTTGTTTACTGCCCATCCGTACTGAGGGTGTAGCTCATGCAGTCGTTTCATCTCCTGGTCGCGGTGGGTTTTTGCAAGAATTGAGGCTGCGGCTATGTTGGCAAACCTGCCGTCGCCTTTCACGAAAGTTGTGCAGGGGAGTGTGCCGTAAGGAGTAAAGCGGTTGCCGTCGACAATAACCGCTCCGGGGCGTGTGGCAAGTATGTCGAGAGCGCGGTGCATGGCGAGTATTGATGCCTGCAGTATGTTGATATGGTCGATTTCGTCGGCGCTTACCGATGCTACCGCCCATGCAGTGGCCTCTGCTTCGATTATTGCGCGCATCTTGTCGCGACGCGCTTCGGTCAGTTGTTTGGAATCGTTGAGCCAGGGATGGCTGAAATCGTCGGGGAGTATCACGGCGGCGGCATATACCGGGCCGGCAAGGCATCCACGTCCGGCTTCGTCGCATCCGGCTTCGAGACATCCGGGCATATTGCATGCCGGGAGTGGCTGAGGCAGGTTGCTGTGTCTTTTTTTATTGGATGAATCCATATCCGTATCCATAGCGTGTTACGAGATAGTGGGAATAACGGCCGAGTTTCGATCGCAGGCGGTCGAGCACATTGCTGATATACACCTCGCTTACCATGTCTTTTTCAGGCCATGCGTTATCATATATTTCATCGGCATCGAATATCCTGTTTTTGTGGCTTATCAGGAATGCGAGCAGACTGTATTCGTCGCGTCCGAGCTTTACCGGCTGATTGTCGATGAAGGCAGTGCGTTCGCGCAGATTTATTGTAAGCGTGTTATGGCTTATCATGACCGGCTTATCGTATTGCTTCTGGCCGGAAACTATGCGGCAACGACGCAACAATGCGTTGACACGTGCGGTCATCTCGCGCATGGAGAATGGTTTCAATATATAGTCATCGGCGCCGAAGTCGAGACCTCCGATTACATCACCGTCGGGCGAAGAACAGAATATCAGCGGTATGCGGGCTGTAGCTTTGTTCTGTTTCAGATGGTAGGCCAGTTTTATACCTGTCGAATCGTCAAGGTTCATGTCGATTATAAACAGGATGTAGTTGGAGAGGTTCTTCTCCATGGCTTCTCTTGCAGAGTGGCATACTTCTACTTTATAGCCTTCATTTTCGAGCGAATACTGCATCAGGTCGCAGGCGAGAAGATCCTCGTCGGCAATCATTATCTTGCGTCCTTGTGCGTCAGGATTGGATATGATGTGGGTGGCTCTGTCTGCCATTATTGTCACAAACGGTAGTGTTTTGTAATTCGTGAAAATTGTTGCAATGAATTTCTACATCATCGTATGCATGCTTCGGAGAGCTCGCTGTCAGGCGATGTAAGATAATTTCCACGACTTACTTATGCGATTTTGTACGGATTCTAAGATAGTGCATCGGAAATCGCGATAAAATTATAAAATTAATTTCAATAGGTGATTGAATGCCACCGTATTGTAGCAACAATGTCTTTGCAGTGTTATTAGACTCCGGTTTGTAAAGATGCTGTCATTATTTGGGTGTGGATTTGCCACATAAATGTAATTGGGGATGTGGTGCGGCCGGATTCGGCTCCGATAAAAAACGGCGTGACCCGGTTAGATACCGCTGAAGGCAATTATAGGTTTGTTTTATTAAAGGGTTAAAACCGCATGTGATGATTTATAGGT
>NZ_JAIDKI010000058.1 GCF_029051885.1 Muribaculum sp.
CTCCATCATCACAAGACAAAAATCACTCAGAGATATGCGACCCCAGCGTTAACAAATATTGGGGAACGGGGTCTTAGAGGGCGGTGTCGGATGAAGCGGGCGATGGGCTGCGCGTCGGGCTTCGCGTTCGGCCTGGAGAGCCTTCATCACTGTAGCCTGGGTCATGAAAGATTCGCAGAACTTGTCGTAGATATATGCGACGGCTACGGGCGACGGATGCAACATGTCGGCTGCGTAAAACCGGTAGTCACGCAGGTCGTCCATCATTATCTCATAGGCCGGAAAGTATAGCGAGGTATCCTTGAATTCCTGTGTCAGCTGGTCGATGGCAAGCAGCAGTGTCGATTTGCTTGCCTGGTTGCCGTGTGCGCCGTCGGCGAGATGGCGTATGGGGCTTACGGTGAACACTGTCTTTAGGTCGGGATAGCGGGCCTGTAGCTCTCGGAGCATTTTTTTCCACAGACCATAGACTTTCTGGGTGTTGAGCATTTCGCGCTGGAAGAGTGTCGCAGGCTTTTTATGGCAGTTGGCTACCACGCGTCCCTCTTCGGTAAGGCGGAAAATCCATGATGTGCCGAATGTGATGAATAAGGCTGATGCTTTCGACAGAGCTTCCGACGCTTCGGCCTGCGACTTGTTGATGTGCTCGACAACCGCGTCGGGGTCGGGCCCGGAGAAACGAGAGTGATGGCTCCAGCTATGCCATAGTCCTTCGTGCTGAAAGAGATCGTCGCGAGTGTAGGGGCGTTCATAGAGTATGTCGAGCAGTGCTGATGCGATACTTGCCGGATTGTAAAGCGTGCCGCATGGATTGACACATGCGGGGAATCCTCCTCCAAGCAGGCAGCCTCCGATATTGTCGGTAAAGCATGAACCGAGCATTACTACAGGCTGCTCGTGGCTTACGAGCCCCTGATATCCTTTAAGCGGTTGTACTATGGTGCGAAATTCTGTATTCATATTATTAAACACGACTCTCTAAACATCGGGATGGTCTACAAAGTTAGTTAATCTTCCGTCAACCTCAAAGAGCGTTAGACGGTAAGAATCTGTTTAATAACATATAATATGGAAAGTTGAGCTTTTATTTATAACTTTGAGATTATTGACGGAATATTATTAAACAAGCTCTATGGGGGACATGGCACATGATAAGGCAAAGATAATCGGCATTGCGCGGCATCGCCTTTCGACTGACGGCGATGGAGTGACTACGCTCGTTGCCTTTCACGGCTGTCCGCTCAGTTGCCGAT
>NZ_JAIDKI010000059.1 GCF_029051885.1 Muribaculum sp.
ACCCCATAACTCCCTCATCACAAGCGAAAATCTGCTCGACGATTAACCGCCCTGACGGTAACATTTATTATTAAACATGCTCTTAATTTTGTATATTTGCAGTATCGAACGATATATATTTCTACGAAACGATTATGAGACCAATGAAAACCAGTAGTAGAGCGCTTGCCATAGCGCTGTCAATGGCTGCGACATCACTCACCGCAACCGCACGCAATGAAATCGCCTCGGTCATGTCGGCATCGGCATCAGTATCCCCGTCCGAAGTAGCCAACGCATTCGACAACAACAGCACAACTGCGTGGACACTCGATGCCGCACGGCTCAAACAACCGCAGTGGATTATGGCCACTGTAGCCAACCCCGGCGACGTTCAGAGCATCACTCTCACTCAGAAAGGAGCCACACCCGACCAGATAAAAAAAGCCATCGAGATATTTGTCACATACGACCCGATGAACCTCGGCGAACCTGTCGGCTTCACCGTCGTGAATGACCGCCCGACAGGCAACACAATACTGAAATTTCCCGCTAAATACGGTGCCCATGTGCGCATGGCCATCAAGCCGGGAGTAATATCCAAGCCATGGAGTATCTACGAGATGGCGATTGCCATCGAAGCCGACGATACCGCTGTCGACGACTCCGGCATTGACCGCTCCTACCTCGACACATCCCTCCCTGTCGACCGTCGCATAGAGATATTGCTCGCGCAGATGACTCCGGAGGAAAAAATGGAACTCATACGCGAAGGCTGGGGAATACCCGGAGTAAAACGCCTCGGCATTCCCGACATAAAAAAAGTGGAGGCGATACACGGCTACAGCTATGGCACCGGAGCCACCATGTTTCCCCAGGTACTCGGCATGGCAGCATCATGGAACGCACCATTATTATATAAGGTGACTGAGGCAATAGGCCGCGAAAGTCTCGACGCCGGCTCAATAGCGGCATGGTCGCCCGTGCTTGATGTCGCCACCGATCCGCGATGGGGACGATGCGAAGAGAGCTTCGGCGAAGACCCGTATCTATGCTCTGAGATGGGAAAGGCATGGGTCAACGGCTACCAGAGCAAAGGCCTTATCACTACCTCCAAGCACTTCGGCGCACACGGAGCTCCGCTGGGCGGACGCGACAGCCACGATGTCGGATTCAACGAGCGTGAGATGCGCGAAGTACATCTTGTACCATTCCGCAACGTATTTCGCGAATGCCGCCCGCAGTCGGTCATGATGTCCTACGGCGACTATATGGGTGTGCCGGTAGGAAAAAGCAAGGAACTGCTAAAGGGCATACTCCGCGATGAATGGGGATTCGACGGATTCATCGTCAGCGACTGTGGTGCAATAGCCAACATGACCTCACGCAAACATTACACCGCACTCGACAAAATCGAGGCCGCCAACGATGCGCTCCGGGCCGGAATTGCAACAAACTGCGGCGACACATACAACGACAAAGATGTAATACGTGCCGCGACAGAGGGACGCCTCGACATGACGGCTCTCGACGACGTGTGCCGCGACATGCTCCGAGTGATGTTCCGCACCGGACTTTTCGAGAACAATCCCAGCCGCCCGCTCAACTGGGACAAGCAGTTCCCCTCATGGCAGTCGCCCGAACATGTGGCTCTCGCCCGAGAGATGGCCCGCCAGTCGATTGTGTTGCTGAAAAACGATGATTCAATCCTGCCGCTCTCCGACAACACTCGGTCAATCGCGGTAATCGGCCCCGGAGCCGACAATCTTCAGCTCGGCGACTACTCGGGCAAACAGTTGCCCGGGCAGATAAAATCAGTACTCGACGGCATAAAAGCCTCGGCATCGCCCAAGACAAAGATTATATACTCTAAAGGCTGCGGATTCACCACCGACGACCCATCGGGACTCGCCGATGCAGTTGCTGCAGCAAGCAAGGCCGATGTGGCCGTGGTAGTGCTCGGCGACTACTCGGGCCATCCTTCAATCGACGGCGAGAAACGCCCCACATCAGGCGAAAACCACGACCTCGCTTCACTGCGCTTCCAGGGCATGCAGCAGGAACTGCTTGATGCCGTATGCGCCACAGGCACTCCCGTAGTGCTGGTTGCTCAGATAGGACGCCCCTACGACCTGTCGTCGGCATCGCGCCAGACAAAGGCCATACTCGTCAACTGGCTTCCAGGTCAGGAGGGCGGACTTGCTACTGCCGACGTGCTTTTCGGCGACTGCAATCCGGCCGGACGCCTGCCGATGACATTCCCGCAGAGCGCCGCACAGCTCCCCCTCAACTACAATTTCAAGACCTCCGGACGCAGATATGAATATGTCGATATGGAGTTCTACCCGCTCTACAGGTTCGGCTACGGACTCAGCTACACCACATTCGCCTACTCCAATCTGCGCATATCCACTCTGCCCGACGGCAATGTCGAGGTAAAAGCCGACGTAACCAACACAGGCTCACGCACCGGCGACGAAGTGGCTCAGCTCTACGTCACCGACATGTATGCCTCAGTAAAGACTCGCGTAATGGAACTCAAAGGTTTCCGACGCATTACCATTGAGCCGGGACAGACTCATACCGTCACCTTCACCCTCACACCCTACGACCTCTCTCTGCTCAACGTCGACATGGACCGCGTGGTCGAGCCGGGCGATTTCAAAATTATGATAGGCGGCATGAGCCCCGACTTCACGGCAAAAGACCACATAAAGGATTCACTTGGATATCCCGAGGGACGTGGAGTTACCGGAACTCTCCGTTACGATATCCCGGCCGCCGCCCGATATGAGTTTGCAATCTCCGACATACGCCATAATCTCACCGACGGCTCCGACATCGTAACTGTCAACGTAACCAACTCAGGCAATCTCACCGACACCGGACAACTCACCATGTATGTCGACGGAACACGCACCGGCGACACGCGCCACTACGAACTCGAGCCCGGGCAGTCAAAGGCCATAACCTTCACAGTGCCTTTGCAGCAATCCGCCGGCAGTGCGTGGAAGTCGCTCAACTTCATCTCTCGCCACTCAAGCATCTCCTACAGCCGCTGATAGCCCACACAACATCAACTACATAAATCAGCAGCCTGCACTTTAGGCATACACACAACATTGCCCGACGCAAGTTCCGCTACAGCGGCACATGCGTCGGGATTTTCTACATTATTATATATAAATTGCTCCGCTCATTAGACCACACACTATCGAAATTAACAATTGCCAAATGTGGTTTTAACATAATACGATTTTTTCGTTTAAGTATATTTAACTTTTACCCCCCCCGTTTTTATATTTTCTTAATACCTTTGCGCCGTATAAAGATGTCTGTCTCTTCCGCATCCGTAAACTTAATTCGACATTGATTTGATATTGTGCGTAATAAATCAATACTGTCTGCTATCGGGTCGCCATAATCACAATGGCGACACCATAATTATTTTGACTTATTTTTAGTTAAACCAATCATATATTAATTTAGCCCAAGTGCCATGAATCCAAAGTTCATCCAAACAAAGTATGCAGTTGTGGCGTGCGCATTATGCTGTGCTCCCATGCTGTCTGCTCAGGGCAATGCCCCTGCAACTTCGGGAGAAGCAACCGCCTCTGCCGGAGCAACATCCGTGAGCGGAGAGGTTCTCGATGCCAATGGTGATCCTCTGACAGGTGTGTCAGTAGGTATCCAAGGCAAAGGGATTGTCGGCATTACCGACATCGACGGCCGCTTCAACGTAAAAGCCTCGGTAGGCCAGACTCTCGAATTTACTTACATCGGCTTCGCCAAGACTGCCGTGAAAGTAACCGGTCAGCCACTCACCGTAACTATGAAAGAAGAGACTCAGAATCTTTCTGAAGTAGTCGTTACCGCCCTCGGTATCAAGAAAGAATCCAAATCTCTTTCCTACAATGTGCAGAAAATCGACAATGAAGACATTACTCGCATTGCCGACGCCAACTTCGTCAACAACCTCGCAGGCAAGGTGGCCGGTGTCACCATCAACGCCTCTGCATCAGGCGTAGGCGGCGGCACTCGTGTGGTAATGCGTGGTGCCAAGTCTATCTCAGGCAACAACAACGCCCTCTATGTGGTCGACGGTATCCCCATGCTCGACATGAGCCGCGCTGCCACTCAGCCCGAAGGCGTATACGAAGGTGCTGCACAGACCGGCGACCCCCTCTCGGCCATCAACCCCGACGACATCGAGAACATATCGGTGCTCTCAGGACCCTCTGCAGCTGCGCTCTACGGTTCGGCCGCTGCTAACGGTGTTGTGATGATTACTACAAAGAAAGGCGAGGAAGGTCAGACACGTGTCACCATCTCCAACAACACCACATTCCAGCGCGTGGCCCTGATGCCCGAATTTCAGACATCATTCGGCCCATCCGAGACCGGAAGCTACCTCAGCTGGGGCTCACGACTCGCTCAGAAGAGCGCATTCGACCCCGCCGACTTCTTCCAGACCGGATTCAACGTCACCAACTCGGCTGCTCTCACAACAGGTACCGCCCGCAACCAGACATACCTCTCTATCGGTACCACCAATGCCGAGGGTGTAGTCCACAACAACAACTACTCGCGCTACAACGCTACTGTGCGCAACACCACCAAGATGGCCAACGACAAGCTGACAATGGACCTCAGCTTCAACCTAAGCCAGATTAACGAGAAGAACATGACTTCACAGGGCCTGTACTACAACCCCCTCGTGTCGCTCTACCTCTTCCCCGCAGGCGAAGACTTCTCCAAGATGCAGGCCTACCAGCGCTGGAATCCCGGACGCGGACTCATGGACGAATACTTCCCCTACTCTTCTACAATGGCTCTCATGAACCCCTACTGGATTACAGAGAACATCGAGATGCCCAACAAGAAGAACCGCTACACGGCTTCCGCTCAGTTCCGCTACGACTTCACCGACTGGCTCAATGTCACCGCACGCGCCAAAATCGACCGCGCCAACGAGTCGCGCGAACGTAAATTCGACGCCGGCACCAACACCCAGTACGCATCTAAGTACGGTTTCTACTCCAAGGAGGCTATCACCAACCAGCAGGTATACGGCGAGTTCCTTGCATCAATCAACAAGTACCTCTTCGACCGCAATCTCAACCTTATGGTCAACGCCGGAGCCAACTTCGAGAATACCGACTACCAGAACGACTATTTCGGCGGACAGCTCAAGACCGTTGCCAACCTCTTCACATTCGCCAACGTCGACTTCGCCGGACGCGACCTCGCCCGTCAGGACGGATTCCATCTGAAAAAGCGCGCCGTATTCGGCACAATGCAGCTCGGCTACCAGTCGAAAGTTTACCTCGACCTCTCTGCACGCAACGACTGGTCGTCGACATTCAAGGGCACATCGACAAGCTCGTTCTTCTACCCCTCGGTAGGTATCTCAGGTATTGTCACCGACATCCTCGGCATGCAGAGCCGCATACTCAACTTCGCCAAGGTACGTGTATCATACTCCGAAGTAGGTAATGCCCCTGAAGTATTCATCGCTAATCCTACATATGAAATCAAGGACGGTGCAGTCACCACTGTCACACGCCGTCCCAACAACAACCTGAAGCCCGAACGCACAAAAGCATGGGAAGCAGGTCTTAACCTCGCGATGTTCGACAGCAAGTTCCGTCTCGACGCTACTTTCTACTACTCGCGTACTCTCAACCAGTTCTTTGAGCGTCAGCTCGCTCCCTCTACCGGCTACACATCCGAGATTTTCAACGGAGGCCGCGTCGACAACAAGGGTATCGAGCTTTCGGCACGCTTCTCCAACACATGGGGCGATCTCTCCTGGACCACCTACCTCAACTACTCGATTAACCGCAACACGGTAAAAGACCTCGCATCCGACTACGTTGACCCCATCACCGGCGAACCCGCACCCCTCACCGAGATGATTATGGCATCGACATCCATGTATCAGACTCGTGTTACCAAGGGCGGCTCTATCGGCGACATCTATGTCAACACTCTCAAGACCGACGAGCACGGCTACATCCACGTCAATCCCATTGACCAGACAGTTACAACACAGCCCGACCAGTGGATTAAAGTCGGCAACGCTTCTCCCAAGTACAATCTCGGCTGGGGCAACGACCTCCACTACAAAGGCATCAACCTCGGATTCCTCATCACTGCCCGCGTAGGCGGTATCGGCATCTCCCAGACACAGGCCGTACTCGACTACTACGGTGCTTCCAAGCAGACCGAGGATGCACGTCTCAACGGCGGCGTGATTGTCAACGGACGTCCCATCCCCGCACAGGACTTCTACCAGAAAGTCGGCTCGGCAGGACAGAGCGGCGGTATCGGCGCATGGTATGTATACTCAGCCACCAACGTACGCCTCGGCGAGCTCACCCTCGGCTACGACTTCCCCGTACAGAAGTGGGGCGGATTTGTAAAGGGCCTCAACGTGTCGCTCATCGGCAAGAACCTCTTCTTCTTCTACAGAAAGGCTCCCTACGACCCCGAGCTTACAGCCTCTACCGGCACCTACATGCAGGGTATCGACAACTTTATGAGCCCGAGCCTCCGCACACTCGGATTCTCGGTTAAAGTACAGTTTTAATTAATCCCAACAATCGAAAACTCATGAAATATAATAAAATATTTCCGGTTGCCACTCTCGCCCTGTCGCTGCTCGCTTCATCGTGTATCGATATGGAGGACAACATCAACCCCAACGGCGTGACCGAGGACATGATGAAGGTCGACAACCTGAAGACAGGAGCCTTCATCCAGCAGATGCAGACACGTGTCATCCTCGTGGCGCTCGGCGGCAAACTCAGCTCCGACTATCAGATTAGCCGCAATCTTTCCCACGACCTCTTTGCAGGATATGCCGGTTCGACACTCGGTGCGTTCCAGACCCACCAGCAGTATGTGATGAACGACCAGTGGATCAACTCCACATTCAACGAAGCATACACCGGCATAATGATGCCCTGGCTCGAGGTAAGCAAGCTCGCCAAGGAGCAGAACAACTCGGAGGTGCTCGCCATCGCCAATATCGTAAAGGTAGCCGGCATGTCGCCAATAGCCGACACATTTGGCCCGATTCCTTATGTAAACTACGGCAGCACTACCAACTACGACTCGCAGGAGGCTGTCTACAACCTCTTCTTCACCGAACTCGGCGATGCTATCGACGACCTCACGGCCTACTATGTGGGCGGAGGCACTGAGATACTTCCCGACTACGACCTCGTATACGGCGGCAACACCGAGAGCTGGATACGCTTTGCCAACACTCTGCGCATGCGTCTTGCACTCCGTGTCGTATACGCCAACCCCGATCTCGCCAAAGCCGAGGTTAAGAAATCGATGGAAAACACCATCGGATTCATCGAGACCAAGACACAACGTGCCGAACTCCGCCAGGAACTTCAGCAGTATGAAAACCCGCTCTATGTAATCGACTACGAATTCAACGAAGGCGATACCCGCGTTGGCGCCTCAATCGTAGAGATTATGAAGCAGCTCGGCGACCCCCGTTGCTCGGCCTACTTCACTGCTGTCGACGGTGACTACTATGGAGTGCCCCTCGGCATCACCGGCAACCTGTCTGACTACCAGACCAAGTGCTCCCACTTCAACATCACCAAGTACAACACCCCCGTCGTATGGATGCCCGCAGCCGAAAGTTTCTTCCTGCGCGCAGAGGCCGCTCTCCGCTGGCCCGAGTTCGGCGACGCACAGTCGTTCTACGAAGCCGGTGTGAAAACAGCGATGGAGGAGACCGGTGTATCAATTGGCGAATACCTGTCGAGCACCAACACAATCACAGGATATTCCGACCCCGTGTCAGGCTACAACTACACCTTCACAACCAACGGACTGACTCCCGCATGGGATGCCTCAGCCAACTTCGAGGGAAAACTTGAGCGTATCGCCACACAGAAGTGGATATCACTCTTCCCCAACGGAGCCGAAGGATGGGCCGAAGTACGCCGCACCGGTTATCCCGACCTCATCGACACCAAGACCAACGGCTCAGGCAATGTTGTCAAGTCGGAACTCGGTCCCCGTCGTCTCCCCTTCTGCCTCCAGGAGCGTCAGAACAATACCGCAGGCGTAGCTCTCGGCGTGCAGGCTCTCGGTGGAGCGGACAATGCCGGCACACGCACATGGTGGGACAAAAACACCCGCTTCTGATTACCCTTATTCTATAATCCATCAGAAAAAGTAATATCACTATGAATATTAAGATATATGGTCTCGTAGCAATGATGGCAGGCGCCGCAGCCCTCACATCGTGCGACACCGATGTAGAGCACATCGACGTGCAGAAGCCCTACACCTTCGACGAAACCTACTTCAAGAATATCCGCGATTTCAAGAAGACCGACCATGAAGTCAGCTTCGCCTACTATGCGGCATGGGCTCCTGTAGAAGGCGCTGTCGGATTCAAGGATCCGGCGTCGCTCGGCGAGCGTCTCATCGGCCTCCCCGACTCAATCGATATCGTCAACCTCTGGATGGCCGTGCCGATGCCCGACACCCACCCCGTTGCATACAAGGACATGAAGTACTGCCAGGAGAAACTCGGCACACGCTTCGTGATGCATGCCGACGCATCTCACTACCGCCACAAATTTGAGGTAGACGGCGTTGAATACGACATGGCAGGTGACTCAAACGTATCCGACGACGTAATGGAAGCATATGCACGCTGGATTATGAAGCAGGTCAACGACGCAGGCCTCAACGGTGTGGATATCGACTACGAGGGTTGGAATGAGACCAACATATTCCGCCTCGTGAAGATTCTCGGCCAGTACTGGGGACCGATGGGAGAGAATCCCGACATGCTCCTCATAGTCGACTACTTCTCGGCCCAGCCTGGATCTGACTGCGAACCCTACTGCGACTATTTCGTGCAGCAGGCCTATTCCGACCAGACAGGCGGACTCCGCCCCTCGTCCAGATACCCGATTGAAAAGCAGATTTTCTGCGAGCAGTTCGGTAAAGGATTCGGCCCCACAGGCCACAACGGCATGCTGCTCGAGTATGCAAAATGGGAGCCGGGCGACGGTCGTCGCAAAGGCGGATGCGGTGTCTACTATCTCGACGACAATTTCCTCGATGTGTCAGGCATACCCTACAATGCATTCCGCCAGGCCATACAGATTATGAATCCAGCTGTTCCCTACTAATCAATCAGTCAACCGACAAATAAAATGAAAACTACTATATTACATCGCTCGATACTGTTTGCTGCTGCGGCTTTCGCTCTGACTGCATGCAACTCCGAAGGCGACAAATTCGACTACGACAAGAACCTCGCGTTCATGTCGGGCACCGATGTCGATCCTATACGTAAATTCGTTGTCGAGGATACCCCCTCTTCCGAAAACGTTTCGGTTTCGCTCGTCGCTCCGCTCGACCGCGACATCACCGTGAAGGTTGCCATCGACCCCTCAAAGGTGGATGAATACAACCGCATGCACCAGACATCCTACTTCCCCATACCCGACGGAGCCGCTCAGCTCGTCAATGACCGTGCCCTGATTCCTGCCGGAAAATCATTCTCCGAGGCACTCCAGGTACGCGTGGTCAGCACCGAGGATTTTGAGGAAGGACGCACCTACCTTATCCCCGTCACAATCGTGGATGCCGACGGTGTTGACATTCTCGCCGCACAGCGTACAGCCTATCTCCAGGTAGCTCGTATTCTCCAGTTTACCGCTCTCGATATCACCAATCCCACCATGTACTCCAACTTCATATTCGACGACAGCAAGATGGTCGACATGAGCGGCGGATTTACATACGAGCTCAAAGTTTGGGGTCTCAACTACAATCAGAACGGCAACGGCAACCCGACACGCCTCTGCTCGTTCACCTCAAAGGACGAAAGCAACTCATCGATGCTCCGATTCTCAGAGAACGGCAAGCCCGCACGCTCGCTCCAGTGGGTATGCCCCGGCGGCAATATCGTTTCCAACACTCTGTTTGACACCAACCGCTGGTATCTCCTGTCGTTTACATTCGACGGTTCCAACCTCACAATGTATATCGACGGCAACAAGGACACCGAAGGCTCCTACTCAGGCACCGACCCCATTCACTTCCAGCGCATCGAGCTCGGCATGTCATGGGGTGGCGGATATCCCACAAGCCAGCGCTTCAACGGACGCATCGCTGAGATGCGCGTATGGAACCGTGCGCTCTCTCCGGGTGAAATCAAACTCGGCACATGTGGTGTCGACGCAGGCTCGGAAGGTCTCGTGGCATACTGGAAGTTCAACGAAGGCTCCGGCTCGATTTTCCACGACGCGACAGGCCACGGATACGACATGGACTGGGCCAATACAAGCCGCGACAAGAGCGAGAACGGCGTAATGGTGTCTACTCCCGAAGCGGCAGGTGCTGTCAACTGGGCCAACGATGAGAATAACAAGTGTGCTGAATAATTAACCCCATCATCGCAATCCAACAATGAAAACTAAATATCTTTTAGGCATATGCGCATTGGCCATCGGCTCAGTTGCCATGACCTCATGCGGCGATGACGACACATACGACGTTGTCGGCAATCCCGACACACTCGTTTACGTCAACATCGCAGGCGACTTCCCCGAGGGAATGCCCAAGAACTCATTTTCCTACTTATTATATCACACTCCCGTCGGACCGATAGTGATGGACGAGCCGGGCGATATAGAAATCGACGTGCTGTGCACCAAAAATGCACCCTCCGACATACAGGTCACTCTCGAAGTGGCTCCCGACATGTCGGTGCCAGGCTACGCCACAATTCCCGCCGATGCCGGAATCACTGTCACTCTCGCCTCCAACTCCCTGACTATCCCCGCCGGTAAAACCCGTTCGGACGACAAGATTGCCGTGACTGTAAACACAGCCAACGCCGACTGGTCGAAACTTACCGAAAAGGCCTATCTTCTGCCCATCAGAATCTCGTCGGCCTCGGGTGCAACACCGAGCCAGGCAGTAGGATGCGCATATATCGGCGTACTAACCGATGTGAAGGCAGGTATGGTCAACGAGTCGGCCACACAGGCTACAGGCACACAGATTACCGACAAGACCGGCTGGACCGCCTCATACTTTGTTCCCGCCACCGGAGCAGGCGCCGATTGCACCGAAAAACTCTTCGACGGCAACAACAACAATTATGCCTACTTCGTCCCCAATCATGCCGATGCTACCAACGAGGAAGTAATCACCACCTTCGACCTCGGCAAAGTCTACACACTGAGCAGCGTGCAGATCAACTACTTCGGCAACTATTACGCGATTAAAGACGGCACAATAGAGACAAGTGTCGACGGAGAAGAATGGACCGTACAGGGCACCCGCACCTGGAGCCGACTCAGCCGCAACTGCGCATTCGCGTTCTGGGCACCCTTCCAGATGCGCTACGTACGCCTCACTTCCCACTCTTTCTATGGCGGCACAGGCGAGGGACAGGCTATGGCCGAGTTCTGGGCATATGAATAATAATGATGTCGACAGAATGGATTAGAACCACTGGTTAAACACTATTCAATAACTACTCTTTCCGAAAAAGGGAGCAGCTTCCGGCACAACCCCGGATATCTGCTCCCTTTCTCAAATGTCACTCCACATGCGATTCCTCATCACTCTCATCACACTGCTCATCTCCACATCTGCCACAGCAATAGCCCAGACTCTCAACGAGTCGGTGCGATTTGACGAAAAGATACACGATTTCGGCTCCATAGGCGAGACCGACGGCAAGGTGACTCACCGGTTTGTATTCACCAATACCGGACGCGACACAGTGACACTCACACGCGCACGTGCCGGATGCAGCTGCGTACATGCCGAAGTATCCCGACGCCCTGTGCTGCCTGCACACACCGGATATGTCGACGTGACATTCGACCCCGACTACCGACCCGGACATTTCAGCAAAGAGATTGTCGTATTCTCCAACGGCAACCGCTACAACCGCATATGGGTGAAAGGCGACGTTACTCCCGGCACCCACCCGCTTACCGAAAAATACCGCTACGACTACGGCCACGGTCTGCTTATGGAATACAAGATTATGAATTTCGGCACCGTGCTGCAGGGCGCGTCAAAAACCCGCGCACTGTCATTTGCCAACAACTCTACCGAGACTCTCAATCTCACCTTCCACATCAGCTCAGTAGCTACCGGCGGCAATAGCCATGCCGATGGCAATACATCCTCCCCCATCCCTTCGGGACTGATAATCGACATCCCCGAGCGCTACCTGCTCAAGCCGGGAGCCGAAGGAAAAATTGAGGTAACAGTGCGCATGCTTGCTCCGCTCGACAACCCCGCTACAGTATCGGTCACACCGGTTGCCAACGGATTCACCCTCCGCCCGCTCACTCTGACCGTGCATCCTGCGCAGTAGACCTACTCCATCCACGCTCAAAAAAACTCCGGCACACGTCCTCAAATCGGATACGTACCGGAGAATTACCATATTTCCAGTGGTCCTGTGGCTGAAATTGCAGACCGCGTCGGCAAGGGTTAAAGGCCGCCGCGCTGTAGGCCGCAGGACCTGTTGTACCATGTCCTGCTTTCACAGTATCTAACAACTTCTACCAATAATAAAACACCACACCGCCGACCATGGTTGCAGAGGGGCAGTTCAATAAAACTTATAGAATGTGAAACAACCTTTTCATCGTCTCACCTATTTTTCATAAATTTGTGTAGTAACCGTGAATACCCATGCAACAGAAATATATATTTACCCTCCCGATGAAGGTACGCGACTATGAAGTCGATGCCGAAGGCATAGTGAACAACGCCATATATCTCCACTATTTCGAGCATACCCGCCACGAATTCTGCGAGCATGCCGGCATGTCGTTCGCACAGATGCACGCACAGGGCATCGATCCGGTGCTCAACCGTGTCGAGGTAGACTACCGCACACCGCTCCACCTCGGCGAGCGCTTTATCAGCTGCCTCAACCTCACCCGCAAGGGAGCCAGGTTTATATTCACCCAGGACATATACAACGCCGACGGACAGCTCGTCGTATCAGGCAAGGTAAGCTGTGTGTCGACATTCAACGGTCGCCTTACACGCGGCGACGAACTGGCTGAATTCTTCAAAGCATACCTCTGACAGCTCCCTGCCAAGTAGGCCTCCAATCCACCCACACGCCATTACCATGACCGACAGATCCACGATACACCGTATCGCATTCAGCCGCATAAAAGGTATAAACCCCTCTGTAGCCGAAAAGATACTACAGCATGTCGACACCGAAGAGGCATTCTTCAACCTTTCGTCGCAAGAACTCTCATCGCGCATGCCCCACCTCCCCGCCGCCATGATGGCCGGGAGCTACCGCCGCACTTTGGTCGAGGCTGCGGAGACCGAATTGTCGTTCATGCAGAAATCCGGCATCAGGCCTGTATACTTCACCGACAGCGCCTATCCGGCACGGCTGGCTGAATGCGATGACGCGCCGTTGCTACTCTACTCTCTCGGCGATGCGTCGCTCAACGCTCCCCACATAATCAGTATCGTAGGTACACGCCGCGCCACACCCTACGGTATCTCGTTCGTCGAAAATCTCGTATCCGACCTCGCCGCGAAACTTGGCCCCGACACTGTAATCATAAGCGGACTCGCCTACGGCATAGACATAACCGCACATCGGGCCGCACTACGCGCCGGAATACCTACAGTAGCGGTACTCGCCCATGGCCTCAACACTCTCTATCCCGCCGCCCACCGACAGACTGCGGCAGAGATACTGCGTGCCGGAGGCGCCATGCTGACAGAATATGCCTCGCAGGACACTATGCACCGCGGCAACTTCATAGCCCGCAACCGCATTGTGGCCGGCATGGCCGACTGTGTAGTCGTGGCCGAGTCGGCCGAACGCGGCGGTGCGCTCGCCACCGCATCGATAGCAATGTCATACTCACGCGATGTAATGGCGCTCCCCGGACGCATATCCGACACATACAGCAAGGGATGCAACGCTCTGATAGCGCGCAACCAGGCTGCACTGATTACATGTGCCGACGACCTAATAGCCGCAATGGGCTGGGAGTCCATCCCCGACAGGCAGGAGGGCCTGCAGCCCTCGCTGCCAATCCTATCACCCGACGAAGAGAGGATAATCGACTATCTCCACACATCGGGCGAGGGGTCACTCAACCAGATGTGTGTCGACCTGTCGATTCCCGTGTCGCAGCTGATGGCCATGCTCATGTCGCTTGAATTTGCCGGACATATACTCACATATCCGGGTGGAAAGTATCGCCCGGCGCGCTGACATCGCCCGTCTGTGACAATCACTTTTGCCCCCAAAGCGTTATATACAATATAATTTATTAACCAAAATTCAACTGTTTTCCAATATATGACAACACCACGCCGCATAGGAGCCTCCGAGATGATTATCAATCCCGACGGCTCGATATTCCACCTCCATCTCCTGCCCGAACAACTTACCGACCGCATAATCCTTGTCGGCGATCCGTCGCGTGTCGACATGGTAGCGTCTTTCTTCGATACAAAGACATTCGAGGTATCATCACGCGAGTTCCATACGATAGGCGGCACATACAAGGGCAAACCTATTATGTGTATAAGCCACGGCATCGGGCCCGACAATATCGACATAGTGCTCAACGAGCTCGACGCCCTCGCCAACATCGATTTCGCCACACGCGAAGTGAAACCGCAACACCGCACCCTCACTCTCGTACGCATCGGCACCTCCGGCGCCCTGCAGCCCGAGCTTATCGTAGGTACTCCGGTAATAGCGGCCCACTCCATCGGATTTGACGGAGTGCTCAACTACTATGCCGGACGCAACAGTGTGTCGGACCTCGACTACGAAAAGGCGTTCTGCGAATTCGTCGGATGGAATCCGCTCTGGGCCGCTCCATATGTAGTGCCTGCCGACAAGGAACTCGTAGAGCAGATAGGCCGCGACGACATGGTGCGCGGACATACCATATCTGCTGTCGGATTCTACGGCCCGCAGGGTCGCGAACTGCGCCTGCCGCTGGCCAATCCCGACCTCAACAGCCGCATAGAGGCTTTCCGCTACAACGGTGAGCCGGTGACCAACTACGAGATGGAGTCGGCACCCCTCCAGGGACTCGCACTGCTCATGGGACATCGCGCCATGACGGTATGCTCAATAATCGCCAACCGTGTATCGACACAGGCCACTCCCAACTACAAGACAGCCGTGCGCGACCTCATCGCCACCGTACTCGACCGCATCTGACACACCGCACCATCCCGATACACATAGAGGCCCGCGACGTATCCATTGTCGCGGGCCTCTATGTGTGTATCTGTTTACGAGCCTTACCCTGCCGATGCACGCCGGTAAAGCACTATCGCAATTACAATATATATCATATTGGGAATCCACATGGCCACGAATGGCGACGTATATCCCGATATCGCAAATGTCGAGGTGACGGTCATAAACAGGATATAGCTGAAACTCAACACCAGGCCGATGCCGATATTGATGCCCATGCCGCCCTTGACCTTCTTCGACGACAGGGTCATACCGATGACAGTAAGGATAAATGCAGCCGCACACATAGCGTAACGGCGCTCGTTCTCAATCTCAAAAGCCTCGATATTGGCCACTCCGCGCTCTTTCTGACGAGCTATGTACTCCTGCAACTGAGGCGAGGTAAGCGTCTCCTGGTCATTCTTTGATATGAGGAAGTCGCGCGGTTCAAACGGAATCATAGTATCCAGGCGGCTTCCGCGCTTTATATGCTCGCGTATCCCGTCGATATCGCGTATCATATAGTCGCGCACCTGCCACTGATAGAGAGAGTCCCAGCGTATGGTATTGGCTGTAAGGCGCGACACAAGGCGCTTTCCGTCAAACTTGTCGAGCGAAAACCGGTAGCCCGTGCGCGTAGTGTTGTCGTAGCGGCTCATATAGGCTATCTCGCCCGGCGCAACCATCATCTGGATGTTGCTTCCATAGTCGACACGCTTGTTTTTCACATACGTGTTGGTATACTCGATACGCTTCACATTGGCCGGAGGGATGATATATGCGCCAAGCACCCATGTAAGAGCCGCAATCACTGCCGCCGACACGATATAAGGGCGCATAAGCCGCCGGAAACTCACTCCCGACGAAAGCATTGCGATAATCTCCGAATTGTCAGCTAATTTCGAGGTAAAGAAGATACACGCAATGAAGGTAAACAGCGGACTGAACTGATTGGCGAAGTAAGGGAGGAAATTGAGAAAATAATCGAAAATCGTAGCATGTATCGGCGCCTTCAGAAACGAGTCAAGTTTCTCGTTGATGTCAAACATCACCGTGATGGCCAGAATCAGAAGTATGGCGAAGAAGTATGTGCCGAGAAACTTCTTGATAATGTACAGGTCGAGAATCTTAAACGGTTTCTTCATAAAGCCTGCTGTTTTCGGTTACAGTTTACGGGTTACACACTCGAGCATCTCGGTCTTCCACTGCTTGAAGTCGCCGGCAAGGATATGTGCACGGGCTTCACGCGTGAGCCAGAGATAGAATGCAAGATTATGGATTGAGGCAATCTGCATGCCAAGTATCTCCTGCGAGGCAAAGAGATGGCGCACATATGCCTTGGAGTAGGCACGGTCGACATAGCTCGGGCCATCCTCCTGAAGCGGAGAGAAGTCGTCGGCCCACTTCTTGTTGCGCATGTTCATCACACCGTGGCGGGTAAACAGCATTCCGTTGCGGCCGTTGCGGGTAGGCATCACACAGTCCATCATATCGACGCCCCTCTCGATAGCCTCGAGAATGTTGGCGGGAGTGCCCACTCCCATCAGATAGCGCGGACGGTCGGCGGGAAGTATCTCATTGACGATATCAATCATGTCGTACATCACCTCGGCGGGTTCGCCCACAGCCAGACCTCCGATAGCATTGCCGTCGGCGCCAAGCTCGGCCACCTCACGGGCAGCCTGACGGCGCAGGTCGGGATATGTGCACCCCTGCACGATAGGGAAATATGCCTGACGGTAGCCATAAAGACCTTCGGTCTCCTTGTAGCGCTTCCAGCCACGGTGGAGCCAGCGCATGGTAAGACCGAGCGATTTTTTCGCATAATCATATTCGGCGGTGCCGGGAGGACACTCGTCGAGAGCCATCATTATGTCGGCGCCGATAATACGCTCTATGTCTACTACATTCTCCGGTGTAAACAGATGCTTGGAGCCGTCGATATGGCTGCGGAAATATGCACCCTCCTCCTTGAGCTTACGGTTGGAAGAGAGCGAAAACACCTGGAAGCCCCCGCTGTCGGTAAGAATCGGGCGCTCCCACCCTATGAATTTATGCAGACCGCCGGCCTGTCGGAGTATCTCGGTGCCGGGTCTGAGATAGAGATGATACGTATTGCCGAGTATAATCTGGGCGTTGACATCCTCGCGCAGTTCATGCTGGTGTACGGCCTTTACGCTCCCCACTGTGCCAACTGGCATAAACACGGGAGTCTCAATCCGGCCATGGTCGGTAGTTATAAGCCCCGCGCGCGCGTTGCTAAGGGCGTCTGTTGCTTGTAGCTGAAATTCCATATCTTCCTGCAAAGATACCGCTTTTCATCGAAACTGTCAAAACACGGCCGCGGAATACATCGGAATCTCACGGCTCTTTCATTTAGAATCGGCCAAAGATTGCAAGAAGAGGTGTATTTTATAGCGAAAATGCCTAACTTTGCG
>NZ_JAIDKI010000006.1 GCF_029051885.1 Muribaculum sp.
CCGCATAGTGGGGTTTGACCGTCCGCATATAATGTGGATAGCCAACGTCCCCCCCGACTCGTTCAATGGCGGTTCGCGTACCGACGACTCTGTATCCGTAGCTCATCGTGTGAAAAAAATGATAGAAGATGGTGCCGACTGGATTGATATTGGTGCCTATTCTTCCCGCCCCGGAGCTTTGGAGGTTACAGCCGAGGAGGAGATACGCCGTCTGCGCGTCGGTATGGAGGCGTTGCGGAAAGTCGATTCCGATATTTTTGTCAGTGTCGATACTTTCCGCGCCGAGGTCGCACGGATAGCGGTGACGGAACTTGGAGCGGATATGATCAATGATATATCAGGCGGTTCTCTTGACCCGGGTATGTTTGCCGTTGTGGCGGAGACCGGAGTGCCATATGTGCTGATGCATATGCGCGGCACTCCCTCCTCGATGCAGACAATGACTGACTATGCCGATGTCACTGCCGATGTTGTAGCCGATTTGCGAGTCAAGTTATCCCGCTTGCGCGCTATGGGCGTGGCTGATGTAGTGATTGACCCGGGCTTTGGATTTGCAAAGACTCTGGAGCAGAACTATACACTCATGCGCGAGCTTGACATGTTTGGTTTGCTCGACTGTCCGTTGCTTGTCGGAGTGTCACGAAAATCGATGATATATCGCCTTACCGGAAAAACTCCGGAGGAATCGCTTTGCGGTACTGTGGCGCTTAATGCCCTTGCGCTTGAACGCGGAGCGGCATTTCTGCGTGTCCACGACGTGGCTGCCGCATATGACACCCGGGCTGTTGTCGCGGCTACCATGAATAATTTTAAACAAGCTATAATACAATCATAATCTATCGGATATGGCACCATTCGGAATAAAGGACGCGCTCGATATAATTATTGTAGCAATGCTTCTGTATTATCTGTATAAGATAATGAAGGAGTCGGGTACAATCAATATATTTTTCGGAGTGCTGGCATTTATCATTGTATGGGTGGTTGCCAGCGAGATATTTGAAATGAGGCTTATCGGTACCATCCTTGATAAGGTGATGTCGATTGGTCTTATAATTCTCGTAATTCTGTTTCAGGATCAGATAAAACGTTTCCTTGTCGAGCTTGGCAATCATAACCGATGGCGTTTCTTGCGCGATATATTCCGCCATCATCGCGGTTCGGCTGTATCTGCTGAGGATGCGCGTCGCTGGGTTATCCCGATTGTATATGCATGCATGTCCATGTCAAAGTCAAAGACCGGTGCACTGATTGTCATCGAACAGTCAATACCTCTGGAACTCTATGAGAAGACCGGCGATATGATAGATGCTGAAATCAACTCGCGCCTTATCGAAAATATATTTTTTAAAAATTCACCCTTGCATGATGGTGCCATGATTATCGCCCACGACCGTATAAAGGCGGCGGGATGCATACTTCCTGTAAGTCATGATACCAATATCCCGCGCTCGATGGGACTGCGCCACCGTTCGGCTCTCGGTATAAGTCAGGCCACTGATGCTGCGGCGGTTGTGGTCAGCGAGGAGACCGGAAGCATATCTTTTGCCCACAGAGGTAAGATTATATCGCGACTTTCATCAACCGACCTTGAAAATCGTCTGTCCCGACTTGTCGCCGACGAGTAAATGGATGTCCGGTAAACTTGCCGCGCACTTCCACTCGATGATTTGATATGGTTAATTTGTGAATTGATGCGGATTTTTGTAAATTTGCGCCGAAATTTACTCCGCATTGTTCGGAAATGTTCATTAGCTTAACAACAAACAGATTACATTATAAATATGGCAACAACAGCAGATTTTAAGAATGGAATGTGCCTCGATATTGATGGCAACTACTTCTTCATCGTTGAATTCCTTCATGTTAAACCCGGCAAGGGCCCGGCTTTCGTTCGTACAAAACTCCGCAATGTAAAGACCGGTCGTATTATCGACAAGACCTGGAACTCAGGCGTAAAGGTTGAGGAAGTGCGTATCGAGCGCCGTCCTTATCAGTTCTCTTATAAGGATGATATGGGCTACCACTTCCTTCACACCGAGACATGGGAGGAGATTATTGTAGCCGGAGAGAGCATCGAAGGCGTTGAGTTCCTCAAGGACGGTGATATTTGCGAGGCTATGGTACATGCCGCATCTGAAACAGTGCTCACATGTGAGATGCCCGCAAACGTTGTGCTTGAAATCACTTATACAGAGCCCGGCATCAAGGGTGATACCGCTACCAACACACTTAAGCCCGCTACTGTGGAGACCGGTGCTGAAGTGCGTGTGCCCCTTTTCTGCGAGGTTGGCGACAAAGTGCGTGTAGACACCCGCAACGGTTCTTATCTTGAACGCGTAGAGCGCGCTAAGGCATAATGAATTAGTTTATAATCGGTGCTGTAAACATCAAAGCCCGGTTAAATGTTATTAGAGTCGGAACGGTCCATGTCATATGGCTGATTCCGACTCTCGTTTATCCATCTAAATCTATTTATGAACTTTAAAGAAATTACCGACGGCATATATTATGTCGGAGTAAACGACCGCACAACAAATCTTTTTGAATCATTGTGGCCGTTGCCGACGGGGGTCACATACAATTCGTATCTTGTGAAAGGCAGTGAGAAACTTGCCCTTATCGACGGAGTCGCTATTGCCGAGTGCGAAAAGCTGCGCGAAAACATAGTTTCCCAGATTGGCGCCAAGGCTCCCGACTATCTCGTCATTAATCATATGGAACCCGACCACTCCGGCGCGTTGAATGTAATCCGCAGTTTCTTCCCGGATATTACTATTGTCGGCAATGCGAAAACCTTGGAAATGGTGAAGGGATTCTATGGTATTACGGATAATGTCATGAAGGTTGCCGATGGCGATTCGCTTGATTTGGGAGGCATGACTCTGACATTCCGTATTACCCCGATGGTACACTGGCCTGAAACAATGATGACATATGTGCCCGAACGCAACACCCTGTTCTCAGGCGATGCTTTTGGCTGTTTCGGTGCTCTTAATGGCGGAATCGTCGACTCCGAGACCGATGTCGAGCCGTTCATCCCTGAAATTTATCGTTATTACTCCAACATAGTTGGCAAATACGGAGTCTTTGTACAGAAAGCCATTGCAAAACTGTCATCTCTGAAACTTGAGTATATCTGCTCTACACATGGCCCTGTGTGGCACGATGAGATTCCAATGGTATCGGGACTGTACGACCGGATGAGCCGCTATGAGGCAGAGGATGGTGTGGTCATAGTATATGGGTCTATGTATGGAAACACTGAATCCATGGCCGAGGTTATCGCTGCACGCCTTGCTGAAAATGGAGTAAGGAAGATTCGCATGCACGACGCATCGCGCTCGCATCTGTCATATATACTTGCCGATATATTCCGCTTCCGTGGGCTTGTTATTGGCGCTCCTACTTATTCAAACACTCTATATCCTCCGGTGGAGGCTCTTGTGCAGGCCATTAAGACTCGTGAGGTGAAAAACCGCATAATATATACATTCGGTTCTTACACATGGGCCCCGCAGGCGGTAAAGCGCATCAATGCATTGCTTGAAGAAGGAAAAAATGTCACCACGGATATTACTTCTGTAGAAGCCCGGCAGGCTCCGGATGCATCGGCGGTAGAAGGCTGTCGTGCGCTGGCCGACGAAATGGCGCGCCGCTTGGCCGAGAATTGATTAGTCACTTAATATATGTGATATATGGACATTGCCGATATGCAGATTGAGCGACATCCGTGGGAGCCATTTATCCCGGATGGGGCGCGTGTGCTGATTATGGGCACATTCCCTCCTGGAAATCACCGGTGGAGCATGGATTTTTATTATCCCAACCGCACCAATGATTTCTGGTACATGATGGGCTTGATTTTCTTTGGCGACCGGAATGCTTTGTATCGGGCTGAACGCAAGTGCTTTGACCTCAACTCCATAAAGAGGCTGCTTGTAGAGAAGCACATAGCACTCAATGACACTGCCCGTGAGGTGCGCCGCCTGAAAGGCAATGCGTCCGATAAATTCCTGGATATTCTTACTCCGGTTCCTCTGTATGAGTTGCTGGGCGCTATGCCAGAGTGTCACACTGTGGTGACTACAGGAGAGAAGGCGGCCGGAGTTGTGGCTGATATAACAGGTACACCGGTCCCCAAGATGGGGGCTATGGTACGTTCTACCGATGGTATCGACATTTGGAGGATGCCATCTACGAGCCGTGCATACCCAATGCGTCTTGAGGCTAAGGCTGCCTATTATGAAAATCTTTTCCGGTCGGTTGGCATATTGCCATAGTGCTGTCTATGAACGCTCCGGGGGCTATGTTTGTTATTGATATGAACGTATGATTAATAACACGTAAACCCGACAAGTTATGTTTGAAGAATTGAAAGACAAGGCTTCCGGCCTTATGGAAAAAGAAAATGTAAAGGAGGTCGTTGAAAAGGCGACTGAGTTTATAAGTAGTGAAAAGGGCAAGG
>NZ_JAIDKI010000060.1 GCF_029051885.1 Muribaculum sp.
CGCCTATCTATGGCGGTAATGTCGTATGGTACTGGGTGTATTTTATTGATTGCCTAATAAATATGGAATTATCCTAAAGTAAGACATTAGCAATTTTCAGGTGCATTGTTGTGATTTGCAAAATGATCATTGAGCCATATTTGCAAATGTGAATGCGCAATTGTAAAATGCAAATTTGTAATTTACAAAAATATATTTTACATTTGCATTCTCAAAATTGCAAAATCAAACGCTAAAATGGATATATCATCGCGCCTCAAGGAGTTTCTTGATTATACCGGACTGCAGAGCACTCAATTTGCAGACACATGTGGTATACCCCGTCCATCTTTTTCTCAACTGTTGCGCGGACGCAATAAAAAAGTAAGCGATGAGGTTATTACAAAAATCCATGAGTCATTTCCTCAACTTTCCATACTATGGCTGATGTTTGGCGAAGGAGATATGGTGTTGTCTTCAAATATTAGAATCTCGGAGTCTGAAAACGCGGTAAATCCCCCACTCTATCCTGTGCAATCTGCTGATGATGAGTCGGATGATGTTGAGACGGATGATTTTTACAGTCAACGCGAATTATCTCAATCTACAAATATGCCTCCCCTCCCTGGTATGGATACCTCAGAGTTGACTCCTGGAAACATGCCATTTGTAATACCCGGTACTTCGGAAGCAAAAAATGACACTAATCATCATGGAAATACCAGGACATATAATAATGCACAACATGATTCAGTGTCATCAGTCAGTGTACTCTCCAATGATGCTAATCAGCGCCGTGTAGTAAGCATTATGGTGTTCTATAGTGATAAAAGTTTTGAAACCTTTGTCCCGGAAAAGACAAAATAATATATCAAAAATTTGTATCTTCGCTCAATCAAATATTAACGCCATGATAATACCTTATATCAAGAAAGAAAGGATTGAAGTCGCCGAGATTTCATCGTTGTTTGACCAATATGAAATTACTCCTCACCACATAGCTATAGCCAACTGGTCAAGTGAGTTTCCATATACTCCCGATGTCCTATTCCGCATAGCTCATAATGGTTCGATGATTCTGTTGGAATACACCGTAACCGAAGACTATGTCCGTGCAATGGCTCAGGAGGACAATGGCCCTGTCTGGGAAGATTCATGCGTGGAAATGTTCATTACATTCGACAATCTCAACTATTACAATGTCGAATGCAACTGTTGCGGCAAAGTATTGCTTGCGTGTGGTCCTGGCCGAAACAACCGCACATATTCTACCCCGGAGAATGTCGGCACTATCTTAAGAAATCCGTCGATTGCCGATGCTATATTTGACAGTCGTAAAGCACCGGATAAATGGAGTATCCGACTTGCCATCCCGGTCGACGTTTTTGTTGCTGACAATATCAAAAATCTCCATGGGATGAAAGCAAGAGCAAACTTCTATAAGTGTGGTGATAAATTGCCGGTGGCGCATTTCTTGTCATGGAAACCTATAGATGTACCATCGCCCGATTTCCACCTTCCCCAATTTTTTGGAGATGTTATTTTTGAATAATCTGACGGATTTTTTTATAAGCCCTATGTCGATTTGTCGGTAACATACTTTGGTCCCTTGTGGCGCTTTGCAACATAGTTGCATTGTTTATTGCTTAAATTAGCGCCATGAAAACCTATAAAGAAATGATACCGACTAATATTCCTTATTGCCGTAGTGTATTTGCACTTGCGGCAACTTTTGTATTCTCAGGACTTCTCTCCTGTTCTAATCATGACAGCCATAGTGACGAAGGCGAGAGTGAAGAACATGAACATTCCTCAGAAGAAATCATATTATCACCTCATTCGGCCCACCGCTTTGGCGTCAAAACCGAAATGGTCGCTGACTGCAAGTTGCCACGTGTAGTCCGTGCGTGGGGAGCACTTGAGGCAGTCCCCGGCACCGGACGTCAAATACTGTCTGCCCGCTCGGCTGGTATAGTCAGTTTGTCTCCACGTGCGGTTTCCGGCGCGTCGTTACGTCCGGGAGAGCGCATAGCTACAGTAAGCGGCAAAGGAGTCGCAGGCGGTGACGCCAACGCCGTTGCCGCTGAAGAACTGGCCGCCGCACAGAAGGAACTCGAACGCATCGAACCGTTACGCAATGAGGGCATAGTTAGCGAGCGTGATTATCAGGCGGCCCTATCTGCAGTAAAGAGATTAAGCGCAGCATACAGTGGCAATGGCTCGGGAAGCGCCGTAGTGGCATCTCAAAAGGCAACGGTGATAAAAGTGAATGTGGCCGATGGCGAATGGGTGGAAGCCGGCACACCGATAGTCGAGACCTCTACCGACAGTCGTCTTCTGCTACGCGTAGACTTTCCTTTGGCGATGCGCAATATGGCTA
>NZ_JAIDKI010000061.1 GCF_029051885.1 Muribaculum sp.
CCTTCGTCACATGTCGAAAATCGTCTCAAGCTATACGACCCTGGCGGCAACATTTATTATTAAACAAGCTCTTAATACAATCTTTTTTACATGAATCGGACTCTGCCGATATACCTTTATCCGGAATCAAAGTTACGTCATGTCCGGATAGGAAAGTGAGGAGAATCCGGAGGGGACAAATCGTAGTCTTTATCCCCTCAGGGATTGGATTCCATAATAATCGTTTCGTCAACCGGAAAGCGCCGGGCTATGTTTTATTATCTTGCGACTTTGGCCACAGCAAATCCGGCTCCGTCGCGTGCCACTATCACATATGTTCCGGCAGAAAGTCCGTTAAGGTCGAGAGCGCCCTTGGCCTGTGCTACCTTCACACCCTTCAAGGTGTATGCAGAGAACACTGTAGTGTCAGTAGCAGTAACTATGCCGTCGGCGATATTCATCTGGAGCTTGCCGTTGACAGCGGTAATCTCATCGATGCCGGTAGTGGGAGGTGTGTAGTAATCGGTAATCTCACCTCCGTTATCGACGATGTCATAGAGTTGGTCAACATCTATTTCGTTGGCACCTACGACTGCCTTGTCGCCGCGGGTCTTGCCGTTCATATCGGTGGCCGAGATATCAAAGCCGCGGAGAGTCCACTTAGCGCCTGAATTGGTCACGACCTTGTCGAGTTCCTTGTCGGCCTTCACATAGTACTCCTTGTCGCCGAGATTGCCGGCCTCGCTGTCGGGATTTATCGGAGCCACGCCCCATACCATTCCATTGTATGTAAACGCAGCGGAGAGTTCGGCTGCGCCTTCATCGAAGCATGGAGCATCGTTACCATAGTTAATATGAGAGGTCTCTGACTTCACAGAGCCGTTTTCATCATTTGGAATGACAGCAATTACACTGTGCTCGATTTTCATGTCGGCGATGCTCTTTGCATGCTCATTGAGGAATGATATATCGCTGTACTGGCCATTGCTGCACTGGTTGCCCTCCATGATTGTATTGAAAATCTCGAGAGAGATTGCATTGGCGGGATGGGCGGCATTTCCGTCAAAGCAGATATTGGCGCCATGACCGCCGTTGGTCTCACCGCGGTTGCCGTTTGAGCCGCCGGCAATCATCGAGCAGTTGGTAAGATTGAGGAGCGAACCCTCGGTGCCGCCGTTCCAATAAAGCTGCGGACCGTAGAATGCAGATGTGTTGCCTGCAAACAGACAGTTGGCAAACTTCATGAGCAGATGCTTTGTTCCGTCGGGATTGCCGTCGACATTGTTTACAGCCACAGCACCGCCATGTTCCCATATAGCGTCATTGAAGCCGAAGTAGCAGTTTGTGATGTTGGCGTCGACAATGCGGTCTTTGCCGTCTACATTGCTGAATGCATAGATGGCACCACCCTTGCTCCATGCGGAGTTCCCGACAAACGAGCAGCGGTTGATATCCACTTTAGTTGAGGTGTGGAGAGTCCAGAGGCACAGTGCGCCACCCTCTATGCGCTTGCAGGGCTTGTCAAAGCAGTTTGCGCCGTTATTGTCAAAGAGACAGTCCTCAAGCACGAGGTCACCGCCGGTCTGGCAGATGGCACCGCCGCGACGGGCACTGTTGTTCATAAACACAGAGTTGCGTATTGTAAGCTGGCCGAACTGGAAATGTATGGCGCCTCCGCGTTCTACCGTCTTGCCATCCTCGGGATTGTAGCATTCCATCGAGCCTTCGGTAGCAGGAGTAAGGGTAGTTGAGTCGAAACCATTGTCCGCGAAGACACAGTTGTCAAAGTCGGCCACGATATGGTCGTGGATATAGAATGTACCGCCCTCTGTAGGAGCGACACCGTTCTGGAAGCGGAGATTCTCGAAGCGCACCCACGAGTTTTCTACAGTATTCTCAGGATTAACCCACTTGTCGAAGTTTGTCTCACGCCCGAGTTCGAAAAATCGCCATGCATTATCACCGTCGAAACCATCGGTCTCCGGATCCATTCCGCGGAAGGTGATGTTAGCCCAGCGGGCATCGTCAATTTTGAGCTGGAACCCGTTCTGGTTTCCTTCCTTATAGAAATGACCGCAGTTGCCTTTCGACAGACGGTTGCCAGTCAGAGCGAGATCATATTCGGCAGCCATGCTGAGGATACCGGAGATGTTTACAATATCGCCTGTCTCGATAATCGATGTAAGATTGGTAAGAGTCTTACGGGGAGCATCGGCGGTAAGGCCGCTGTTGTTGTCATCTCCGTTAGGCGACAGATAAAGGTCCTTAGCCTGGAGATTACCCATTGCCAGAGCCGCCATTGTGACGAGAACTGATGCACGTGTAAAATTTTTCATGCGTGATGGTTTTGATTAAAGATTAAACTATATAATTTTTTATATATCCTTTTTGTCAGCAACCCGACTTCAGTCATGTGCCGTATATCGCCCGTTGCCGTCAGCACATCGCGGAGGCAGGAGGGATAATGCGATGCAAACTTAATGTGCAAGCCTTAACTGAGCGCTTAATTCCCACTTAACGCGCAATTAATTTTGCCCGATATGCTTTTAAACATATTTTTAACATTCCGACGTCCCACACCATAGCGCATTGATACACACAGTCCTACCAAACAATATCCACACGTGTCGCCCTATTATAGCATCTTTAACAACAATGACAGCCGGGATGGCACTGTTCCCATCCCGGCTGTCATCTGACAACTCGCTTAGAGCAATAATCCTATTAGGTCAAAGCATCATTTTCCTTACATTCTTTCCGCTTACCACTATATAAATGCCATGCGGCAGACGAGCCTCGCTCAATATTCCGGAATATACATGTATACCGCTCAGATTATACACCGTCACCTCGCTTTCGGCGTCAATAAGGATGCTGTCTATAGCGTTGGTATCGTCGCCATCATCATAATCCTTGACTATATCGCCGGTAAAATAGAAGTCGGTAAACTTTACGTTGATTTTACCAAGCGTGATTACATCGTTGTAGATGTACATACGGCAGGTCACGATATCCGACCAATCCACCTTGTCCTGATTATTCATCGAGGAAATGGCTACGGAATAGACATGCTTGCCAAATTTCCAGTCAAGTTTCTTTATCTCATAATATCCGGCAGCCTGCTGTCCCCAGTCGGTTATCTCTTCGCTCGGCATGCTCGAGAGTATCACACCCTGACCGCCTTTTCCGGTTATGTTCTCCAGCAATGCCGGGTCCTCGACTCCGTCGACAGGTGTAATCTCGACTTCGAAATTGAACGCGGTGTTTGTATATCCCGACAAATCGACATGGTCGATTTCCAAAGTCATATAAGCTGATGTCTTCGGGTCACCGCCGAGCACAAACTGACATTCCTTAGTAGAGCTGTTAGGCTGCTTATATTTATATGGTGTGGCAATCGACTCGTTGACAATGACTCTGCCATGGTCGACAATCTTCATATTCTTCATCTTGAATACATACCCGGCGGATTTCATTCGCGCAAACTGGAGGCTTACACCGGTAAACTGAGTGTCGGCTAAGAGCTTGTTTAATAATAAATGTTACCGTCAGGGCGGTCAATCGTCGAGCATATTTTCGCTTGTGATGAGGGTGTTATGGGGTTCCATAACGACCGAAGAGCAGGCGGAAAGATGCCGGCGATTGACCGACTGGAGGTAATTTGTTTAAC
>NZ_JAIDKI010000062.1 GCF_029051885.1 Muribaculum sp.
CCTTCGTCACATGTCGAAAATCGTCTCAAGCTATACGACCCTGGCGGCAACATTTATTATTAAACAAGCTCTAAAATAATTTCGACCAGTTACTTATTCAGCAGAAAGATTCCAATCGGCACACTCTACGAATACAAACTTGCCGGGAGCGACAACTCTGAAACGGAGTGTCACATTGTGGCGGCTGGGATTGTATTGCAGCAGTGTCACCTCATATTCCTGATCGATACCGCCTGTGCCGGGCATTGCATCAGGATAGCACATTCCGAGAGCTCCGGGAGCTACCTCGGTAGCGAAGTGCTTCTGGAGTGTTTCGGTAATCTGCTCGTCGTTGAGGCCGGGGAAGTAGGTAGCCATCTGCTCCTCAGTGAAGTTCTGCTTGAGAGTGGAGACACGGCTGTCGTAGTTGCCATACCATGCGGATGCGCCCGAATAGCCTTCCTGTGTGGCCTTGCCTCTACCCCATACATATCCATGAGTAGTAAACACATTGGCCTCGCCCCAGTTGTTCCAGAGGTCAGCATTCAGACCAAGCTCCTTAACACATTTTTCCTGCCATACCCACTCTACGCATCCATACCAGAACTTGCCGGAAATCTCATCAGTGAAGTTACCGCTTGATCCGGTCTGCATAGTCACATAGACTGTAGGATCAAATACCCAGTTCTTTGCAGCAGTGCGAACAAACTGGCTCATTGTCGACTCGATTACGACAGCCTTCTGTGCTACAGGCACTACAGCGGTGCCGTTTACGTAAACGGGGATAATATTACAGAGAGTCTTACCCATGCTCGAGCTATATGTACGTGACACAGCCCAGCCTTCAACCGTTACAGTAGCGTCATCCTTATTGGCAAATGCCACTTTCTGAGTGTCAAGACCCTGATAAAGGCTACCGCCATAATTAGCGCCGTCAACGAGGAAGTTGACATAGTTGCCATCAAGTTTTACCTTGACAGTTGCCTTGATATACTGGGGGAAAGCACCGGTCTTGGCCGAATTGGCGTCATCATATACTTTGGCCACAGCATCCCATTCAGCAGCAGTAGAGATGACTTTGGGAGTAGGCTTGATATTAGAAATACCGCCAATAAGGCTATATACAGGCGAGCCAATCTGCATGGCACCACCGTAAGTAGCGCCGGAACCAGTGATATTCAACTGGTCATTAATGCTCCATGCCGAGGCATCAAAGTTCTTGCCGGTATAAGCCAGAACACTGCCTGAGTTGTCGGTCACAATCATACCCTGGGCGCAAATGCCGGTCACTGCCACATTTACATCCACTGCGGCTCCTGAAGTAATCGAGGCAACAGCATTGGAGGGGGTGAAGGGCACCTGAGTCTCATCCACTACGGCATTCTCATATGTAATACGGGCAGTAGTGTTGGCAACCGCGCTCTTGAATACTGAGGTTGGAGTATTTGCGATAGAATCAAGCCATGCGGGTATATACTCGCGAGCTGTGATTACTTCGTTGAAACAGCCCTTGGAACCCATTTCGGCAAGCTGCTCCTCAACGCCGGCGGCTTTAGCCTTCTGTACGTTGGCCTTCATACCGGCTATTTTCTTATAGTCGCTGGAAGTAAGGGTATAGTCGATGTAGTTGCGCTGGGGTGCGTTGGGATTCGGGGCTTCGAAACCATCGAGATACTTCTCGTTCCAGGAATTCTCGGAGCATCCTGCCATAGCCACAGCTACGCCACATGCGAGCAGACCTTTAAATATATTATTTTTCATAATTATAGTTCTCTGTGGGGATTAGAAGTTGATGCGCATACGTATGGAGTAAGTACGGCCGAATGAGTAGAACACACCGTAAGCATTTTCCCATGTACCGTTGGAAGTGGTATTGGTCATGGCGTCGGTGATATAGTAGTTGTTGAACACGTTGTAGACGTTGCCATACAGACGGGCGCGTACACCGGCAATCTTGAAGCTATACGACGCGAAAAGGTCGAACTGCTGTCCCCAAGGAATCTGCCAGGGATCGCCAACATTGACAGTACCATTGCTGAGGGTCGAGCCTGAGAGCGAGAAGTCGGAGTATGTACGTGCCTCTGCTACCCAGTCGGCACCTACGCGGAAGCCTTTGAAGGGGAGGAAACTTACAGATACCGAACCCTGTGTCTGGGGAGAGTCGGCAACCTTCACACCCTTCTGGTTGACGGTAGCTTTGGCGTGGTCGGGAGCGGCAACACCTGAGGCAAGAGCACCGGTAGATATATTGGCAAGAGGCTGGCCGTAGTTGTTGTAGAAGTAACCGGATGCGTTGGAGCACCATTCCCAGTTGCCGAGCGAGAGCATACCCTCGATATTGAGCCACTGTACGGGAATCCAGTTGACGTTGAGCTCGACACCCATGTGGCGGGCATTGACACCCTCAAGGTTGATGCTGTAGCGGTTGCCGTCGTCCATTGTGCCGCCGCGGGCCATGGTCTTGTCAATCCACTTTGTGTAATATGCATTGAGAGTGACAGCGAGCTCACGGCTCTGATATCCGTAACCGGCCTCAAACGATACTACCTTCTCGTTTACGGCATTCTTGTTGGTGGCGTTGGATTGGCTGTAGGAGAGGAATGCGCCGCCCTGGAAGAAGGGAGCACGAGAGATATAACCGGCGTTGACGAACACATTGTTGCGGTCGTCGATGTTCCAGTTGGCACCGCCCTTGATGGTTCCGGCCCAGAAGTTCACGGTCTCAGAATCGCGGTGGGCCTTGTCGGCATAGAAGAGTTCGTGACGCCAGTATGAGGTGTTGTTGACCGAGCCGGCGAGCACGAAGTTAAACTTGTTGTCCATCATTGTATACTCGCCCTGGGCGTAGATACCCTCCTGGGCTGTATAGCCGCGATAGTTCTTGTATACGATGTCGCCGACACCGAGGTGCTCGTACTGCCATGCGGGATTGGCGGCAGCGGCATTGAGATCAGGCGATACACCGCGACGTGAAGAGTAGTCCATGAAGTATTCGCCATTGTAGAGGTCGACGAGCTTGTTGTAGTGGACACCACGGTAGTAACGCATGTCAATACCGCCGATAAGGTTGAGCACGTCGCCGTTCTGGAAGTCAAACTCTTTCTTATAGGAAGAAACAAGTCCGTACCACTGGTGCTTGTTTACACCTACCGACATTGCATACATTGAACCCTCGGTAGAGTTCTCGTTGATTTCCTGGATAGCACCGTAATCGAAAGTGCCGTCGGGACGACGGAAGCGGGTCGAGAGCACACCGTCGGTAGCGCCATACCAGTCGGAATAAGAGTATCCGTTGAGGCCTGTAGCCTGACCGGAGTAGCCGCCGGCGTCGCAGAATGAAGCGTAGAGAGCCGACGAGAGCGATGAGCTGTCGTCAATCTTCCAGATATGATTGAGCTGGATGATGGGCTTGTGGGAGTAGTTCTTGTTCTGAGTCTTCACGTGACCGTACTTGTCGTAACCGTAGGTGGGGTTGTACTTGTACATGCAGTCACCGTCCATATACTCCTTTCCATAAGTCTGATAGCCCATTACAGAGAGGCCTGAGCGCTGATTGGGGCGACGGATATGATTCTGCTGGCCGCCGAAAGCAGTAAGGCTGATCTGATGGTTCTCGTTGATACGCTTGGAGAGGTTGAAGAAGTAGTTGTAGTTGTTGTAGGGAGTGTACTGTACATAACCGTCGCCCCACTTGCGCGAGCCGAGGAATGTCATGGCCCAGCCATTCTTCATAAGGCCTGTTGAAACCTTTACACCATATGTGTTGAGGCCGTCGTTGCCCATACCGTACCATACCGAGCCGCCTTTTTCAGAATCGATAGTGCGGGTGGTGATATTGATGGTACCGCCCACAGAAGGACTCGATACAATTGTAGCTCCGAGACCACGCTGTACCTGAATGTTGCTTGTCACATCGGAGAGACCGGCGAAGTTGCTCCAGTATACCCCACCCCACTCCATATCGTTGACGGGGATACCGTTGATCATTACAGCCACGTTCTCGCTCTTGAAGCCGCGTACGTTGGTCTTGGCATCACCGAAACCACCGCCCTGCTTGGTAGTCCAAACGCCGGGAGTAGTCTTGAGTACTTCAGGAAGATCCTGGTTGCCGAGCTTGAGATCGATAGTCTGGGCTCCTACAGTAGATACTGCTACAGGAGTAAGACGTGTCTTTGCAGCCGACTGCTCGATAACGACGTCTTTAAGCATCTGTGCCTCCACGTCAAGGGCGATATCACCCATAGAGGAAGCTGCCTTGAGGTCGCGCGACTTGTATCCAATATAAGAAATGTGGATATTCTTCCCCTTTGGAACATCCAAAGTGAAGCGACCGTCGATATCTGTAGCAGCGGCAATAGAAGTGCCGGGTACACTGACCGTGGCGCCGATAATAGGCTCGCCCTGGTCATCCACAACGACGCCACTACACTTGATATCACCAGGTGCGGCCATCGCAGCCACACAAGCGAGCCAGACGATGCTGGCCAAGAGAATGAGTCTCTTCATAATAATGACTTGGTTGAATTAATTGAAAAATATAGCAAATTTTATCTTTTCCTAAAAGGATACTTTGACATTTCCGCGACGGATAGTCAAAAAGCATAAAACTGAAAGATAGCGCGTTAGCATGCCTCCGCAGCCACGTTACAATTTTTCACAAAGTTATTAAAAATAATAAAATCAACCGCTTCAAAATTGTTAAATCTTTGTGGCATAACAATATTTTAGCGGGAATGTGTCCTGCGACATATCCCCGCTATGATATATACATTAATGTTTCTTAGACCCCGTTCACCAATATTTGTTAACGCTGGGGCGGTCAAGCGTCGTGCAGATGTGTTCGCGCAGTGAG
>NZ_JAIDKI010000063.1 GCF_029051885.1 Muribaculum sp.
GCCCTGTTCCTCAGTCGTGTACATAAAGTACACTCCTTCGTCACATGTCGAAAATCGGCTCAAGCTATACGACCCTGGCGGCAACATTTATTATTAAACAAGCTCTTACTGACCAAAAAGAGCCGCACCACACATCCGATTAAAATAAATCAACCAAATCTATTGAAATTTTAATAATCACACACTTTTATTGGTATAATTTTGAATACATGAATTAATATGATTAAATTTGCCACATAGCCACAGCCCTATAATCTCCGAATAGTCCCAATGGCCAATCACATAACACATAAACTCTATAAGTAAGTAGTAAAAAAAATACGTATATGAAAAAACTCTACACGATTCTTGCATCTATCACACTCTTTCTGTCGCCATGCTATGCAACAGCACAGGACCAACCGTTGACAACACTGCCCGAAGGTGGCACCACCACCATATACCACCGCAGCGGAGGAGCCTATTATGCGATTCTCGGCAATAAGTATGCCACCACAGAATATGACTATCTACCTTCCGAAATCGTTGAATACGACAACGGAGATGTGTACATCAAAGACTTCTTTTCGCAATACGATTACAACTATTACGGTGAACATCCTTATATCAAAGGACATAGAGAGGGACAAAACATCACATTTGAGTTTCCGCAACTCATGTCAGTGCGCAACTACGGCAAGGATACAAGCTATTTCTATGTATCGATGGTCGAATACTCCAGTAGCGCTAAAACTTTCATCCCCGTCTCGGCCGACAAAAACAGATACACTATCTGCGTAAACGACGACGGCACTATCGTAGCCGATATTCAGGAAAACGGCATGATATTCCCCGGCAAAATCGACCATGAAAACGACTGGGTCTACGAGGGAGAGGTGTTCTCCACATGGACGCCCATGAATCATACTGTCGCCGATATTCCTCAGGATATGGATATCACCCGCATGTCGATGCTCGACCCCTACGGTATGGGCCGGTTTATCGAAATGGGAACCGACCACGACAACATATATCTGCGTGGTGTATTCGACATGGCTCCGGAGGCATGGATCAAAGGCAAGCGCGACGGAAGGAATGTAACATTTGATTCCGGACAATATCTCGGATTCTCTCCATCGGGTGCATTCTTCGCATTCTTCACCGCTGCCGAATACGAAACCACATATGACAACGAAGAAAAGGAGGAAGTGAGAGTATTGAAATTCAGAGACAACATCACATTCGATTACGATGAGTCGACACAGAAACTGACCGCACCCGAGGGATGGCTGCTTGTATACAACAAGAACCCCGACCATATCAACTATATGGAATATGTCGAGTCACCCGTAATCGAAGCCACATCTGACGACATATCCAAGACACTTACCGCCCCATGGGATTTAGGCCACCACATCCCTTCAGGTCCCGATGACCTGGAATATATACACTTCTGTGTCTCCTCACTGAATAGCGACGGTCAGCTCCTCGATGCCGACAATCTCTACTACCGAGTATTCATCAACGGCAAGCCATTCACTTTCATTCCTGGAGCATATACCTATCCCGGGCTCGAACAGCCGACTACGTTCATACCCTTCAACTTCGATAATGGCGGCTCATTCACATCCTACGAGGCCCTGCGCATAATCTACATGTATGACACTGACATAGAGACAGTAGGCATACAGCTGTATTATATCGAGGGCGAACCCTCAGAGAGCAACATCATTGCCAGCTCCTCACTTGTATCCTATCCGGCTTCGGCACAAAACGTCACACCGATGAATCCATGGGACATATCACATTATGTACCCACCAAACCATGGGATCCGTCGGAAAGCGTGTCATTCAACCTCACGGCTTCAAATACCGACGGTGAAAGCATCGACCCGACAAAACTCTACTACCGCATATTCTTCGACGGAGCACCGTACACATTTGCCGCACAGCCCAACATCAATCCCGAAATGACCTTCGTACCTGTCGATTACACCGACCAGTACGGCATAGCCTTTATCGTTGACGGCACAAAACGCACTGCCAACATATATGCCGACGGTATGACTGCGGCAACAGCCGGAGTGCAGTTATACTATATCGAAGGCGACCCTGAAGAGGGCAACATACTCGCCCAGTCGGCTCTCATCACCGATGGCACATCATCATCCGACCCGATATTCCTGCTTAAAAATATCGAGCGTACCATATACTACAATATGTCAGGATGCCGGATTGAAAATCCACGCTCAGGAATATTCATAAAAACGGTAATATACAGCGACGGCTCAACCGAAACTACAAAAGTCAGAATGTGACGCTATATACACAGAGTCCTCCGGCCCGACAGCCGGAGGACTTTTTTCATATATGCATACTCGCGTTTTTGGGAAATTAACCGATAGTTTGTAAATTTGCAGGCATACAGCGCGGAATACCACACCGCACAAACCAAACAACTCGACATAACCCGGTGATTCTCTCATTTGCTGCCAGTCAAGAGCTTTCTGTAGCGTTTGCGGCCATAGCCTGCATTGCGGCTGTGGTGCTCATTATCATATACATACCGATGCTTAAGCGTCTGCGGCACGCATTATCCGACAGTCCTGCACCCGAAAGCGGCACTCTGCCGGTGTCGGTCATCGTCTACACATATGCCAACTCAAAGGGGCTGGAGGAAGTGATAAAAGGCCTCCACGAGCAGCATTATGACGCCGCCAAGGAGATAATTGTGGTAAACGACGGAAAAGACAATGGCGTCGAGGACCTTCTCACCACCATAGAGAATACATATCCCGGCCTGCGACGCACATTCACCCCCTACGACACACGCAATATATCGCGAAAAAAACTTGCCCTCACCCTCGGCATAAAAGCAGCACACAATCCTATCGTGTTGTTTCTCACATCCGAGAGCCGACTCCCCGGACCCTACTGGCTGTCGGCAATGACCGCCCCTTTCCACGACAGGGATATCGACATGGTACTGGGATATGCCGGTCCGGGCAAATCAGATACAGACAGCCGCCGACTCAGCCGCGGAATGCACCACGACATACTCATCAGCGATATGGAATGGCTCGCCGATGCCATCGACAGCAAGCCGTGGCGCGGCGACGGCGACAATATGGGGATACGACGCAGCATGTTTTTCAGCCACATGGGATTTGGCAACTCTCTGAATCTACAGTATGGCGATGACGACGTATTCGTGTCAGAAGTTGCCACCGACAGCAATACGGCCGTTGTGCTCTCCCCCGACAGTCGCGTCACTACCGAAGCCCCCGACGATACTCCCGGATATTACCGGATAAAGCGCGAACGCCACCGGCTGATGGAAAACTTCTGCACCAAAAGGCCGAATACACGCATCGCCGCCGCATATATACTGCCATGGATATGGTTTCTGGCCACTTTAGCAGCCTCGGTATGCACCCTTTGCATAAGCGGAGGTGCATTCTCCGGAGTCAACATGGCATTTTCATGCACTGTCCTCGGCAGCATAGCACTTGCCGGCATCGCGCTCTGGGCCACACTGGGCATAGCCTTCAACCGTGTGGCCATGGCTCTCGACCAGCGCCATATGCTATGGAGTGTGCCATACGCATTGCTCTCGCGCCCCATCAGACGCTGGAGCTGGCGTAAGCAGACAGCTCCCCGGTCATGGCAGCAGCCACGCTGACGGTATTACCGCAGATTGCAAATGCAAGCTGACAGCAATCTTAACATTTCTTATCATACATTCTCCCCAACAGATACAAATTTATTATATTTGCAAAATAACTCTTTAGATATGACTACCGGAATACATCGGCTTATGATTTTGGCAGTAATTGTGGCTACCGCAGCCATTGCATCGGCACAAACAGCATATGAAACATCGGATGAAAATCCGACCACCGGCAGATATACCGACAGAAAATTGCTCGAACTGCTCGAGGACGAGGAATCGACATTCACCGAAGAGGACCTTGACGAGAACGGCGAGCTCATTTCCGCATTCGACGACATGTGGGCCGATACGCTCACAACCGAATCAGAACCCGAACCGCTCAAGTTTCTTCCGGTAGCGCCGCTACCGTCAATACTGTTCATGCCTATGGTATACGACGAGTTCAGACATCTGGACTCGATTGCTCCATTTGATCCTGAGCCATTCGTCGAAGCTCCGTATGCCGATCTCGACTGGATTAAAATCGAAGCCAACAGAGCGAGAGCCTTCCGCGAGTTAAAGCAGCGATACATGCTCGACAACATCGAGGATGTAAGGTATAATATCTATACAATGCCTAAACCGCCAAAGAAATACACGGCTACAGTCGACCCCTCGACCGAATCAATTACCATAAGGGAGATTATTACCGACAAGAAACAAATCGTGGCCGATGCCGGATTTACAGATGTGAACCGGAAAAACTGGCTGCATAATGTCGACGGACGCCTGCAGTTCTCACAGGCATACATAAGCCCCAACTGGTATCAGGGCGGCAACAACAACGTCAACGGCATAGGGTCATTCAAATGGAATGTGAAACTTAACCAGAAGTTCCATCCTGAATTCATCGTGGAAGCCACCACTGAATACAAGGTAGGTATAGCGAGCGCACCTCAGGACACGATACATGCCTACAACATCACTCAGGATCAATTCCAGTTCAACGGCACACTCGGTCTCAAGGCCTTCGACAAGTGGTACTACTCGCTCAACGCACAGTTCAAGACCCAGCTTCTCAACAACTACAAGCCCAACACACGCGAACTGAAAGCGGCATTCATGACCCCCGGAGAGCTCAACCTTGGTGTCGGTATGACCTACAACTACAAGAATCCCGAGAGGAGACTTACTCTCGACGCCTCCATATCGCCGTTCTCCTACAACCTGAAGATTGCTACCAATCCCGGAATCCCGAAATCAAATTTCGGCATCGACCCCGGCCACCATACAATAAGTGAATTCGGTAGCAATGCTGAAGTAAAGCTGACATGGACTCTCGCCTGGAATGTGACATACAGCTCACGCCTGTTCCTCTTTACCGACTACGACTATACACAAGGCGATTGGGAAAATACCTTCAACTTCTCCATCAACAGGTATTTCTCCACCCAGCTTTTCATACATGTGCGCTACGACTCTCATCAGCTACCGCTTGAAGACACCAACTGGCACCACTGGCAGCTGAAAGAGATTCTTAGCTTCGGCTTTCAGTATCAGTTCAAGACCATCTGACCCACACCCTTCCCTCAATGTCGACTCTCCTCCGATACATAGTTATATTCGCAACAATACTGCTGCCGTCATATTCCTATGCACGTGAACCGGTAAGCAAACTTCCGGTACAGTCGCACGTGATTACCGGATATGACAATCCCGACAGCGTACGCAGCGCCATGCAGAGCCGCCCTCTCCACCGGATAGAAGGGATATGGTCGTTCCCGTCCGACGGAGGCTGCATAGCAATCGAACGTCATACCGACAATACAATGCGCGGAGGTGACGATGCCGTCCGTTACCGCATGGTGGTGATGCGGTCGCCATGCCGGTCACTGCGTCCGGGCACACTCATGGGCTACGTTTCTGCTACCGCACGCCCCGGAATATATGCCGCCGAGATATATACTTCGGGCAACGGAGGCCCGGTATTGAGAAACCCCAAACGGTTTACCCTCACCCTCGTCGACGACGCCCACCTTACCTTCCGCCAGCACAGCCGCCGCCTTAAAATCAACCTCTGGAGGCTCATCCCGTACATGTCGCGCATAAGCGTGCGCCTTACCGACTCAGATGCACCAAAAGATATCGACGGATGTACACGCGTGTTCCCTCGTCCGCTCTCCGGACCGGTCGAGCCACGCTACCTTTAGATAGAGCTTGTTTAGAGCTTGTTTAATAATAAATGTTGCCGCCAGGGTCGTATAGCTTGAGACGATTTTCGACATGTGACGAAGGAGTGTACTTTATGTACACGACTGAGGAACAGGGCGAAAAGCGGCCAAGATATACGAGACAACCGGTAATTTTATAATTCCTCAATCTCTTGCTGATTTTGAAATAAATGCAAAAATATATCAACGATGTTAAACAAATTACCTCCAGTCGGTCAATCGCCGGCATCTTTCCGCCTGCTCTTCGGTCGTTATGGAACCCCATAACTCCCTCATCACAAGCGAAAATATGCTCGACGATTGACCGCCCTGACGGTAACATTTATTATTAAACAAGCTCTTAATATACGCATCACACCCTTTTAAAGCTGTCGCTTCCATGAAAAAGATTGCTATCCTCACATGTCTGCTTCTTCTCTTCCTCAAGGGATACGGCGACGACACCACACGCAAAGGGCCTCTGCGGCCTCGTATCACGACACACCAGGCGGCCACAACCGACACCATCACAATCGCAGGCCCCGGCATATCGCCCGACAGCATCGCAATAACATCGTACGACAAGCCGCTCCGCTCCATGCGCGAGACATTTTTCGTGACCAACCACCATCGCTCCATGTCGATGCTGTCGATAACTCTGCAATTCACATACCGTCGCCACGACAACGGAGAGATGCTCCACTCGCGCACTGCCACCATAACCGCCAACATCCCTCCGGGCGAGACACGACAACTATATGTCACCTCGTGGGACCGTCAGTACAGCTACTACCATCACGCTACACGCATCCGGCCACGCTCGCCCAAGGCTGTGGCATACGATGTCGACATCTCGGCCGTATCGGTGTCATTATCGGAGGCGCGCTTACAGTTATCAACACAAATACCCACTTATCAACATTTAACGCATTTTATACCATAGCATTTCCTAAGTAATCAATAGAAAAATAGTACCTTTGCAGTACCCGGGAACGCTTCCGGCACTTCAATGCTATACTATGGGTAAAATCATTGCTATCGCCAACCAGAAGGGTGGTGTGGGAAAGACCACGACTACCATCAATCTTGCAGCATCGCTTGCCAACCAAGGCAAAAAGGTGCTGATTATCGACGCCGACCCCCAGGCCAACGCAACCTCAGGCTACGGCATAGATCCGAAGTCAATGTCATCCTCAATTTATGAATGCCTTGTCGACGATTATCCACTCGACGGCTCGCAGACACCCACATGTGTCGAAGGGCTCGATCTGGTAGGGTCGCGCATAGATCTTGCAGGAGCCGAGCTCGAACTGGTAGGCAAACCACACCGCGAAAAGATACTCCTCAACGTGCTGCGCCCGGTGACCGAACGCTACGATTATATACTTATCGACTGTTCGCCCTCGCTCGGACTTATCACCGTCAACGCCCTTACAGCAGCCGACTCTGTCATCATACCCGTACAGGCCGAATATTTTGCCCTCGAGGGTATCAGCAAACTGCTCAACACCATACGCATAATAAAGTCGAAGCTGAACCCGCAACTGGAAATCGAAGGTTTTCTACTTACTATGTACGACGCCCGTCTGCGCCTTGCCAACCAGATTTACGAGGAACTAAAGGGGCATTTCGGCGACATGGTATTCTCAACAGTAATACCTCGCAACATACGTCTGAGCGAAGCTCCTTCACATGGCCTGCCGGCTCTGCTCTATGATCCCGAAAGCCGCGGAGCCACAAGCCACACAATGCTTGCAAAAGAGCTCATCGCAAAACACCGCAAGACACCACAGCGCAATACTGCCGAAGCTCTCGCCCAGTAAACCGACAGCCCACTACATCGCCGGGCTGTCATATCTCCAATGAGGCGCCCCGGCCTTCAATCCTCACGTAACATAGAATAACCTTTACGACTTACCAAGCGTAGATAAAACTCAAACGGATGCCACCGATACGCCGCAATGCCCTCGGCCGAGGGCTTGACTCACTGATTTCAATGGACGATGTGCCCGCACGCGGCTCATCGGCCATAAACGATATAGACGTAACCCACATCTCTCCAAATCCCGACCAGCCGCGTACGACATTCGACGAAGAAGCCCTCGACGAACTTGCCGTATCCATACGCGAGCTTGGCATCATACAGCCGCTTTCGCTACGAAAGACAGGCCCCGATGCATACCAGATTATCGCCGGCGAGCGTCGCTACCGAGCCGCAATCAAGGCCGGACTGACATCCGTGCCCGCATACATACGCACGGCCAACGACAGCGAGCTTACAGAGATGGCGCTCATAGAGAATATCCAGCGAGAAGATCTCAATGCCATCGAAATAGCGCTGACATTCAAGAAACTAATCGACCAGTACCAGCTCACACAGGAGCGCCTCAGCGAGCGCATCGGCAAAAAACGCGCCACAATAGCCAACTTCCTGCGCCTGCTGAAACTTCCGGCAGAGGTGCAGCTCGGCCTGCGCGACAAGCGGGTCGACATGGGACACGCACGCGCTCTACTGTCGATAGACAAACCTGCCCTACAGCTAAAGCTATATAATGAAATCCTGCGGCATGGCCTGTCGGTACGCAAAGTCGAAGAACTTGCCAAGGCCTATCGTGAAGCCGACGAGGCCGGAGAGGAAGCTACAGCAGCGAAAAAAGCCGACAGCCGGGCAAACGATTACGACATACTCAAGAAGCACCTCAGTGCATCGTTCCGACGTCCCGTGCAGTTTACATGCAACGCCAAGGGAAAAGGAAAAATCACCTTTCCGTTTAAAAATGAGGATGAACTTGAGCAATTAATTGCTATCTTTGACACTATAAAGCATTCAGAAGGCTGACAGACGGTTGCGCTTTTCACCCTAATTAGCGCGCAACTATCTGTGTATGCCACAATTATGTGATGAAAAAAAAGAAGACAGCACAACATGGCATTTTCAGGGAAACTGCAACGCCCGTCTCGATTTTTATCGTGATTCTGGCGCTGTTGACTCCCTTTAACATTTTTTCAGCTTCTTTATTTCATCCCGTCATGGCGGATGATACCACGTCCGTTATCTCAGGCCCGATTGTGCCGATAGCCGACGCAACCGAACACGAAATTTCTGTACCGACCGACTCTGTGCCGGTCGACTACAAGGCTTTTCCCGACAGCATACACCTTGAGCTTGACCGCAATATGCGCACCCTCGTAGAGGGCGATTCGATTGTAGACGAAGGTGACTCGACGGTAATCATTCCAGAAGGGATGATTCCGGTTGACAACTGCACGGATTGTGCCAACGACAGTATCGTAGCCGGATTCGACCCCGACTATATCGTGCGCGAGTTTAATCCCGACCCCAAGCGCGCGGTATGGCTTTCGGCGCTGTTCCCCGGTCTTGGACAGCTCTACAACCGCAGATACTGGAAACTGCCGCTCGTAGTCGGCGGCTTCATGGGGCTTACCTACGGCCTTACGTGGAACAACCGCATGCTTACCGACTACACCCAGGCCTATCGCGACCTCATGGACAGCGACCCCAACACTCGGTCGTACATGGATTTCTATCCACCCAACACCGATGAGTCGCAGCTCAACAAAAGCTGGCTTGAAAAGACATTCAAAGCACGCAAGGATTATTTCCGACGCAACCGCGACCTCTGTATCATATCAATGATCGGACTCTATCTCGTGGCTATGGTCGACGCATATGTAGATGCGTCGCTCACCCACTTCGACATATCGCCCGACCTCTCGGTCGATTTCTCTCCCGCCATAATTCCCGACGCACGAGGCTCACGCCCGGGCATCGGACTCCTCTGGGCCGTAAATTTCTAATCTTTAGCAATTTTTACGGCCATTATCCACACCATCCCTCTCTCCCCCTCTCAACAACCACCTCAATCACGACCACGGACAATGAAAAAAGTCATTTCATCCCTAATCATCGCCTGCGCAGCCATCACCGCATCGGCTGCGCCATCGATATTGTCGCTGAAGCACTCCATTTCCGACAACTCAATCACCTACCCCGAGAGCTTCGAGACCGACACCCACAAGATGCTACAGAACTGGTATCTTCAGAACTATACTGTGCTCGATACCAATTTTGACAAATCGCAACCCCTCAATGCCACCGACGAGGTATACATAAAGCGCCTGTCGGCACTCCCGACCACAATCGAGATGCCTTACAACCAGATTGTGCGCTCATATATAAATATGTATACACAGCGCAAACGCGAGCTGGTCGAGGCCATGCTCGGCATGAGCCTGTACTATATGCCTATCTTCGAGCAAGCACTGGAGCGCCACGGTGTGCCTCTGGAGCTACGCTACCTGCCGGTTATAGAGTCGGCACTCAATCCCGATGCCGTATCCAGAGCCGGAGCCACAGGTCTGTGGCAATTCATGCTCCCGACAGCCCGCGGGCTCGGCATGGAAATCTCCACGCTCGTCGACGAACGCCGCGACCCACATGTGTCGTCGGAAGCAGCGGCCGTATATCTCAAGCAGCTCTACAATATGTATGATGACTGGTCGCTCGCTATCGCGGCCTACAACTGCGGCCCCGGCAATGTCAACAAGGCACTGCGCCGTGCCGGGATAGAAGACAAAAAAGACAAAGATTTCTGGAGCATATACTATTTCCTTCCGCAGGAAACACGCGGATATGTGCCGGCATTTATCGCGGCCAACTATGTGATGACATACTACAATCTACATGGTATATCTCCGGCCCTGGCAAAACGCCCGATAATAACCGATTCAGTGCATGTAAGCAAACGCGTAAATTTCAATCAGATATCCCAGGTACTTAATATCCCGGTAGAGGAGATACGCGTGCTCAACCCCCAATATCGCCACGATATAATCCCCGGCGACATCAAGCCCTACTCGCTTGTGCTCCCCTCGATGCAGGTATACAGCTACATAATGAGCGAGGACAGCATAGCCGGACGCGATGCAACCCTCTATGCCCGTCGCTCGGTAGTGGAGCCGACCTCACTCGAAGAGCTTGAAAACAACAGCGAGTTTTCCACCAAACTCGTAGTAAAGACCCACAAGGTAAAACGCGGCGAGACCCTCTCGGGCATCGCCAAGAAATATGGCGTGTCGGTGTCCGACATCAAGAAGTGGAACGGTCTGCGCAAAAACAGTGTGCCACGCGGACGCAATCTGAAGATTAACACATATGAGCGGGTACGCGTAGAAAAGCCGGCCTCCGAAACTGCCCCCGAGACAAATACCTCCGACTGTATTGCCGAAGCATCGTCCGATGCCGAAAAGACCGTGACAGAGACCGTAGCCGCAGTGGCTTCCGACACGGCCAAGAAAGCCAAGAAGAGTGCCGCGACAGCCACTCCGACCAGACAGAAAAAGCAGTCGGCCTCATCATCGACAAAAACATCGACAAAAAGCAAAGGTGGATTTACCAACCACAAGGTGAAAAAGGGTGAAAGCCTTTACCGTATAGCCAAGGCAAAGGGCACTACTGTCGAGGCAATCCAGAAAGCCAACGGCATGTCGGGCTCGGCCATCCGCGAGGGACAGACCTTGAAGATTCCGCGCTGATCGCCATCAGGCAACACCTGCTGCAGCTTATCTCATGGCGCCTGTTCCCTTATTTTCCGGGGATATGGCGCCATGTGCGTATCCCCTACTCCACCGGCCAACAGGCATATATCATTATCTGAATCACACTAAGAGTTTGTTTAATAATAATAGACCAATGTCAAGACTTCTGTTAACATTATCGCTGTCGGCTGTAGCGATGACTGCATCGGCCGCAACTCCGTTGTGGCTTCGCGACGCCGCGATAGCTCCCGACGGCTCCCGTATCGCCTTTACCTACAAAGGCGATATATTCACGGTGCCGGCCGCAGGTGGCACTGCCACACGACTCACAACTCTCGACTCGCATGAGGCGTCGCCCGTATGGTCGCCCGACGGCAGCAAGATAGCTTTCGCCAGCGACCGCGAGGGTAGCTTCGATATCTTTGTAATGGACAGCACCGGGGGCACACCGCTGCGTCTCACCCGCAACTCGGCCAAGGAAGTGCCCGTAGCATTTACCCCCGACGGCAAGTATGTAATCTTCTCAGCCGCTATCCAGGACCCCGCCGAAAGCGCACTGTTCCCGACAGCCCGTCTTGGCGAGGTATACAAAGTGGCGGTAGATGGAGGACGCACCACCCGCATGCTCGCCACCCCCGCCGAGGCCATGAGCTGGTCGCCCGACGGAAAATGGTTTCTGTATCAGGACCGCAAAGGGTTGGAGGACATATGGCGCAAACATCATACATCATCTGTGACACGCGACGTATGGCGCTACGATGTGGCTACAGGAAAGCATACCAACCTTACATCACGCGGAGGCGAGGACCTGAATCCGGTAGTGTCGCCTGACGGCACCACAGCATACTTCATCAGCGAACGCAACGGCGACAAGTCGCTCAACGTATGGTCGTTCCCCGTCGGCAATCCGTCGAAGATGACCAAAGTCACAGACTTTACCACACACCCTGTGAGGTTTCTGTCAATCGCCGGCAACGGCACGCTTGCCTTTACATACGACGGCGAGCTCTATACCATGCGTCCAGGCGCTTCTCCTGCAAAAGTGGCCGTCGATGTTGTGATAGACGAAGAGATACCCGACTACAAGACTTCGGTGCGCTCGTCGTCAGGCGCGAAGGTGTCGCCCGACGGAAAGCAGGTGGCGTTTGTCGACCGCGGAGAGGTGTTTGTGACATCTGTCGAATATCCTACCACCCGACAGATTACCCACACCCCGCAGGCCGAGGGACTGATAACCTGGAACACCGACAACCGGTCGATGGTATATGTGAGCGAGCGCGACGGACACTATGCGCTCTACGAAGCCTCAATAGGCCGTAAGGATGACCTCAACTTCCCCAACGCCACTACCATCAACGAGCGCCCGCTCTTCAGCGACAACATCGAACGTACATATCCGCAGTATTCGCCCGACGGAAAGAGCCTCGCATTTATCGAGGACCGCAACAAGCTGATGGTGATGAATGTCGCCACCGGAAAGGTGCGCCAGCTCACCGACGGCTCTCCCAATCCGGAGCGCGACGGAGGCTTCTATTATGTATGGTCGCCCGACAGCAGATGGATTGCTTTTGAACTCACCGGCAACGGCCACGAGCCATATGCCGACGTGGCCATCGTAAACACCGAGGGCACACCTGAGGTTACCAACATCACTCAGTCATCGTATTTCGACACACATCCCCGATGGGCTCTCGACGGCAATGCCATCGCATTCGGCTCTGACCGCTACGGCATGCGCAGCCATGCAAGCTGGGGCTCTCAGGAGGATGTGATGCTCGTGTTCCTAAACCAGGATGCCTACGACAAGTACCGCCTGTCGAAGGAGGACTACGAACTGCGCAAAGAACTCGAAAAGCAACAGAAAGAGGACAAAGACAAGGCCGACAAAGCCGCCGGCGACAAGAAAAAAGGCAAAGACAAGAAGAAAAAGAGTGAAAAAAAGGATGACAGCGACTCCAAGGCCGACAAGAAAACAATCAACGTCGAGCTCAACGGTCTGCGCGACCGCATGGTGCGCGTCACCCCGATGTCATCGTCGCTGGGCGACTTCATAGTCACCGACGACGGCGAGACCCTTTACTTCTTTGCGGAATTTGACGACGGATACGACCTCTGGAAAACCGATCTCCGCAAGCACGAGACATCCATGGTCAAGAAACTCGGATACCGCCATCGCTCAATCCAGACCGACAAGGATGGCAACACCCTGTATCTGCTCGGTTCCGACGGACTGGGCAAGATGAGCATATCCTCTGAGACAATCAAGCCTATCAAATATTCGGCTACAATGAAGATTGACCCCAAGGCCGAGCGCGAATACATGTTCAACTATGTGAAGCAGGAGGAAGCCGCCCGCTTCTACGAGAAAAACATGCACGGCGTCGACTGGGAAGCCATGACAGATGCCTACCGCAAGTTTCTCCCCCACATAAACAACAACTACGACTTCGCCGACCTCCTGTCGGAACTGCTCGGCGAGCTCAATGTGTCGCATACCGGCGGCCGCTATTACCCTTCGGCATCCGGCGAGCGTACAGCCTCTCTCGGCCTATTCTTCGACTGGGACTACTATGGCGACGGCCTGCGAGTGGCCGAAGTAATCGAAGGTGGTCCGTTTGACCATGCCAACACTGTAATCAAAAAAGGCACCATCATTGAAAAAATCAACGGTGTGGCTCTTAATGACTCGACCGACTATACATCACTGCTTGCCGATGTCGCAGGCAAAAAGACTCTTGTCACACTTTACAATGGCAACGGCAACAGTGTAGACGAAGTTGTGCTCCCGATTTCACAGGCGCGTCTCAACGACCTGCTCTACCGCCGCTGGGTGAAACAGCGCGAGGCCGACACCGAGCGCATGTCGGGCGGACGTCTGGGATACGTACACCTCCGCTCGATGGACGATGCCAGCTTCCGCCGCATCTATACCGACCTGCTCGGAAAATATGTAGGCAAGGAGGGTATTGTAATCGACACCCGCTGGAATGGCGGCGGCCGCCTGCATGAGGATATCGAGATGCTTTTCAGCGGCGAAAAATATCTGACACAGGTAATCCGCGGCACAGATATATGCGACATGCCTTCACGCCGATGGAACAAACCAAGCATCATGCTCCAGTGTGAGGCCAACTACAGCAACGCACATGGCACACCGTGGGTATACAAACACAAGGGCATGGGCAAACTCGTAGGCATGCCAGTCCCCGGCACCATGACATCAGTCAACTGGGAGACACTTCAGGACCCGTCGCTTGTATTCGGCATCCCCGTTATAGGCTACCGGACTGCCGAAGGCAACTACCTGGAAAATTCTCAGCTCGAACCGGACATAAAGGTTGCCAACGACCCTGCTACTGTGGTTAAAGGCGTAGACACCCAGCTTCAGACTGCCATTGAAGAGCTGTTGCGCCAGATTGACTCTGCAAATTAATATCGAACACATCAACCTTGACATTGCGCCCGGCTTCGCTTTCACCAGCAGGCCGGGCGCATTATATATACCCTACGGAGCCTGATGCACGTCGATACCCAGACTTACTATAGGCGGTCATCGACAATAAAACTAACGGTTCTTAGAGCATAACATGCAGTCCGAACTACGGGAAATTCTATATCAAGAGCACAATAAAGCACCATCAGATATTACAATTCAGTGACGTATAGATTGCAATCATATACCATTCCCACAACAGTCATATTACACAAAAGAACCGTAATTGTTGACACATAAAATCAGAGTACGACCTCAATTAACTAAATTTTAAGTTAACAAAAGCCCCCATTAATCGAATTGTGCAACAATTGTAATTTGTTTGAAACCACACAACAAACACACAAAATACACAAGTACTTGATTTTTAAAATATTGATAATTTGCAAATGTTAAAAAATCAAATTAAGTAAATTTTTCCATCAAAAGATATTGTCAGTTCAAAAATTATATCTACATTTGCATCGTAATCATTCTGTAACACATCTGTGAAGCGAATGACATCAACCAAACAAAAAAAGTCACACACACATAAAATACTTAGTTATGGGTTCGTCTAATTTCCAAACCAAACTCTTAGGTCTCCAGAAAAATCTTCTGAACTTTGCCTATATCCTTACGGCAAACCGCGATGATGCCTATGATCTTCTTCAGGATACCACCCTAAAGGCGCTCGACAACCAGGACAAATATGTCGACAACGTCAACTTCAAGGGTTGGGTGTTCACAATCATGCGCAACATCTTTATCAACAACTACCGAAAGGTAGTACGCTCGGCTACAATCATCGACCAGACCGAGGACCTCTACCACCTGAACCTCCCGCAGGATTCCGGATTTGAGACTCCCGAAGGATCTGTTGCAGCCAAAGAAATCACAGAAGCCATCAATGCGTTTTCCGACGATTACCGCATCCCCTTCTCTATGCATGTAGCAGGCTACAAATACAACGAGATTGCCGAGAAGATGAATCTTCCGCTCGGCACCGTAAAGAGCCGCATATTCTTCGCCCGCCAGCGTCTGCAGCAGACTCTGAAGGACTACCGCTAAGATTGTGCCATAGGCCAATCACCCACGCTGAAAGGCGATCTCGACACCTATGACTTTTTTTTACAATTCCTCTACTCCTCTGATGATCGGAAATTAAGCCAAAAACCGACTCAAATCTTGCTCTAAAGATAGAATACTACAGCTGAAACATATGATTGACACACACAAGGCGCCCTCGACGGGGCGCCTTTTTTATAGCCGGCTCTTATGCATAATACCCTCCTGCCGGAATGCAGCAAAACTATCAATGATATATATCAACACCTCCGTCGACATAAAACCAGTATGCGCAACCACGACACGCTACACCGTAATGTGACGACACCGAGAGCAATAACCCACAAACTCCCGTGACACACTATACAAAAAGCTCCGGCATCAATATATGCCGGAGCCTCCTGTATTGAGAATGATTCACTTAGAACACATAAGTAACACCCAGACTCATATTGCCGGTATTGAAACTCATGCCGGCAAACTCATAGTCGTGACAGCGCTTATAACCGAGGAATCCGAGAGCGGCCGAAAAAACGACATGGTCATTGATGGCATACTTTACGCCCGGCTTCAGACCGACGCCCCAGAGAGTGCCGTTGATAATCTCTTCGCCCGATACGTCCTCGTCAAAAAACTTACCTGTCTGGAACTGGCCTGCAAGATCAACATAGAATCCAACCTTGCCGATATTGACAAAGGTATAACGCACAAAAGGATTAAACTTTAATGATGCGCCATGAATTGAAGCACCGTCGCCATCCTTCTGATGCGCGTAAGCCAGACCGAACTGTGCCGCGATGTCCCAATTGCCAACATTGTAACCGACCTCAGGAAGAACCGATACGCTGATATTCTTAAAATCGCCATGCTTGTTCTGGTTGGCACTTAACTGACCGTCAACCCACCATGACTGAGCGCTTGCCGAAAGCGACATAACCACTGCTGCGAGTGCAATAAGTAGCTTCTTCATAATAGATACTTTTAGAATTTTGGAGTAAAAAGTTGTTATTATTAGATAAACCTTTGGTTAATCATGCAAAACACATGATTTATTGTTATTACACTCCACACCATTATTTGTTCATCCATTAACATTTAGAGCATGTATAATCAATGTTTCCGTCAGGGCGGTGACTCACCATGCATATTTTTGCATTTGAGCAGGTAGTGATAAGATTAGACAATCTATGAATTTTTGAGACAAATTTTCCAGAAAATCCAGTCCAACTATTGCATAATTAAAAAAAACATCTTACCTTTGCACCATCATTCGGAAAAACAATAAAACGCGATTCCGGATATACATAAAAACATCTTTGGAGAGATGGCAGAGTGGTCGATTGCGGCGGTCTTGAAAACCGTTGAGGGTCACACCTCCGGGGGTTCGAATCCCTCTCTCTCCGCTGAGTTTGGAAAGAGCTCGCTGAAATTCAGCGAGCTCTCTCTTTATTCTCCCAAGTAGTGGCACATAGTTCACAGATGCCAGATACTGTTTCGATAGGCTTTCAGTTCCTTTTCAGGGAACCGAGCTATTGCTTTGTCAAACTCGCGGAGGATTGCGATTTTGTCATGCGGCAATGCTCCGGTAATCGGTACTGTATTGGATATATGGTGCCCCAGCAGATTGACCCTGATATTAAGTCGGTCGATAAGAGTGCGCATCTCGACCAGACGCTCAATCTCCGGCTCCTCGATATATGTGCCGTCCAATACCTCCTGATATAACAGGGATTCAGGAAAGATTGTCAGCGACACGATATTGATGATGCAGGGATGCAGCTTGTTCAGCACATCGGCAGTGGCTATCGCGCTTGCCTCACCGTTACCTTTACCTCCGAGACCGTTAAGATAAAATACATTGTAGCGGATTCCGGCCTCATCGAGTTTTGACAGTTGCTCAAGAATATCCGAGGCATGGTAGCCTTTGTTCATCCGCTCCAGAGTCGGGTTGTGGGCTGTCTCGATGCCGATGTTGATGCTGTCGAGTTTGAGATGTCTCAGATTCTTCAGTTCCTCCACTGACTTTTGCATGATGTCTGTCACACGGGCGAACATTCCGAACGATACCATGTAGGGCAGATACTTTCTCAGAAGGAGAGCGACATCAATTAACTTATTATAACTCAATGCGAATGGATTTGCCCCGGTGAGATAGACACGCCGGGCGCGTGGCTGCCACCGGCGGATAACTTTCAAATCTTCCTCCACCTCCGATAACGGCGACATATGGAACGGAGTACCATGGTAAAGGCTGCAAAACTTGCATTTGTGCCACGTGCATCCCGAAGTGAGTTGCAGGAGCTGTGAGTTGGCTTCGTATGGCGGTCGCCATACCTGTCCTGTGAAATGTAGTTCCGGATATATCATATCTCGATTATTTTTTATAACTTCGTGATGCAAAATTAGGTGATTATCAGAGCGAAAGCAATGACTTACCAAGAGGTTTGACCCTTACCGGAAAGTCAGTTTTACTAACAATCAATCAATTTTGCATGGTTGACAATGGCAAAAAAATTAGACTACGAATACTGTAAGGCGGCTCCGATGCTTGAATGGCTTGGCAACAAGTGGGCACTGGTTGTTCTCGTGAAGATTTCCAATAGTAGCCCTATGCGCTTCAACGAACTGTACCGCGATATTCCGTCTATTTCGGAGAAGGTTCTGTCACAAGTTTTGAAACAACTTACGGCAGATGGAATAATACAGCGTGAACTGTTCCCTGATGTACCTCCAAGGACTGAGTATTCCGTCACCGATTTCGGAAAGACACTGTTGCCACATATCGAGGCTTTGCTCGACTGGGGACGCGATAACTTCGAACAGATAATGAAAAACCGACAAAAAACATAGACCACAAGTTATGTTGTCGCTATTAAAACATACTCTAACCCACATAACAGAATGCTTCCAAAGATTTACGACATTGCCGATTTGCAGCAACTTAGAGAATATCTGCTTACACTGCCCGATTCTGACAGTGTACGGGAATATCTGTTTGCCGAATTTCTTAAATACAGCCAATACCGAAATGCGGCTGAATGGAATATGGCCGTAAGGCTCTGTGAGTGTCTTGCTATTGTCGGCTGGGGCAGCCACGAACCTCTCGAGGCAATAAGAGGCATCTATTTCAACGGCAACCCCAACACATATTTTATCAACCGCGACTCCCGACCCCGATTTTTTGACGCTGTATGGTCAAAGAGGAAAGATGGCATAGCCATTGATTTCGGCTCTTCGCATTATCATGAAAGCCCTGATGCTCCGGAGGCAATCATGCAGCAGATTTCTGGGGATACCATAGGTGAAATTCAGTCAGCGAAACTAAGCAGTCAGCGCAACTGGATATCCAAAAATCCGATTCATATCACACGAGGGCTTGCCAATTGTTATGAAAATTCAAAGCCCGTGATAGAAAGTATGGAAAAAGAGCTTCAGCCGGTATTGAATCAGAGGATGCGCCCGGAGCTATACGGCAATGCAGTCAACCGGATAATACTCAACTGTTCGTTCAGTTTCTATGACAATTATCATTGCAAAACAAATTATATCATCGCCGATGAATCTCTGCGCCTGAAACAGAAGGACTTCTATGCGGCTTTGCTGGGTATGTTCTCTGAAAAAGAGATTGAAGACAACGGTTATTATCTGCGCAACCGCTTCACATATGGACCATTCAGGTCAGATACCGGGACAATGCGTGTAGGCATTGTATTGGAGAAAGAGTTTAGCGACCTGTCCCGGCATAAGCAGAAACAAGTGTTGAGTGAATACCTCCTTCATGCCGTCGGTCAGTGTGCAAAGCGCTTGAGCAAAAAAACTGATTATGATTTCAGACTTATGATAGATGACTTTGCAGCTATACTGAATGAATGGTGCGCATTGCATAAATCATAAACAATCTCTAATGCGGGTACGAAAGAATATGGGCTCGGCACCGACAGGATAATATGCTTCGTCTCCTTGTCTGACGACGAAGCTGCGGAGCATATCTGGGATACATCAGCCAAACTGATGAATTCGCCAAAGCCAGCAACTGCGTTATTGAATCGTGACAAGTAAAAATTGGTAAATACACGGAATATCGGTATATTTGCAATTATGTAAGTCGTTAAAATTATTTTATATTTCCGGCGAGAGATTTTTGATTGATTTTTCCTCAATGAGGAAGGAGTGTAGCGAGCTACATGACTGACGAAGAGAGGGAAAAGCGGCAAAAAGACTCCGCCTGAAATATAAAGTTTTATTTTAAAAGTATCCATATACGTAATAATTTTTACGACTTACTTATATCCTATTGTTGGTTATAGCTTATCGGACTGACAATTGGCGATATCTTTACTGCATTATTAATTTATTAATAGAATCTATCTATGGACATGAAATTTTGTCAAAGTTGCGGAATGCCGCTTAACAACGACATAATCGGAACCAATGCCGACGGTAGCCGCAATGAAGACTACTGCATCTATTGCTATGAGGGTGGTAAGTTCACTCAGGATATGACTATGGAACAGATGATTGAACACTGCGCCCAATTTACCGATGAGATAAACAGACAGTCGGGACAAAACATGACCAAGGATGAGGCCAAGGATATGATGCGCCAATTTTTCCCGAACCTCAAACGATGGAAAAAGTAGCCCACGGCAATATGAGCAACGAAATCCTATACATCCTCTTGCCCGATTATGCAGCCCACGAAGCTGTATATCTTTCCCAGGCTATCGCCTCTGATGAATACGCACTTAAGGAAAATCCGAAGTATGTCAATAAGGTTTTAGCTCCGACACTGGAGCCTGTAAAATCAATAGGCGGCTTCCGCACAGTGCCTGACTATTCATTTGAAACGATTCCCGACGATAATGCAGCTCTGGTGCTGATTGGCGGTTTCGGCTGGAGTACGCCCGTCGCTGATAGAGTCGTGCCTATTGTTAGGCAAGCTATCGAGAAAGGCCGTATTGTCGGAGCCATCTGCAATGCGGCGTCATTCATGGCTAAGCACGGTTTTCTCAATACGGTAAGACACACCGGCAACGGACAGGAGCAACTGCGACTCTGGGGCGGTGACAACTACACCAACTCAGACGGATATGTAAATGCTCAGGCAGTCAGCTGCGGAAATATAGTGACCGCCAACGGGTCTGCCACCCTCGAATTTGCCAAAGAGTTGCTTCTGCTGCTTGAAAATGATACTCCCGAACGCATAGAAATGTACTATCAGTTTAATAAACAGGGCTTTTGCGCGCTTTTCGGCGAACAATAGACTCTCTTATAAAAAACATTCTCGGAAATCCTCTCTGAATCTTAACATAAGAGCTTGTTTAATAATAAATGTTGCCGCCAGGGTCGTATAGCTTGAGACGATTTTCGACATGTGACGAAGGA
>NZ_JAIDKI010000064.1 GCF_029051885.1 Muribaculum sp.
CTCCATCATCACAAGACAAAAATCACTCAGAGATATGCGACCCCAGCGTTAACAAATATTGGGGAACGGGGTCTTAAGAGTATGTCTGAATTTAACTTCATAAAATCTTCAGAGGTCTTTCCGAACCGTTTCAAACTTTCATTCAGCCATTATGAATCCACATAATTTCTTCATTCAATCTCAGAACATTCCGGAAATCCCCTCTAAATCTTTACATAAGCCTAATCCAACCATTCTCTTAAAACTTGTCTGAAGAATTTATCTCTTTAGGCAAGTTGAAACATGTTTTTTTAGTAATTTTGCACCACAATTAAAAATCAACATAACGTAGCACAACGAAAATGATACTTGACCTCGTGCCACTCGCGATATTTGACGCGAGCCAGTTTTTCAGCTGGTTTGTAGAGAATGCCAACTATTGGTTTGTATTCATCTTCATGATTATCGAAAGCTCATTCATACCGTTTCCTTCAGAATTAGTCGTACCACCTGCCGCTTATCTTGCCATGCAAGAGGGCTCGTCGATGAATATATATTTGGTCACACTGGTCGCTACCGCAGGAGCGATAGTAGGAGCTATCATCAACTATTATCTCGCTTTATGGGTCGGCCGTCCCATAGTTTACGCATTCGCAAACAGCCGCGCCGGCCATGCGTTGCTCATTGATGCAGCAAAAGTGGAAAAAGCCGAAGCATATTTCGACAAACATGGTGCGATATCGACATTCATCGGGCGTCTTATTCCGGCTGTGCGCCAACTTATCTCAATCCCGGCAGGCCTTGCAAGAATGAACCTCGGCAAATTCGTCATTTTTACCGGACTGGGAGCTTTGGTGTGGAATGCCGTTCTTGCCGGCCTCGGCTATTTCCTATCACGTTTTGTGTCACTTAGTCAGCTATACACGACCATAGAGGAATACAATGTATACCTTTCTTATATAGGATATGCGATAGGCATATTATGCATCGGCTTCATCGCATACAATCTTTTACGTCCTCATCCAGAGAAAAAAGTTTAACCGGGATTCTTATTCCCGGTTTTTTGCTAACTTTGGCCTCTGTTTCCAGGACAACCCTTACGAATTGCCCATAAGCGATATTCACAAACCTCAAAAGAACTAAAAAAAATGAGAGTCGCACCCTCTCTGCTGGCAGCGGATTTCTGCAATCTACGCTCGCAACTCGACATGCTCAACTCAAGCGAGGCATTCTGCCTGCATGTCGATGTGATGGACGGTAATTTTGTGCCCAATATCTCCATCGGATTTCCAATAATCAAGTCCATCGGAAAGATGTCAGAAAAGCCTCTTGATGTCCACATGATGGTTAATGAGCCAGGACGCTATATCTCTGAAGTCAGAGACTGTGGAGCCCGACTAATGAACGTGCATTATGAAGCGTGCACACATCTCAACCGCACGCTTACCCAGATTCGCGATTCCGGCATGCTCGCCGGCGTAACAATCAATCCTGCCACCCCGGTAGCAATGCTCGAAGAGGTTATCGACATCGTCGACCTCGTCCTTATCATGTCAGTCAATCCGGGATTCGGAGGACAACCATTTATAAAGAATTCAATCAGCAAGGTAAAGCGACTGCGCCACATGATTGAGCAGCACAATTCATCGGCCTTGATAGAAGTGGACGGCGGTGTAAACATGCACACCGGCACAGAACTTGCAAAAGCCGGAGCCGATATACTTGTCGCAGGCAGCTATGTATTCAATTCGCCCGACCCTTGCAATGCCATCCTTTCCCTAAGCAAACTCTAAAATTTAACCACCACATGGCATTTTGAAGTTCTGACGCGGTGATTTTGATATTGATTCAGCTGTCATGATACCATCCTGCACATTTCCTGACGCCGATATATCAACTCCACACTACGGCAAGAACACGTCAGCAAAAAGCACCCCTATCGTCTATTTAACTTAACGTCTCTTAATATCGTGGCATATATTGCAATATATACCACGATTTTCGTATCTTTGTACATATATACGCTGCAAAATATCGCAGCCAGTTCACGAATACACCGATGCACAACAATAATATAGTTTCAGACCATTTCGGCTTTGACCCCGGGATGCTTGATAATGACACCGCTACCATACCCTCAGGCATACGGGAATCCGAAATAAAGGCAGAGCCTGCCGCCGACAAAAAAGCTACAGTAACCGCCAAAACACAGAAAAAAGTTGCGACTCCCGGACGCATAGCTCGCTTTATCCGCGATCGACGGACACGCATATTCACCGGCATACTGCTCATATGCTGGGCCACTTTCACACTCTTCTCATCCATATCCTACTTTACGTCAGGAGCCGAAGATCAAAGTCTCGTGACAGGCAACACTATAGCACAGATTGCCGAACGAGGCACCGTAAACAATTCGGGAGGCGCATTCGGAGCAGTACTCGCCCACAATACAATATCAAACGGATTCGGGGTTGGAGCTCTGATACTGATTGCATATTTCTACATCCTGGGGTGGTATCTTCTCCATAACTCCAAATTCTCATTCTGGGGGCTTACCTCCAAAAGCCTGATTGATGCAATTACGGCATCGATTGTAGTCGGTCTTGCCACATACCAGCTGAATTCATGGGTATATTGGGGTGGCATACATGGCTATACGGTAAACACTTGGCTACTTGCCAATGCCGGAGTAGCCGGAGCGATTCTTGTCAGCGCAGTACTTTTGGCTCTTGTCGCATGCATATATCTAAATGAATTGCGACTTGTCTATGTGGCCTATCGCCGACGGGTCAACGCCCATAAAGCACGCATGAAAGAGCAACGGGAAAAACTTGAAGCTGAAAAGCGCCAGGTAGAAGAGACCCTGTCAAAAAGCAACAAAGAGATTGACGGCAACAATAACGATGATATTATTGAACGCCAGTCACCACAACAGCAATCGCCTCTCGTCGACTTTACCGAGAGTTTCATCGGCAATGACATTGCCACACCACAAGAGCCAGCGCCCGCACCGGCCGCACCATATATTGAACCGGACTACAATGATTTTGACAATAGTCCGGCTATGGATGATGCATATACCGAGAATGACAGCACCGATACGACTGAGAACGCCGGCATCGATACAACCGAAGCACCGGTCATCACCTCCGACGATATATATGATGAAAATATATATCCCGGGGATGATGACACCATTGAAAATGAAAACGAATCGGCTGAGGAGAGCATAGATTCAGATGACTCGGAACTCACCATAGACGTTCCTCAATTCGATACAGAAGTGCAGGTATCGACCGAAGCATATGACCCGACCGCAGAATTGTCGCGTTTCCATTTCCCCTCCATCGATTTGCTGAATGAGATACCGGAACAACAGGTGAGCGTCGACCAACAGG
>NZ_JAIDKI010000065.1 GCF_029051885.1 Muribaculum sp.
ACTCCCTCATCACAAGCGAAAATCTGCTCGACGACTGACCGCCCTGACGGTAACATTTATTATTAAACAAGCTCTTAATGTTGCCGACAGGGCGGTCAGTCGTCGAGCAGATTTACATGGAGGCAAGAGGTTGAATGGTTATAAAGAATGGTTATAAAGAATGGTTATAAAGTTATCCTTGTCTCGTATATCTTGGCCGTTTTTTTGCCTTGTTTCTGCGGTCGTGTACACGTGTACATAAGGTACACTCCTTCTTCGCATGGCGAAAAGCGTCTCAATCTATACGACCCTGTCGGCAGCGTTTATTATATATAATGTATGACGGCAAGAGGCTTTCTTGCGTCGGCGGTATGTGCAGTGGGAATAATGTTAAATACAGGTATTGCTGTGTTAATATTAGTTTGGGTGCAGTATTGTCGGATGAATTATTACAAATTGCAGAAATATCGTAAAAAATGGAGATATTGTGGGGGATAAATGGCCATTAAGAGGGTAGTCAAAATGTTCATACTGTTAACATTTCTTAACAAAAAAAACTTTTGTTTGCATTTCGCGATTGGCTAACTTTGTACTTGAAAAATAAAAAAAGCAGTGTAAAATCAGCAGTTTAGGATTTATTCCTTATCAGTCCTGCTCTCTCCAGATTGCGTTTATTTAGCTAATTATAGACATTTAAACTTAAATGTTGTAATACCTCGTGCCGGAATAAAATCCTTAAATCTCTCTCCTTACGAAGCGCATTTCCGGATGTGTTTTACATTATCTGTTTCAATCCGGATTTAGCATAACAGCCTTTGGCTGTATACATCGGGATCTGCATATGTAGATCCTTGTCTTGAAGTGCAAATAACACTCATTGTCATCATAGTGCCGGCGGTATTACCGCCAGATGAAGGCAATGACGATTATAAATGTAGTAGTTATTTTTATTAATTCATTGTTAACCAGTGCCATGAATCTATGAATGTAGATTATGTAAAAGCAAGTTTATTGGCAGCGTCCGTGATAGCATGCGGACAGATGCTGAGTGCAGCACCCTCCAACGCTCCCGAGCCTCAGGCAGCAGTGGCATCCTCCACTGCAGGCACAGCTACAGGCGTGGTTCTCGATGAGGCAGGCGATCCGCTTATCGGTGTATCTGTCTCAATCGAAGGTAAAGGTGCAGTTGGCGTTACCGACCTCGACGGCCGTTTCTCTGTAAAGGCCAAACCGGGTCAGACGCTTAAATTCACTTATGTGGGTCTCGCGCCCGAAACAGTAAAGGTGCCCGCCGACGGACAGCCCGTTACCGTTGTTCTCAAGGAGGACTCCAAGCAGCTCTCCGAGGTTGTTGTAACCGCTCTCGGTATCAAGCGTTCCGCAAAGGCCCTTACTTACAATGTGCAGGAGGTTACTCCTGACGAACTTACCACGGTAAAGGATGCTAACTTCGTCAACGCCCTCAACGGTAAGGTTGCCGGTGTTAATATCAACGTTTCCTCCGTTGGTATCGGTGGAGGCTCTAAAGTTGTAATGCGTGGTTCGAAGTCGCTATCCGGCAACAACAATGCTCTCTACGTTATCGATGGTGTGCCTATGCCCTCCTTAGAGAACAAGCAGCCGGAAGATGTGTATACCGGTATGGGACAGTCGGGCGACGGTGCCTCAATGGTAAACCCCGAGGACATTGAGTCAATGTCGGTGCTCTCAGGTGCAGCAGCATCGGCTCTCTATGGTAGCCAGGCTGCCAATGGTGTCATAATGATTACTACCAAGAAGGGTAATGCCGACCGTCTCCGTGTCACCTACAGCAACTCTACACAGTGGCTTAGCGCTATGGCAACTCCCGAGTTCCAGAATACATATGGCGCTGCAACCGGCGAGTTTGCAAGTTGGGGAGAGAAACTCAACACTCCTTCCGACTATAATCCTGTTGATTTCTTCCAGACCGGTTACAATGAGACGAATGCAGTGACTGTTTCTGCCGGAAATGCCAAGAATCAGACATTCCTTTCGCTTGCCGCAACCAATGCCGAAGGTATTGTCAAGAACAATACTCTCGACCGTTACAATTTCACTGTACGCAACACCACTCAGCTTATTGAGAATAAACTTCGCCTTGATGTTGGTGCTACATACATGAATGTACGCGAGCAAAACATGATTTCTCAGGGTCTCTACATGAATCCCATCGTTCCACTCTATCTTATGTCGCCATCTTATGGTATCGATTCATATAAGAATTATGAGCGTTACGATGCTTCACGTGGGTTCAAAACTCAGTTCTGGCCGTGGGGAAATATGGGTCTCGCAATGCAGAACCCATACTGGATTACCAACCGCGACAAGTTTACAAACCATAAGAACCGTTACCTCATCACTGCCGGTCTATATTGGGACAACGTGTTGAATGTAAAGGGTCTTGATATCTCCGGACGAGTTAAGGTCGATAATACTGATGGTCGCTATGAAACCAAGTATCATGCAACTACCGACCCTATTTTCTCAAATGGCGATTTTGGTACTTATATCAAGCGTGATGACACTACACGACAGTTATATGCCGATATCATGGCCAAGTATGACCGTACATTCGGCTCGCTTTCACTTGCTGCTGTTGTAGGTGCGTCAATCAATGATGTGCGATATAGTATGTATGAAGTAGGCGGCAACCTCAGTTCCGTAGCCAACAAGTTTACTTTCGAGAATATGGAGCGGTCTAACCTGAGCCTTAAGCAGGATAATTATCACGACCAGACTCAGTCGCTTTACGGTACTCTTCAGCTTGGATTCTGGAGCAAGGTTTACCTTGACCTCGCCGGTCGTATCGATTGGTGTTCGGCTCTCGGATGGACTACTTCTGACCATGTTGCCTATCCCTCGATTGGTCTCTCTGGTATTCTTACCGACATCTTCCCTGCTATTCAGAACGATGTGCTTTCATTCTTGAAGGTGCGTGCTGCTTACTCTGAAGTTGGTAATGCTCCTACTCGCTATATCGCTTATCAGACTTACCCATTTGTCAACGGTATAGTGACTACAGCTACTACCTATCCCAACAGCGACATAAAGCCCGAACGCACAAAGGCATGGGAGCTTGGTCTCCAGTCGCGTTTCTGGATGGATAAGATTACTCTTAACGTATCACTCTACAAGACTTCGACCTACAATCAGCTCTTTAACCCGGCTCTATCTTCTGGCTCGGGCTACAAGTCGATTTATATCAACGGTGGTCAGATTGACAACAAGGGTATCGAAGTTTCGCTCGGTATCAATCAGCCTATTGGCCCGGTAGAATGGACTTCCAACTTTACCTACACACTCAACCGCAACAAAGTTGTCAAGCTCCTCAAGCCCACAACTCTTGAAGGCGGCATTGTAGTGGAGCAGAATATGCTTGATATCGTTACTCTTGGCAATGTTAAGAGTCGTCTTGTCGAAGGTGGTTCAATCGGCGACCTCTATGTTACAGCGTTCAAGCGCGATGTGCATGGCGACATCATAGTTGATGCCAAGGACAACTCTGTATACAAAGATGAATACGCAGGTCCCCAAGGTGATGGATGGGTTTATGCCGGTAATGCAGAGCCTAAATATACAATGGGATGGCGCAACGAATTCTATTGGAATGGTTTCAACTTTGGTTTCCTTATCAATGCTCGCGTAGGTGGCCGCGCCGTATCAATGACACAGGCTTACATGGACGTTTACGGAACCTCACTTACATCTGCTATCGCTCGTGACAACAACGGCGTGATGATTAACGGTATTAAGGTTCCTGCCGCTGAGAAGTATCTTAAGTTTGCAGGTAACAACATTGGTGAAAACTACGTTTATTCCGCTACTAACGTGCGTCTCGGCGAACTTACCTTCGGCTACAATGTGCCCGTACACAAATGGGTCAATTGGATAGAAGGCCTCAATGTTTCGTTCACCGGTCGCAACCTCTTCTTCTTCTACAAGAAGGCTCCCTTCGATCCTGAGCTTACAGGCTCTACCTCTATGGGTATGGCAGGTATGGACTACTTCATGCTCCCCTCCATGCGTCAGCTCGGTTTCTCAGTTAAAGTTTCCTTCTAATCCCTTCACACAGCAAATTATAATATGAAAAATCAAATATATTCAGCAGTCCTTTGCAGTGTGTTGGCTGGAGGCGTATTAAGCTCCTGCACAGACTCATTCAACGATTGGAACACCAATCCCAATGAGGCTACTTTCGAGGAGATGAATCGCGACAACCTGCTCACAGGCTCCAATTATGCCACCATGCAGCGCGGTATTTTCATTGTTAATGATGAAAACGGCAATGGTGTATACCAGCGTACGCAGTCACTTACTGCCGATCTTTTCTCTGGATATTTAGCAAATATCAAACCCTCATACGATATTGGCGATATTCACCATGACCATTATTTTATGGTTTCGCACTGGTATAATGCTCCATTTGAGTTTGCAAACACAAAAATAATGGAGCCTTATCGCCAGATTTGCCGCTATGCCGACGAGGCATCAGTTGACAGAGCTATGGCCACCGTGCTCCGGGTCTTCGGCATGCATCGTGTCACCGATAAATACGGCCCGATCGTCTACTCTAAATTTGGTTCAGGCATTCAGGTGGGATATGACTCACAGAAAGATATATATACATCTTTCTTCAATGAACTTGACGAAGCCATCAACATTCTTGGTGAATATGTAGACCTCAATCCTGGCAAAAACTACCTTGCACGCTATGACCATGTTTACGATGGAGACGTACGCCGCTGGGTGAAGTTTGCCAATACTCTTCGTCTTCGTCTTGCCATGCGTGTAAGCTATGTTGACAAGGCTCTTGCTACTCAACAGGCTAACGCTGCTATCAATGAGGTTCACGGCCTTATGAGTTCAGTAGCTGACGATGCTGTTTTGCATCAGGGTAACGGACTGACATTTACCAATCCATTGTGGGAGACAACTCAGTCATGGCCTGACCAGCGTATAAGCGCCACAATTGACTGCTACATGAATGGATATGAAGATCCCCGTCTTAGCAGTTATTTCACCAAGAATGAAAAAGGTCTATATCGTGGAGCCCGCAATGGTATGACTAAAATCTACTCGAGTGTTCAGACGAGAGCATCCGGCATCAATGTAGGTCAATATGGTGACATGCCTTGGATGAAGCACGCCGAGGCTTACTTCCTGATGGCTGAGGCAAAGCTCCGTCTTGGTGTAGGCGACGGTTCTGTCAAAGAGCTCTATGAGCGGGGCGTACGTGCGTCCATGGAGAGCGCAGGTGTGGCCACTGATAAGATTGAGGCGTATCTTGAAAGCGAAGCTCTGCCACTTGAATCATGGAGCAATCCTAACGTTCGTTCGGATAATGAAAACGAACAGACTGTTTCTGTAAAGTCCATGCTTTCGCAGGTATCTCCGAAGTTTGATGATACTGCGGATGCTGAAAAGCAACTGGAACAGATTATTACTCAGAAGTGGATTGCTCTCTTCCCCGATGGTATGGAAGCATGGAGTGAAATCCGTCGTACCGGATATCCCGGCTGGGTTCGTATAGAGACTTACGCAAATACAAGTGAGGTTGCCGACAACGACATCATCCGTCGTCTCCGCTTCCCTTCGTCTGAGTATTCCAACAATGCTGCAAATGTCTCTGAGGCTGTTCGTCTGCTTGGTGGTGCCGATAATGCCGGTACACATCTTTGGTGGGACGTTAAATAATCATCATCCTCTTAAATTACTCTGAATAAAATGAAATCATATAAATTCCTATTCCCCATTCTTACTCTCGGTGCTTTCGCTGTTTCATGCGATACCGATATTGAGACTGTAAAGGATCAAGGACATGAGATTGTAGAGAAGCCCGTCATTTCGGAGCTCTACTATCAGAATCTTCGTGACTATAAGCAGACTGACCATGAGATTGCTTTCGGATGGTTCAGTGGTTACGGAGGCATGGGTTCAATGAATGCCCGTTTTGCCGGTTTGCCGGATTCAATCGACCTTATATCTCTTTGGGGCGGCATTCCATCGCATCCGATTGACGTAGCCGAGATGCGTGAATGTCAGTCTAAGAAGGGCATGCGTTTCATGACTGTCGATATCTGTCGTATTAACAAGGTTGATGACGCGCTTCCTCACAAAAAACATTGGCTTGATGTTCTTGCGCGCCAGGAAGCTGGAGAAATTACAGCTGAGGAGGCTAATGCCGAAAAGCATGAGGTCATGAAAGAAATGGCGTTGCACTATGTAGATGAGGTATTCTACAATGACCTTGATGGCTTTGATATTGACTTTGAGCCGGAGGGTGATCCCGTGCAGGGGGCTTTGTTCTATACCATGTTTATGGAGTGTGCTAAATATCTTGGTCCCAACCCTGAGATTACACGTGAAGAACGTTATGCATTTGTTGAACAACGTTATGGAACAGCCATGGTGCAGAAACCTGGTAGCTGTGATAAACTGCTCTGTATCGACGCATATGGACAGGATCCTTCCAACTCACGCACTATGGATGCCGCCAATGGCAAATATGGTTATGCCGATTACATAAACTACTTCCTTTCGCAGGATTATAACGGTATTATTAACCGCAGCAATTATCCTGCCGACAAAGTAGTGCACTGTATGTCGGTTGGTGAGGACTGGGCTAACGATCCCGAACAGACAAGTCGTGCCGTTGGTAACTTTTATACAAAAAAAGGCCGTCTCTATGACTGGGCCCGTTATAAACCAGCAGGCGGAAAGAAGGGTGGCTTCGGAGGCTTCATCCTTAATCAGGACTACAATGTGTTTGCTCTGAATCCCTATCCCTATGCACGCTTCCGCGACTGCATTCAGATATGTAATCCTGCCATCTATTAATTGACAGAAGAATATGAAACTATATAAATTCTTTACAGCAATCGGAGTCATTGCTCTTGCCGCAGGTTTTACTTCCTGCTCTGATGACGATGAGGTCTACACCGATGGCTTCGGTGGCGTTGAAGGTCAGGTTGTTCTTGCGCCGACTTCCAATGAATCATACAAATTCGTCAAGACTCCTTCACAGATGATTGCTCCTGAAATCACATGGAGTGTATCGCCTCGTTCACGTGTACGTGCCGGTGAAGAGTTAAAGGTAAAGTTTGAGATTGACAACTCGCTCGTTGACGCCTACAATGCCGATAACGGTACAGAGTATGTTGCTATGCCTGAAGGCGTGGTTACTATCGCCAATCCAGAGGTGGCTATCTCTGTCGGCAACACTTCGTCCGATGAGCCTGTGACGCTTGAAGTTACCGGCGATGCTGCCAAGTTATCCGGATTGGATGTAGAAAAGGATTATATCCTTCCGATTCGTCTTGCCGCAGTTACACAGGGTTCGGCACGTATAGCTGTAAGCGCCACAAATGTTTCTTACATTACGTTTAAGGTTTCTGAAGAGTTGATTAAAAATAGCGGTAACCCGACAGGCACAATTGTTGCTAAGGAAGACCGTGTCTCCTGGCATGCTATTCCCGGCGATGGAGCTGAAGAATGGTACTCATGGGACGATCCCATTCAAGAAACTGGCGACTATAACTTCGGCAATTATCCTGTAGGCTCAAGCGTAACATTTGATCTTGGCAAGGAGTATTCGTTTGACGGTATATACGCTTATCCTTTCTATGGTAATAGCCAGTACGCCCTGCTGAAGGCTAATTCTGAAATTTTCATCAGCTCGGATGGCAATGATTGGACTTTGCTTGGAGTGCTCGGCAGTACACGCAATACTGTCGCTCTCTATGCAGCCGTGCAGGCCCGTTATATAAAGGTTGTGCTCGGTGCCGGTAATCAGATTGCTACTACAGCTTTCTCAATCTATGAGAAATGAGATGATTTGATGTAAAATGTCAAAAATCAATCAAACAATGAAGTTAAAAGCAATATCATATCTCGCAGTAGGGGCCATGGTGGCCCTTACCGCCTGCTCCCATGAGGGTGATAACTTCGGTGACCGTGTGCTGTTTACAGGCACCGAGAATTCTCCGGTAGTAAAATTCTTATGCGACGGAATGTCAAGTACAGCTCTTACCGTTACTTCGACGGCAAAGGCTACAGCCGATGTACATATCACTGTAAAGGCTGCTCCCGAGCTTCTCGACGCATACAACAAGAAGTACAACCGCTCGTTTGTTGCTCCCGAGCCCAGCATGTATCAGCTTGAAGGCACTGATGCTGTAATAAAGGCTGGCAGCAGCATGTCAAGTCAGATTAAAATTTCATCCAATAGCGAGTCCCTTGCAGAAGGTGTTGGTTATATGCTCCCTATCACTATTACTGAAGTCAATGGCGATGGGTTAGGGGTAATAGAATCTTCCCGTACAGCATATGTGCAGTTTACAAAAGTTGTAACCATCAAAGCTGGTCTACTCAACCTGAATGGTGCGTATGAAGTGCCTGCTTTCCGTCATACTGACGAGAATCCAAGTCCTGTACGTGCCCTCGGTCAGATGACTCTTGAGATGAAGGTGTTCCCTCTCTCTTTCGGTCGCAGTCAGTATGGTATCGGCACATTGGTTGGATGTGAGGAAAACTTCCTCTTCCGTTTCGGCGGTGGTGACGGTACTGGAGACAATAATCTTCAGTTTGTAAAAGGTTCAATTGGTGACGATCCTCATCCTGATAAAAAGCAGCATTATGAGAATCTTAAAATCGGAGATTTTGATACTGGTCGATGGATTCACTTTGCTGCCGTTTACGATGGTACTAATCTGACTATATATCGTGATTGCGAACGTATCTCTACCATTGAGACATCCGGAGGAACCATCAATCTTTCTATGGCCTACAATGGTTCATCGGGTTGGTTTGATACATTCACCATCGGTTCTTCCTGCCACAACCGATTCTTCCATGGTTACATTAGCGAGTGCCGAGTTTGGACTGTACCACGCTCTGTCGCTGATCTTGAGAATGGTATATGCTATGTTGATCCTACTTCTGACGGTCTTTTGGCTTGCTGGCGTTTTGACGGTGAAACCAATGAAGATGGATCTATCCGCGATGTCACTGGCCATGGATACGATGCTGTAGCTCCATCTTGGGCATCTGGTGGTGTGCAGTGGGTAGAAGGCCAGAAGTGTCCTTATTAATGCCGGTTTAATGTTAATATAAAAGAGTTCTCTTTCTCTCTATTTTGAATTCTTCTCCTCTCCTATATTAGCGGGGCAAAAGGCTCTCCCGATTCCCCGGGAAGCCTTTGCCCCGTTTCTTTTAACCGACTACGGTTATTATGACTCCATTGTAATCCTTTTTCCTCGATGTTACATACAATTAATTATGAAAATCCGTAATCTCGTCATACATCTCCTCTCTGCCATTATGCCTGTCGGTGTGTCGGCAACCACTTACCACCATGAATTTGGCACTATCGCCGAGGATGGAGGAGTCGTGTCCCATACATTCACTCTTCCAGCCGGCAGCTCGCCGATGTCGGTGATAAATGCTTTCCCGGGATGCCCGTGTATAAGTGTGGATTATCCAAAGCGTCCGCTCAAAGCCGGAGAGCCGATGAAAATCACGCTAAAATATGACCCTGACCGCCAAAAGGGACACTTTACCAAGTCGGTATACCTGCGGTTGAGCGGCGACCGGCGCGACACGCTTATGGTGACAGGCACGGTAAAGCGTTTTCGCCCGCGGGTAGATAAATCGAAATATGCCCATGAGTATGGTCTTGGACTATGTCTCGACCGGAAAACGATAGATTTCGGCACGATGCGTGCCGGTACAGAAAAGACTCTTACTATACCGATGGCCAACAGCTATCAGATAGGTATGGAACTTGATTTGCAACCTGCCGGACGCGATTCATCGATGCTGTCGATTCCATATGGGCTGAAGCTCCAACCTGAGACCGTGTCGCAGTTCAGAGTTGACATCAGAATTCCTGACAATACCGACACAACGGCCCCTGAGCTATACGTGCGTCCGGTAATTCATGGAGTTGAGGTTGATTCGATTCCTGTGAAAGTGAGAATTATCCGTTGATTATTCGATTTTTGCATCGTAATATGGCGGAAAGTTTGTAATTTTGTGGAAAGATTATTTTTCTTGTACCATTTAAAGATAAGTAAGTGCTTGTGTAGTAATAAATGTTGCCGACAGAGTCGTATAGTATGAAATGATTTTTCTATATGCGGCTGATGTCCACGACTGAGGAACATGGCGAAAAGCGTCCGGAATATCCGATATTAAAAGGTAACTTTAGAATCACACAACTTCTTTCCGACTTTTGAAACAATATCCGTAATATGTCGATAATAAGAAGCAAATTGCCTCTGACCGCCCTGTTGGGTAATATTTATTAAACAAGCTATAATAACCTTGTCAACATGAAAAAAATATATACAGCTCTACTTTTCTCATTAGGGATAACTGTATCTGCGTATGCCCGCACTGAAAAAGGTGCATATCTTGATGCAAACCTGCCTACCGAGCAGCGTGTAGCGGATTTATTGTCGAGAATGACTGTCGAAGAGAAAGTCGGTCAGCTTCTGTGTCCGCTTGGTTGGGAAATGTATGAGATTACCGGTCCGAAATCGGTGGAGGTGTCTCAGAAATTTAAAGATTTGATTCAGCAGACAGGGGCAGGCATGCTCTGGGCCACTTATCGAGCCGATCCCTGGACCCGCAAGACCCTTGACAACGGTCTTACCCCCGAGCAGGCAGCCCGCGCAGGCAACGCAATCCAAAAATATGTAATTGAGAATACACGATTCGGTATTCCGGTATTTCTTGCCGAAGAGGCACCGCATGGCCATATGGCTATCGGTACTACGGTATTCCCTACCGGCCTTGGAATGGCTGCTACATGGAATCCGGAACTGATGCATTCGGTAGGCGAGATAATAGGGCGCGAGGTGCGTAGCCAGGGCGGTCATATCAGCTACGGGCCTGTGCTCGACCTGTCGCGAGATCCGCGCTGGAGCCGTGTAGAGGAGACATTCGGCGAAGACCCATTATTGGCCGGACGTATGGGCGGTGCCATGGTAGGCGGTCTTGGCGGAGGTGATCTCTCTAAGCCTAACTCCACTATTGCTACATTGAAGCATTTTCTTGCCTATGCTGTGCCTGAAGGTGGGCAGAATGGCAATTATTCTGTAGTAGGCCGGCGCGACCTGCTTCAGAATTTCCTGCCTCCGTTCCGCGAGGCTGTCGATTCGGGAGCGCTGTCAATCATGAGTTCCTACAACTCTATCGACGGAATTCCCTGCACTTCCAATAAGGAGATTCTTTTTGACGTCACTACCGACTGGGGCTTTAAAGGCTTCGTAGTGTCTGACTTATATTCCATCGAAGGCATTCATGAGACACATCATGTGGCTCCGACCATGGAAGATGCCGCCGCGATGGCTCTTAATGCCGGTCTTGATGTGGACCTTGGCGGCGATGCATATCGCAACCTCATATCTGCTGTCCGTGCCGGCAAGCTCGACGAAGGTGCTCTTGACCGTGCTGTAGGACGTGTGCTCAGGCTGAAGTTTGATATGGGACTGTTTGAGAATCCGTATGTAAAACCTGAATCTGCGCGTAGTGTAGGAGGCTTCCGTTCGGGCGAGGTAGCCCGTGAGGTAGCCCGTCAGTCGGTTACACTTTTGAAAAATGAAGGTGGTCTGCTCCCTCTTGAAGTAAGACCGTCGATGAAAATAGCTCTTGTAGGTCCTAATGCCGATAATGCCTACAATATGCTCGGCGACTACACAGCTCCACAGCCCGAAGGTCGTGTCGTGACTGTGCTTGACGGTCTCCGCCGTCAGCAGCCCGGCATAGAGGTAAAATATGTAAAAGGGTGTGCTGTGCGCGATACTACTACGGCTGATATTGAGGCGGCAGTCGCGGCAGCCAGTGAAGCGGATGTGGTAATCGCGGTGGTAGGCGGCAGCTCGGCCCGTGACTTCAAGACATCGTACAAGGAGACCGGAGCGGCCGTTGTCGATGCCACAACGTTGAGCGATATGGAGAGTGGCGAGGGTTATGACCGTGAGACTCTTAATCTGCTCGGCCTACAGCCTCAGTTGCTCAAGGCGCTGAAATCCACCGGCACTCCTCTTGTTGTAGTATATATCGAAGGCCGTCCCCTTGAAAAAGAGTGGGCTGCGGAGAATGCTGATGCCCTTCTCACGGCCTATTATCCCGGACAGGAGGGTGGTAATGCCATTGCCGAGGTGATTTTCGGGAAATATAATCCTGCCGGACGTCTGCCTGTCACAGTTCCTCGCTCGGTAGGACAGATTCCGGTCTACTACAACCGTCGCGCACCTCAGTTGCATCCTTATGTAGAGGGTGAGGCAGCTCCCCGCTATCCGTTTGGCTACGGTTTGAGCTATACTACATTTGACTACTCGGGATTGAATCTTATTCCGGGTGATGACGGCACTCTGACTGTCGAGGCTACAGTGACTAATTCCGGTAATCGTGATGGCGAAGAAGTGGTGCAGTTGTATTTGCATCCGGAATATGCAGCCACAGTTCAGCCTCTCATGCGTCTTGCCGATTTCCGTCGTGTGGCAATACCCAGGGGTGAGTCGCGCAAGGTATGTTTTACGCTTCCGGTATCAGCATTCGAGATTATCGGTCCCGACTATAAGCCCATGCTCCAAAAGGGTAGCTGGGATATTATGATAGGAGCTTCCTCTGCTGATATACGGTTGAAAGGCTCTCATGAGATGTAATCCTCATGTAGGATAAAGTCTTTTGAATAAGCGAATAATGTGTTATACATGCAATAGTTATATTAATTTTAATCTGTTTTATTTTCAATAGTTAGTCTGAATGTCACAGATCAGGAGGCGCGTCATCGGGATTGATGATGCGTCTTCGCTTTTTATTGCATGGTTATTTACGTCAGGACATTATTTCTGGTTATCCTGTTGCCAAAAAGATGGATTGAAATTTATTGTCTTAGAAACTGTTTAAATTTATAAGTAAGTCGTAAAAATTATTACGTATATGAATACTTTTAAAACTTTATATTTCAGGCGGAGTCTTTTTGCCGCTTTTCCCTCTC
>NZ_JAIDKI010000066.1 GCF_029051885.1 Muribaculum sp.
CCTTCGTCACATGTCGAAAATCGTCTCAAGCTATACGACCCTGGCGGCAACATTTATTATTAAACAAGCTCTAAAATCTCATGCGCAATATTAACCACAGATACGTCGTTTTGAAAAAAACACTATCTTTGTATGTTATGGCATATTTCAACAATAGATTCATGAAATTGACAGCAATACCTCGACGTATGATACTTGGTATTGGAATCTGTGTCTCCGGCGCAGGAATTACTCCGGTTGTATCGGCACAGGTGTCAATTACAGGCGACGCATACCCTCCTATTTCTATCTCGCCGGATGCATCAACAGGGCTTTCGGCTGTTTATGTGTTGCATTCATGTCCAAGCAATACTTCAATATCATATCAGTCAAAAAACACCACCCACCCTATCTGGTATACTTTCGGACATCTTGGAGCCGCATATGCCGAGCCAATATCTGAGGATAAAATCAACTACTCCGGCTCGGAATCGATATTAAATGATGTGCGTTCAGATTGCGGATATGTAATTGAGGACGGTAATTCACGTACATATTTCTGGATAATTGATTATTCTGAGTATGAACTTCTCCTCAGTTCACTATCAGTGAGCAGCGACAGTGATTGCTATACCACGATATTGAATCTTGGAGGAGATGCCTATCCGATATATTATTATACGATAAACGGGCGTCGCAACGAATTGTCGCGAGAGATGTCGCTGAAATATACTACGATGGAATATTCGGCTGATCATCAGGGGTATATTGAGGCCTCGGCCTCAATATCACTACCAAATGCAGATGGCGCAATACATTGCACCTCTGCGCTATGCGATACGGAGTACATTCTTACCGGCGATAGATTTCTGCGCGAATGGGGATTGCCCGAATTGACGGTAAGCACTGAAATGATTCCGGCACGTCGTGTTGATGCACATACCTCGGCAGAGCAGGAAACAGAGACTTTCGATAACCAGCAGAGAACTTCGACAGGTGAAGGGTCTGCCACCCTTGGAGGCTCGGCGCCGGTTGAGATTTCATTTGTCGCAGATGTCACTCCTGCTGCGATATTTACAGAGTGGCAGATGTCAAGCCATCCGGAATTTGAAGATATACAATTACGCGACAAAAATCTTGAATTTACCCGTACATTCCGCGATGCCGGCACAACCTATGTGCGTTTCATGGCGGCAGATGCCGGTGGTGAATGTGAATATTACTCGGAGACATATCAGATAAATATAGGAGAATCCGACTTACACTGTCCAAATGCATTTTCTCCGGAGGGTTCCCCCGGTATAAATGACGAGTGGAAAGTAAGCTACCGTTCAATCACGGAATTCAAATGCAGCATATTCAACCGCTGGGGAATATGTGTCGCAACTCTTGATCATCCGTCACAAGGATGGGATGGCAAGTATAAGGGAAAATATGTCGGTTCAGGTGTTTATTATTATGTAATAAAGGCCCGTGGAGCCGATGGCCGTATTTACAATCTCAAAGGTGATATCAACATCATAAAGTACAATAACGAAAATCAAGGCACCGCCTCTCCCCAACAATAAGACTCAACAAATATGCAAATTTATTATCATAGACTAATAGCAACCGCACTGTTTTGCGGACTTTTTTCCGGCACAATAAACGCCGAGACACCCAACATAAAGAATGGCGATTCGTCAACTTTGTTTACCACCGTAGTCAATCCGAAAATACCGTCAAAGGTAACATTTGCAGGGCAGACTGTCGATCTTGACCGAGTGGACTTATTCGAGCGTCTTGACCGAGAGCTTACATCCATGGCTTATACACATGGTAATACTCTGCTCACTATAAAACGGGCCAACCGCTACTTCCCGAAGCTCATCCCGATATTGAAAAAAAACGGAGTCCCCGAAGATCTTATATACCTCGCTTGTATAGAGAGTACTCTTAATCCTCGTGCATACTCCCCGGCAAAGGCTGCAGGCCTATGGCAGTTTATTCCATCTACGGGAAAAGAATATGGTCTCGAAGTAAATGAGTTTGTCGATGAACGCTACCATCCGGAGAAAGCAACACAGGCAGCATGCAGATATCTCAAAAACGCCCTTGCAAAATATGGCAACTGGGAGTCTGTCGCCGCAAGCTATAATGCCGGCATGGCTCGTATATCCAAGGAACTCGAAGCGCAGAAAAGCAAATCAGCCTACGACTTATATCTCAACGACGAGACATCGCGCTACATATTCCGCCTTATCGCCATGAAGCTAATCATGGAAAACCCTAAAGCGTATGGTTACCGCATCAACTCCGACCAATTGTATTCACCGGTACGCACAAAGACGGTCGAAGTAAAGGGCTCTGTAGAGGATTGGGCGGCATGGGCGAAATCTCATGGCATAAGCTATCTTACTTTGCGTGATTTCAACCCGTGGATAAGGGCAAAATCGCTTCCTAACAAGACAGGAAAGACCTATCAGGTAGAAATTCCTCTTGCTGAAGATATGCACCGCTCCACAAGCAGGACACATGTTTACAATCCGGCCTGGGTAGTGGATTGATGACGGATATGGGAGCAGCCTATACACTCCCTATTCGACGCTTGTTTCTTAAAATTGTCTTAATTTTATGAAGAAGGATATTCCCGAAAATATTCCGGCAGACGCCGATAAATTGTCGGTGTTGGGCGCACGCGTCCATAATCTGAAAAATATCGATGTTGACATACCTCACAATTCGCTTACCGTGATAACCGGACTTAGCGGAAGCGGAAAGTCGAGCCTCGCGTTCGACACAATTTTCGCAGAGGGACAGCGTCGGTATATCGAGACATTCTCGGCTTATGCACGTAACATGCTCGGCACGCTTGAGCGACCGGATGTAGACCGCATTACCGGTCTGAGTCCGGTTATTGCCATTGAGCAAAAAACGATAAACCGTAATCCGCGAAGCACCATAGGCACAACAACCGAGGTGTACGACTATATGCGTCTGCTATTCGCACGCATCGGTGTGGCGCGAAGCTATATCAGCGGAGAGAAGATGGAGAAATATACCGCAGAGAAAATCGTGTCGCTTATATTATCACGATATGACGGGCGTAAAATCTATGTTCTCGCCCCGCTGGTGAAGAATCGAAAGGGCCACTACAAGGAACTATTCGAACAACTGCGAAAGAAAGGATACCTTACCGTAAGGGTTGATGGCGAACTCCGCGAAATTACGTTCGGCATGAAACTCGACCGTTATAAGAATCATTCCATAGAACTTGTGGTAGACAAACTGAAAGTAAACCGCAAGGATGCCATTCGTCTGAATGATTCCGTTGGAAACGCATTGCGCCAGGGAGACAAACAGATGATGGTCTACGACCTTGAGGAAGAATCCGTAGCCCACTACAGCCAGATGCTCATGGATCCGGAAAGCGGACTGTCATACAGGGAGCCCGCTCCACACAACTTTTCATTTAATTCTCCACAAGGAGCATGTCCCTGTTGCAAGGGGCTTGGCTATGTAAATATTATTGACCGTCAGAAACTGATTCCGGATTCGTCACAGTCAATCTACAAAGGTGGTATCGCAGCACTCGGGCCATATAAGAATACTATGATATTCTGGCAGATTTCAGCTATCTGTGAGAAATATGGGTGCTCGTTAAAAACACCAATATCGGATTTGCCTGAAGAGGCTCTAAACGACATCCTCAACGGGACTGACGAGCGTCTGCAGGTAAAGACCGATATGCAGAGTACCTACAATTATTTTCGCACATATGAGGGCCTCATAAAGTACATCGAACTTCAGCAATCGGATGATGCCGGAAGCAAGGCACAGAAATGGAGCGGACAGTTCTATTCGCGTGCTACCTGCCCTGAATGTGGCGGCCGACGCCTTAATCGAGAGGCCTTGCATTTTTTTGTTGACGGGTATAATATCTCCGATCTGGCACGCATGGATATCGGAGAACTGTATGAATGGACATCGCAGGTAGAAGAACGACTTGATTCGCGTAGTCAGATGGTAGGCGGAGAGATTCTAAAAGAGATACGCTCGCGCCTTCGGTTTCTTGTAGATGTCGGCCTGCATTATCTATCTTTGGACAGAGCCTCGGCTACACTTTCCGGAGGCGAGAGCCAGCGTATACGGCTGGCAACACAGCTCGGGTCGGAACTGGTCAATGTAATGTATATACTTGATGAGCCCAGTATAGGCCTGCATCAGCGGGACAACAAGCGGTTGATAGATTCGTTGAAGCGATTACGCGATGCATTCAACACTATTATCGTTGTCGAGCACGATAAGGAAGTTATGCTTGAGGCCGACTATATTGTCGACATAGGACCTAAAGCCGGACGTAAAGGAGGCAATGTAGTATTTGCCGGCACACCAAAAGAAATGCTTGCCAAGGATACGCTGACTGCACGATATCTCAACGGCACATGCACAATAGAACGTGGTTGCGATCCAAGGCCCGGAAACGGCAAATTTCTGCGTCTTGAAGGATGCACCGGACACAATCTCAAGAATGTCAATTTAGAGATTCCTCTGGGATGCCTGGTGTGTGTGGCAGGCGTGTCGGGTAGCGGGAAATCCAGTCTCATAAACGGCACATTGCAGCCTATACTAAGCCATCATTTCTATCACTCGCTGCAAGAGCCTCTGCCATATAAACGCATCGAAGGGATAGAGCATATCGACAAGATTGTTACTGTCGACCAGTCGCCGCTCGGGCGTTCGCCACGTTCCAATCCTGCGACATATACAGGGGTATTCTCTGATATACGTTCCCTATTTGTAAATCTCCCCGAGGCTAAAATCCGCGGTTACAGACCGGGCCGGTTCTCCTTCAATGTAGCTGGAGGCAGGTGTGAAACGTGTAATGGCAATGGATATAAAACAATCGAGATGAATTTCCTGCCTGATGTACTTGTGCCTTGTGAGGTATGCGGCGGAAAACGCTATAATCGAGAGACGCTTGAAGTGCGTTACAAAGGAAAGTCAATTGCCGACGTTCTTGACATGACCATAAACCAGGCAGTGGAGTTCTTTGCCGGTATTCCCAATATATTAAAGAAGCTCCAGGTGCTACAGGATATCGGACTCGGATATATCAAGCTCGGTCAACCGTCAAGCACACTCTCCGGAGGCGAAAACCAACGTGTGAAACTTGCGACAGAGCTCGCCAAACGAGACACGGGACGTACCTTGTTCATACTTGACGAACCGACTACAGGACTGCATTTCGAAGATATCAAAGTATTGCTTGGTGTATTGAACCGACTGGTCGAAAAAGGGAACACCGTAGTGGTGATTGAGCATAATCTCGATGTAATTAAATGTGCAGATTATGTAATCGACATGGGGCCTGAAGGTGGCAAAAACGGTGGAATGATAATCGCCACAGGTACCCCAGAGGATATAGCAAATAGTAGGTCGCCGACTTCATCATATATCGCCTATGAGCTTGAAGAATTAGATCGGCTGAAACAACAGCATAAGTAACCGGGTAAAGACCAAGGAAAATCAAAATATGGCAATGCCGCGTTCCTGCAAGAGCGCGGCATTGCCATATTTTGATTTTTCAATTTTTCAATGAAACAGGGCAGGTGGTATCTTATATTCAACAGAATTTCTGCTATATAACATATGGAAAAATTTGCAAAATTCACATTTCATATGTCAAAAACGCAAATTGGTGTTAAATAACAGAATATTAGTGAGTTGAACCGTTAATGAAATCTTATTAAGAAATCTTAACAACATATTTAGGTGTTATATTTGCAAATGTCAATTGAATTACTTCGGGCAAATGAGGGTGAATCAATTTGCAAATAGCATAGAATAGTGCGGATTTTGCAAATGCACACTGCAATCCCAAATCAAATAAATTTACATTATTAAACAGATTCTATCCGCAGGGTTGCTTAGGATATTTAAAAATCTCTGATTTGGAAAACAGAGTATATGGGCATCAATGAAGTTTGCAAAAGTAAAATAGCACGCTTAACACAAGTTAAAAATCCACCATAATAGCCTATAAC
>NZ_JAIDKI010000067.1 GCF_029051885.1 Muribaculum sp.
ATACGAGACAACCGGTAATTTTATAATTCCTCACTCTCTTGCTGAATTTGAAATAAATGCAAAAATATATCAACGATGTTAAACAAATTACCTCCAGTCGGTCAATCGCCGGCATCTTTCCGCCTGCTCTTCGGTCGTTATGGAACCCCATAACTCCCTCATCACAAGCGAAAATCTGCTCGACGAATGACCGCCCTGACGGTAACATTTATTATTAAACAAGCTCTAGAGCCGGTTCGACAATGTAGGTTGATTGCAGGGCGGTCAATTGCAGGGCATATCTCATTTTGGCCGGTGGTTGTGCCGGTTAAAAAAAAGATGTAACTTAGTGGTGGAAAAAGACATTTGACATGCGTGTTCATCTTGCGATATATATATATGTTTTAGTAGCTTTGGCGACTGTATCCTGTAAGCCGGAGTATAGTTATGACTTTGATTATAATTCCGACTCTGATTATGAGGGACTGCTGGTGAGGCTTGACAGGGAGCTTGTAAAACGTGATGCATATGTTGCCGCACGTAATGCTCGCATTGATTCCCTAAGAAGGGTCAGGGAAGTGGCTTCTTCGGTCGACAGTCTGATGCTCACTGTGGAAATCGCGGATTTGTACCGTGGATTCTTGACTGATAGTGCGCTCGTGGAGTGCCGTCGTGCCGAGAGGCTGGCCGGAGCACTTAATGATGACGACACCGAGTTCAAAATGCGGCTTGAACGCATTCAGCAGATGCCTTTGGCGGGATTCGGTCATGGCGCGATGGCGGAGTTTGAGTCATTAGGTCTTGACAGTCTCTCTGAGGTCAATCATGCGAAGGCTCTGTGGGCGGGGCGGCAGATGTACAGCTATATTGCCGCTCAGTTTCCTAATTTCCCTGATGAGCAGAATCGATGGAACAACAAGGCTACGGAGTTGCAGGAGAGTCTGGTGGGTATGCTTGAAAAGGACTCTCCGGACATGTTGCTCAATGCCGGTGAGTGTGAGTTTATGAAAGGGAATGATGCGAGAGCGTATGCTATACTTACGGAATTGCTTGAACGTATTGATATAAATTCCAATATGGCGGCCCGCGTCGCATCGCTTATCGGGCAGATTGCCTCTCGCCAGGGGCGCGTTGATGAGAGTATTTATTATCTTGCTCTTTCGGCAATTGCTGATGTCCGGTCGGCGACACGTGAGGTTACGTCTTTGCAGCAGCTTGGAATCGCTATGTATGACAAGGGGGAAATAGAGCGTGCCGACTATTATTTGCAGGAGGCATTGGCCAGTGCCGTGGAGTGTCATGCGTCTATGCGAATGCTGCAGACGTCTGAAGCTATTCCTGTTATCTCCGCAGCCGGAAGGGATGCCGACAATCGCAATCGTGCCAGGCTTTATTGTGCGCTTGGGTTGATGGGACTTCTTGCCATAGGTCTGATATTGCTGATTGTCAAATTGCGAAATGAGATGAGGCATCAGCAGGAACTCCGTAGTAATCTCGAAATTACCAATCATGCCAAAGAGGTGTATATGAGCGAGTTTGTCTCTCTTTGTACCGTGTACATGAACAAACTTAACCGTTTCTGTGAGATTGCCGCTCGAAAAATTGCGACTGGGGCTACGGATGAGTTGTATCGCATGACTAAGTCGGGGCGTTTTGCTGAGGAACAGAGTCGTGATTTTTATGCGACTTTTGACAATGCGTTTCTGCATATATATCCCGATTTTGTCGAACGTGTCAACGAGCTGTTGCGCGACGACAGCAAGATTGAGCTGGATGCCGGTGAGCGGCTGAATACCGATCTTCGTATTCTTGCTTTCATCAGGCTTGGTGTTGAAGACAGTCCTAAGATAGCTCAGGCGCTGAACTATTCGGTAAATACGATATACTCTTATCGTAACCGATTGCGGAATCGAGCTGTTAATCGTGACACTTTTGATGAGGATGTGATGAAAATAGGGTGATGTATCCTTGCGATAAACTTTTTCCGCTGAATTAGGGTTATATGTTAAAATATCCGCCGGGGCGGTTTATTAGATAGCCTTGGCTATGTATTAAGAAGCAACATTATTAACCCCTATTATTAAAAAAAGTCTATGAAAAGTAGCGGAACAACTTTTATTGTCGGCCTTATTTTAGGTGCTCTCACAGGAGTGGTTGCAGAACGATATACACGTACTACATCCCGCGGACGTCAGATTCGCCGTGAAGTAAATCGTGCTCTCCTTGATATTTATGGCAGTGCGGAGCAGCAGCTCGGGCGTGTGAAGGAATTTACGCGCGAACATGTGCCGGCTGTCGGTAAAAAGACCGAGGCTACTGAATAATCCGTAGTGGATGATAAAGGATTTCTATAAAACTACAGGGGATGGCATCTGAAAGATGCCATCCCCTGAGTGGTTTTTTCAATATTCTTATGTTGGAGCAAATCAGCTGTTGGATTACTCTGCTGCGGCTTCTTCCGCGGGAGTCTCCTCTGTAGCTGCTTCTGCCGCTGCTGCTTCAGCTGCCTTTGCTGCTTCAGCTGCTGCGATTTCGGCTTTCTTCTTAGCTACGGCCTCTGCCTTTGATTTGTTGACTGCTTCCTCTGCTTCCAGACGAGCCTTGAGGGCGATTTCTTTCTTGGAAGCCATGTCGGCTTTCAGTGCGTCTACATTAGCCTGACGCTGCTGCTTCCATGCGTCAAAACGGCGCTGTGCTTCAGCTTCGTCAAATGCGCCCTTCTTTACACCGCCCTGGAGGTGCTTCATTAGGAGAACACCTTCGTTGCTGAGGATGCTGCGAACGGTGTCGGTGGGCTGTGCGCCTACGTTGAGCCAATACAAAGCCCGCTCGAAGTTCAATGTTACTGTAGCAGGATTAGTGTTCGGATTATAAGAACCTATCCTTTCAATAAATCTACCATCTCGTGGTGCCCTGCTATCGGCGATTACAATAGGGTAAAACGCATAGTTCTTGTGACCATGACGCTGTAATCTGATTTTGGTTGCCATTAAATTGTTGTTAATTAGTGGTTTTGTATTGTTTGCGTTTCCGATTAGCTCTGTAAACCGGAATTGCGGTGCAAAATTACTTATTATTATTGAGATTACAAAATGATTCTGTGTCGCTGATGCAAAGTTTTTGTGGTAATGTGATAAGAACTTGTTAAGGCTTTGTTCAGAAATATTGTGGAACGGGGTCTTAATCAATGTAGGGTTGTATGGCATGAGCCTATTTCCGCTATGTGTCGGAAGTGTGTGTTTAGGCACATACCTAAGTAGCTCGCAGACATGTTTTCGCCGGCTCGCAGTTGTTATGTGCCACTGTAACCTCCTCATAATAAGCATGGATATGCTCGGCTACTGAACGCGCTGATGAGTATATTCAATATTAGGCAAGTTCTAAAGCTATAGCCGAATTATGATTTATTAACATGATTTGGCTTTATCTACTACGTTTTGAGTGTATCCATGGATGGAAAATATGTGGAGATTGCATAAAAAAGCACAATGAGGTTATTTTTCTTATGAAACAATTTCGTGGTTACAAAGAATAACGCTAAATTTGCGATACTTCTCTTCGGGATTTTGAAAAATACGATATGACCAAAAATTAAATAAGTTTAACTATTAACCAACAAAACAAATGAAAAGAGTCTATACGTTCGGCGATGGCAAGGCCGAAGGTAATGCCGAGATGAGAAACCTCCTCGGTGGCAAGGGCGCGAACCTTGCTGAGATGAATCTTCTGGGTATGCCTGTGCCTCCGGGCTTCACCATTACTACCGAAGTATGCAACGAATACACTCTCAACGGTCGCGAGGCTGTAGTAAAGCTGATACAGAAAGAAGTAGAAGCTGCTATAGCTCACGTTGAGACCCTTACCGGCAAGAAATTCAATGACCCTGCAAATCCTCTCTTAGTATCTGTACGCTCAGGCGCGCGCGCTTCAATGCCCGGCATGATGGATACAGTGCTTAATCTTGGCATGAATGATGCTACCGTAGCTTCTCTTGCAGAAAAGAGCGGAAATCCCCGTTTCGCATGGGACAGCTATCGCCGCTTCGTGCAGATGTATGGTGACGTGGTTCTTGGCATGAAGCCAAAGAGCAAGGCCGACATCGATCCTTTTGAGGAAATCATGGACAAGGTTAAGGCCGAAAAGGGTGTGAAACTTGACACAGATCTGGATGTTGAAGACCTGCAGAATCTTGTTAAGCTCTTCAAGGCTGCCGTAAAAGATTTCACCGGAAAGGACTTCCCCGACAGCGCTTGGGAGCAGCTTTGGGGTGGAATCTGCGCTGTGTTTGACAGCTGGATGAACGAACGCGCTATCCTCTACCGCCGCATGAACCAGATACCTGAAGAGTGGGGTACTGCCGTTAACGTACAGGCTATGGTCTATGGCAACATGGGCGATAACTCCGCTACTGGTGTGGCTTTCAGCCGCGATGCCGCTACCGGCGAAAATATATTCAACGGTGAGTATCTTATCAACGCTCAGGGCGAGGACGTTGTGGCCGGCATCCGTACTCCTCAGCAGATTACAGTTGAAGGTAGCCGCCGCTGGGCAGCCCTTCAGGGCATTACAGAAGAAGAACGTGTGGCTAAATTCCCCTCGCTCGAAGAATCTATGCCTGTATGTGCTGCAGAACTTATCGCAATAGCCAACCGCCTGGAGAACTATTACAAAGACATGCAGGATATGGAGTTCACTATCCAGGACGGTAAGCTCTGGATGCTCCAGACACGTAATGGTAAGCGTACTGGCGCTGCCATGGTCAAGATTGCCATGGATCTTCTCCGTGCCGGCGAGATTGACGAAAAGACTACACTTCTCCGTATGGAGCCTCAGAAACTCGATGAGCTTCTCCACCCGGTATTCGATAAAGCTGCCCTGAAGCGCGCCAATGTTGTTGCCAAGGGTCTTCCTGCATCTCCCGGTGCTGCCGCAGGTCAGATTGTGTTCTCTGCCGAAGAGGCTGAAGCATGGTCGGAAAAGAAGAAGAAAGTTGTTCTGGTTCGTATCGAGACCTCCCCTGAGGACCTCCGCGGTATGGCTGTGGCCCAGGGTATCCTTACCATGCGTGGCGGTATGACATCTCACGCAGCCGTTGTTGCCCGTGGTATGGGTAAATGCTGTGTCAGCGG
>NZ_JAIDKI010000068.1 GCF_029051885.1 Muribaculum sp.
TTGCTCCCTCACTGCGCGAACACATCTGCACGACGATTGACCGCCCCAGCGTTAACAAATATTGGGGAACGGGGTCTAAAAAAAACTGTGCGGTATTTCCCTGTGATAGGGCTGATACCGCACAGTTGTATCTATCGGATGTAGGTTTTTATCCTATGGATATGCCGGAGAATCCCATGAAGGCCATGGCAAGCATTCCTGCACATATCAGTGCGATGGGGATGCCGCGCATAGGGGCGGGTACATCGACAAGGCGAAGGTGTTCGCGGATGCCGGCGAAGACAGCCAGTGCGAGAGTGAAGCCGACAGCTGTAGCCACGGCATATACTATGGATTCGCCGAGATTCATCCCTTTCTGTATTACCAGAATAGCTACGCCAAGTACGGCACAGTTGGTGGTGATAAGCGGGAGAAACACACCCAGTGCCTGATATAGTCCCGGGGCAATCTTCTTGATGATTATCTCGAGCATCTGTACCAATGCCGCGATAACGAGAATAAACACGATTGTCTGCATGTAGCCGAGGCCCCATGGCTCAAGGATTCCGTGCTGGACGAGCCATGTCACACAGGTGGCAAGGGTCATTACAAACATTACCGCAGCACCCATGCCTACGGCAGAACTCAGTTTTTTTGATACGCCGAGGAAGGGACATATGCCTAAAAACTGTGCGAAAACTATATTGTTGACGAATATCGCCGTAACGATTATCGAAAGGTATGTAAGCATGGTCAGGAGCGGTTTCTAATGTAGTTGATCAATGCGATAAGGAATCCGAGGGCGATGAAGGCGCCCGGTGCGAGGACAAACACCAGCGAGCCGAAGGTCTCGGGGAACAGTCGTAGTCCGAACACGGTGCCGACACCGAGTATCTCGCGTACCGCTCCGAGAAGAGTCAGCGCCAGGGTAAAGCCGAGCCCGATACCGATTCCGTCGAAGCATGAGTCGGATACTGTGTGTTTCGACGCATATGCCTCGGCGCGTCCGAGCAATATGCAGTTTACTACAATAAGCGGAATGAAGATTCCGAGCGAGGCGTTGAGTTCCGGGAGGTATGCCGCCATGAACATCTGGAGTAGTGTCACGAATGTGGCTATCACGACGATATATGCCGGGATACGCACTCTGTCGGGTACAAGCGACTTTATTGCCGAAATGGCTATGTTGGAGCATATCAGCACACCGGTTGTGGCAAGTCCCATCGACATGCCTGTCATCGCCGATCCTGTAGTGCCTAAGGTAGGGCACATGCCGAGAAGCAGCACAAAAGTCGGATTCTCGGCTATGAGACCATTGTAAATTATACGTAGTTTATTCATGTCTTACTCGCTTTTAGATGATGTGTGTGTGGTGGCTCCTGTTGTGCAGTCGCCGGCAATATTGGATGGAGTAGCAGTGAATCCGTGGTCAGTCTTATAGGCTTCGAATGCTGCGAAGCAGTCGCGCAGAGTCTCAAGAAAAGCACGTGATGTGATTGTCGCTGCGGTAATGCCGTCGATGGCGCCTCCTGTATCCTTTGAGACATACATCGGTGTGGCGGACGGATTTTTACCTATTACGCTGCGGTTGCCGATATCCATTCTGAACCATTCCTGCATCTTGGCGCCAAGGCCCGGGGTCTCGGCGTGGGAAAGCACCTGATATCCGGTGACGGAGCCGTCGGTACTGAAGCCGTACATGATACGGATTTCACCTCCGAAGCCGTTTTTAGTGTAGCCTTTCACGGCTGCTCCTACCAGATTGCCATTCTCCATTGCAGGATATACCATAAACGGTATGGTGTCGTTGTCGGGAATCCATTTCCATTCCTGGCTTCGGGGATTGTTGTCGAATGGCGGTGTCACCGATTTGATTGCCTCAATCTCTTCCTTCTGCTGAGCTTCTTCAATAGGACCTGCGGTGAGGCTGTTGACCCATGCCAGCAGGGAGGAGGCCACGATTGTGATGATGCCGAGCGACAGCACCATATTCAGTAAGTTGGATGGTAATTTTTTCATTTTTCCGACCTCCTTTCTCCGAACTTGCGGGGTTTGATATATCGGTTGATAAGCGGTACGAAACTGTTCATAAGCAGTATGGCGAACGACATGCCTTCAGGATATGCTCCCCAGCGGCGTATTATGATTGTGATTATACCAATCATTATGCCGTAGACGAGCATGCCTTTGCGTGACATCGGTGATGTGACATAGTCGGTGGCCATGAAGAAGGCGCCAAGCAGGAGACCTCCTGACAGGAGTTCGATACCGATATTTCCGCCGATACAGAGGGTAAACAACGCTACGGACCCTATAATGGCTACAGGTATATGCCAGGTGATTATGCGCATTATCAGAAGGTAGACCACGCCGATTACAAGCGCAATCGCGCTTACTTCGCCAAGTGAGCCTCCCATAGCGCCTGTAGCGCTCTGCCAGAGATCCACCGTTGATGGGTCGCCGCCCAATTTGAGCATTCCAAGGGTGGTGGCTCCTGTGGTTGCGTCGGCATATGCCCATCTGTTGACAATAGGCAGAGGCCATGAGGTCATCTGCACCGGGAAAGAAATAAGAAGGAACACACGTCCTACCAGTGCCGGATTCCATATGTTGCATCCCAGTCCGCCAAATGACATCTTGCCGATACCGATTGCTACGAGACACCCGATAAGTACAATCCATACGGGCAGGTTGGATGGCAGGTTGAATGCAAGGAGGAGTCCGGTAAGCACAGCGCTTCCATTCAAAATGGTCGAGGGACGTCCAAACATCCAGCGGTTTATTATATATTCGAAAGCGACACACCCGGCTACTGCTGTAACCACTACAATAGCGGCTCCTAAACCGAAGAAGTAGAGTGAGGCGGCAAGTGCGGGGAGCAGGGCCACGACTACATGCCACATGCATGACGCTACCGTCCGCTTTGTGTGCAGGTGGGGTGATGCCGATATGGTTAATAATTGATTCATTGCTGTTGAGTGACTGTTCTAAAATGTTTGATAGGGACAATGGACGGTTTTACCCGTGGAGATTACTTTTTCTGGCTTTGGCGTGCACGGATAGCGGCTCCTACTGTCTGTTTCCCCAACCTGATGAAGTCAAGTATGGGTCGCGACGAGGGGCAGCTGTAGCTGCAGCATCCACATTCGACACAGTTCATAATCTTTTCTTTTTCGGCTTCCTCCCATTCGCTGAATCTTGAAAGTGTGGCGAGCAGGAAGGGCTCAAGCCCCATCGGGCATGCGAATGCACATTGTGCGCATCTTATGCATGGCTCGATGCGGGGGCGTTGCGACATGCTTTCAGGAAGTAGCAGTATGCCTGACACACCTTTGGTTGTCGGTGCGTCGATGTTGACAATCGCTTTTCCCATCATTGGGCCTCCGAGGATTATTTTTCCGGTGTCGTCGGGTACGCCTCCGGCCTGTTGGATAAGTGAGGCTACAGGTACACCGATTGCTGTGCGATAGTTGCCGGGACGTTGCACTGATGGGCCGGTAACAGTCACTACACGCTCAATAAGAGGCTGTCCGAATCGCACGGCCTGATATATTGCATAGGCAGTGGCCACATTCTGTACTATCGCGCCGGTAGCGATAGGCAGGGCGCCCGACGGAACTTCCTTGCCGGTTATGGCTTCGATGAGCTGCTTCTCGCCTCCCTGAGGGTATTTCACCATCAGTTCGGTCACGGAAATGCCATTTATGCCAAGATGGGCAATGCGCTGACGCAGCAGGTCTATGGCATTCTGCTTGTTGGCCTCGACGCCTATTATAGCGCGTTCTACTCCGGCGGCTTTCATCAGCAGTTTTGTCCCTGCGAGTATCGCATCGGGCTCTTCGAGCATAAGGGCATGGTCATTGGTCAGATATGGCTCGCATTCTACTGCGTTGATGATTACCAGGTCGGCTTTCATTCCGGGGGGAGGGGACAGCTTTACTTTTGTGGGGAACGTAGCTCCTCCAAGTCCGACAATTCCGGCATGGTCGACAATGTCAATGATGGCTTTGGGGTCAAGAGCTTCAATTTCGTCGTCGCTGCGCAGAGGTGTTCTGTCGTTGATTGCCTTGAGGTCTTTCTCATGGTCGTCATCGGATGCTGCAATCGTCACGGCGGGACATGGCATTCCGTTGGGCATCTTTATCTGATCCACTTTGGTTACTGTGCCGGAAATGGGGGTGTGTACGTTTGCCGATACAAATCCGGACGCTTCAGCGATGACTGAAGCTCTGTCGACATAATCTCCTTTTTTTACAAGACATTTTGCCGGTGCACCGATGTGCTGTCCGAAAGTCAGCGTTACTTCACGGGGAAGTTCGGTATTTATAATTTTTGCTGATTCTGTCAGTTTATTTTCAGGTGGATGCACTCCACCGATATGAAATGTGCGCATACGTGTTAATCACTCTTTCGGTTCAACATTACTTTCCTTTGCTTTTTTGGCTTCAGCCTCCTTGCGCTTGCGTTCGGCAATAGCCGCCATGTCGGCTGCGGATATGGGAAATCCTGCGTCGTGGATAGCGCCAGTCGGGCATGCGAGCACACATTTGCGGCATAGCTTGCATTTGGTGAAGTCGATATATGCAAGATTGTCGGTAACCAACACCGCATCGTGGGGGCATGCTTTCATGCATTTGCCGCATCCGATGCAGGCTGCATTGCATTCTTTACGTGCTACCGCTCCTTTCTCGCGGTTGGAGCAGGCTACCCACACGCGCATGCCACGCGGCCCCTTGTCGCGTAGTTCGATAATATGGCGCGGACATGCTTTTGTGCACGCGCCGCATCCGGTACATTTTTCGGGGTCGATGGCTGGCAATCCTGTTACAGGATCCATATGCATGGCGCCGAAGCGGCATGCTTTCACACAGTCGCCGCACCCCAGACATCCGAAAGGACATGATGTGGTACCTGAGCCTGTGGAGTGTAACATGGCACACGATGCCGGACCGTCGTAGTGAGCGGTCACCGGTCTGTTCTCGCATGTGCCATAACATTTAAGCACTGCTACCTGTGGCTTGGCAATGCTCTGTCTCTGATACCCATATCCGAG
>NZ_JAIDKI010000069.1 GCF_029051885.1 Muribaculum sp.
AAAAATGTAGTGATAATGCCCGGCTGTCTTATGATGGCTGCCGGAGGCATATCAATCGACGACGGCGCCATGATTGCAGCCAATGTTCAGTTCATATCAAACAACCACGACCTTTACGAACGCCATATCATAACATGCAAACCGGTGAAGATAGGCAAGAATGCATGGATTGGAGCAGGCGCGACAATCCTGCCGGGCGTCACTGTCGGCGAAAATGCTGTAGTCGGAGCCGGAAGCATCGTGACACGGAATGTCGAGGCCGACACCATAGTTGCCGGAAATCCGGCTAAATTCATAAAACGCATACCGCAACCTATGGGATGCGCGGCAATTCCTGATTCCGACGAAGAGCCGCAACAGCTTGGCCTTGACAGCTGCGGCGACTGACCTCACGGGCACAACAGCCGGATACCTCATCGCCGCTCCACATCCCGACAGGGTGTAACACACCAGTCATTTTCGCTGTAAATAACTGGTCGAATTTATTTTACTCCCAGTGAAATTTTATCCTATTAATTGCTTAACTTTGCAAGCAATGAAACCAATCACTCATACATTTCTGATTGCTGCTGTTGCATTGGCCACAGCAGGATGCATACGCAAAGAGCCGCTCAACGCTGAATGTGATATAATAGCGGCAACACTCCCTGGAGACGTAATGTCGCAAAACGCTGCGATACGCAACTCCGAAGTGACTCTTTTTGTAAAAAAAGGGACCGATAAGAGCGCCCTGGCACCTGAATTCATACTAACCGAAGGAGCCACAATCGACCCGCCAAGCGGCACCGCGCGCAATTTTGACGTGCCACAGCAATATACCGTGACCGCCGAAGATAGAATATGGCAAAAAACGTATACAGTGTGGGTCAACGAACCGGGAATCACGCTCTCCTATGATTTCGAGCATGTAAGGCAACAACAGTCCAGCCGATACAGTTACGACATTTTCTACGAGGTAGGGCCCGACGGCAACGAAAGTTTCTCCTGGGCAAGCGGCAACTCCGGATATGCTATGACCGGACAAGGCTCTGACGACCCGGCATCATTCCCTACCTACCAGTCAGACAATGGCATTGACGGCAAATGTGCAGCCATGACCACACGCATTACCGGACTGTTCGGCAATCTCCGCAATTCTCCCCTCGCCGCAGGAAGCCTCTTCATCGGAGAGTTCAAAGTGAATCTTTCCAATACATTGCTTTCAACACGCTTCGGCCGACCCTTCGACCGCAAGCCCGTGCGCCTGTCCGGCTATTACAAGTATACCCCCGGCGAAACTTATTACAAACTGAACGAATCTCTGTCAAACAAACTTGAAGCTGTTCCTGGCAAGATTGATGAATTCAACATATACGGAGTAATGTTCGAACGCACGCCCGATGTGGAGTACCTCAACGGAACCAACGTACAGACATCGCCCAACGTTGTGGCACTTGCCCGGTTCAACGATGGAGAACGAATCCCCTCAGACACATGGCGTACTTTCTCGCTCCCGTTTGTCTACTTTAAAGAACTCGACATGCAGAAACTCGAGAATGGACAGTACTCCATATCAATTGTAATGTCGTCAAGCATCGACGGAGACCTTTTCTCAGGCGCTCCCGGAAGCACACTTATGGTCGACCAAGTTGTATTAACCTGCGAAGAATAAGACGTTTGTTTAAAAATGAAACTGAAAATAACCGCAATAATCATAGCCGCACTGGCCATAATCGCTCCACTTCAGGCAAATGCTCAGAAAGAGACAACACCTGCGCTCGAATGGTCAATACTCCACGGACTGGAATACGAAATTTACGCCGGAGCAAACATCGGCGGCACAGCACCCCTGCCTCTACCGTCGGAAATCAGGAAAATCAACGGCTACAATCCGATGCTCAACCTCGCAATCGGCGGCAACGTCACAAAATGGATTGACACAGCACCACAGTGGGGATTCTCGGTAGGCATATGCCTTGAAAACAAAGGCATGGATACCAAATCTACGGTAAAGAACTACGGAATGGAAATCATACAGGACGGCTCGCGTATAGCCGGCCACTGGACAGGACGCGTAGACACAAAATATCAGGCGTCGCTGATTACATTCCCCGTGCTTGCCCGCTGGCGTCCGACATCTCAGTGGAATTTCCACCTCGGCCCCTACATCGGTGTAAGTCTCAATCATGAATTCTCCGGGGTTGTACATGACGGATATCTCAGAGAGGGAGACCCTACCGGAGAGAAAGTGGAATTCGAAGGCGAAGCCAGCGCCCCGTACGAATTCAACAGCGACCTGCGCACATTCCAGTACGGACTTCAGGGAGGAGTATCCTGGCGTGCATTCAAGCACCTTGCCCTGCGAGCCAACCTCAGCTGGGGATTCAACAACATCTTCAAAAGCTCATTCAAGACTGTAAACTTCCCCCTCTACCCCATCTATGCCAATCTTGGCTTCAACTACATATTCTGACGCCATATAGCCAAAGACCCGGCACACTGATTAACTTCGAATCCTCCAACCACAAACAATCATTACACATATGACGGACTTCTCTGATATGACCGCCCGTGAAGCAGAAGGCCTTATTGACTTTCTCAACGCATCACCCTGCAACTTCTGGGCTGTCGACACCATCCGACGCATCCTATCCGACAACGGATATACCGAGCTCGACATGACCGACTCATGGCGCGGAAAGCTCAAGCCTGAAGGACGCTACTTTGTAGTCAAAAACAGTTCGGCAATCTTCGCGTTCAGAATAGGCGACGGAACTCCCTCAAGCAGCTTCCGTATAATCTCCGCCCACAGCGACTCACCCGGCTTCCGCATCAAGCCTGCTCCGGAAATGAAATGCGACGGAGGTGTGGTGAAACTCAACACCGAAGTCTACGGAGGCCCCATTCTGTATACATGGTTCGACCGTCCTCTATCGATAGCCGGACGCGTGATGCTGCGCGGTATCGACCCGCTCCATCCCGTCACCCGTCTGGTACGATTCGATGACCCGATGCTGACAATACCTCATCTCGCCATCCACTTCAACCGCTCGGTCAACGAAGGCAATCCACTGTCGAAGCAGAAAGACATGCTCCCGGTGATAGGTATTATCGACCGTCAGGCTAATGCCTCAGGTATGGTACTACGCATGGTTGCCGACAGACTATCAGTCGACCCGGAACAGATACTCGACTGCGACCTTTCGCTCTACGACACCACACCGGCACAACGATGGGGTTCAGACGGCGAATTCATCTCCTCCGGACGACTCGACGACCTGTCGATGGCCTATGCGGCCATGCGAGCCATGCTGCTCGCCACCGACACCATCCAACCCAAGCCGACAGTAAGGGTAATGGCAATCTTCGACAACGAAGAGACAGGCTCAGGCACCAAACAGGGAGCGGCATCCCCAATCCTGCATACTATCATGATGCGCATAGTCGAAGCCTTCGGAGGCACATTCGAGGACTTCTCGCGAGCTGTGGCAGAATCATTCATGATTTCGGCCGACAATGCCCATGCCGTACACCCCAACTACGTCGAGAAACATGACCCGACCAACCATCCTGTGGTAGGTGGCGGACCCGTAATCAAAATCAATGCAAACTGCAAATACATGACCGACGCCGACTCGGCGGCCGTGTTCCGCGCCATATGCGAGCAGGCCGACGTGCCATACCAGTATTTCGTCAACCACAGCGACGTAGCCGGAGGCTCAACCCTCGGCAACATCCTGACATCCAAGATTGACCTCAGAGGTGTGGATATGGGCGCTGCAATATGGGCCATGCATTCTGTGCGCGAGACAGCTTCCGCTGCCGACAACGCCCGCATAATCCGCGCGTTCACCCATTTCTTCACATGCTGACATACATATGCCTACGCTACTGTAAGCCCAAAGCATGTATAAAGCATACACAGTTACATACTTCCGGGAACTACCATAGTTGCTCAAAAACAGCATCTGCGATAAACGAGTCAGAGCGTCATATGAATGACGCTCTGACTGTTTTTTTACTCTCATTATATCCACATGGAGCCGCCTTATCTGACCTCTCCGGCGAGAGCCTGCCAGAGAGTATCGTCGGGCACAGGGGCTGTAATATCAATCACGTTGCCGCTCACGGGATGTACAAAGCGGATATGATGACTCTGGAGCGAAATACTGCCGTCGGGATTGGAACGCTTGTCGCCATATTTCAAATCACCCTTGATAGGGCATCCGATTGAAGAGAGCTGCACACGTATCTGATGCTTGCGTCCGGTCAGCAACCTGACTTCAAGCAGATGATATCGCTCCGACGATGCTATATGCCGATATTTGAGCACAGCCTTCTGAGCGCCCTCTTTAGGCTGGAGCGACGCATACGATTTATTGTTGCGCTCTACCGAGGTGATATAGTGGACGAGCGTTCCCTCCGGCTCGGGTGGCATATTGCGTGTGATGGCCCAGTAGGTCTTCTCCACGTCGCCTTTGCGGAAGAGCTCGTTCATGCGCGCGAGAGCCTTGGATGTCTTGGCAAACACCACCAGACCGCCTACAGGGCGGTCAAGACGATGCACCACACCGCAGAACACATTGCCGGGCTTGTCATACTTCTCCTTAAGCCAGCGCTTAAGAGTCTCGACAAGAGGTTCGTCGCCGGTCTTGTCGCCCTGCACTATTTCGCCGGGAGCCTTGTTGACCACAAGCAGATGATTATCCTCGTAGACTACTTCCATTTAAACATACTGAATTAAATAAAGCAAGTCATTATATGACCTACTTTAAAGCGGAGACGCATCCAATACACATGTTGGGCGCGTCTCCGCTGAATATTATTGATTACTCTAGAGTGTTATCAGTCGACACCGAGATCCTTCTTGATAGCCTCGATTTTAGCTTCGGCTTCTTCGATGGCTTTGCCATAGTCTTCAGGCTTCTCCATCTTTCCGCGCACTTCAACGTAGAACTTAATCTTGGGCTCTGTGCCGGAAGGACGTACGCTGACTTTTGTACCGTCGGCAGTAAAGTACTGGAGCACGTTGGAAGTAACAGGCATGTCCATCTTGGATACGTTGCCGGTGGTCACGTCGGTGAGGTTGAGGTCGGCGTAATCCTTGATAGTGACAATCGGGCTGCCGGCAAGCTGCTTGGGAGGATTGGCACGGAAATTCTTCATGATTGCGATAATCTCTTCAGCACCGGTCTTGCCTTTACGCACCAGAGAGATACCGGCCTCACGTGAGAATCCGTAAGTCATATAGATATCCTTCAGCATCTGGAGGAAATTCATATTCTTTGTCTTGGCCCATGCGAGTGCCTCAGCCATAAGGGAGATGGCGCTCACTGCATCCTTGTCGCGACAGAAGTCCTCGGCAAGGAATCCGTAGCTCTCCTCGCCACCGCCGAGATAGCGGCCTACGCCCTCGTTCTCACGGATAACAGCAGCAATCCACTTGAAGCCGGTATAGCAGTCATACATCTTGAAGCCATTCTTGTCGGCGATTGACTTGATGGTCTCGGTGGTAACGATAGTCTTTACAATGTACTCATTGCCAGTAATGCGGCCAAGCTCCTTATTACGGGTCATGATGTAATTGAGGAGAATCATCACAATCTGATTGCCGTTGATCAGTACGTACTCGCCATTGTCGTCGCGGAGCACACATCCGATACGGTCGGCATCGGGGTCGGAAGCGAGAATCAAATCAGCATCAACTTCCTTAGCCTTGGCGATAGCCATAGCCATTGCCGAGGGAACTTCGGGGTTGGGCGAAGCTACTGTGGGGAAATCGCCGGATGTTACATCCTGCTCAGGCACGTTGATGATATTGGTAAAGCCATAGTTGCGCAGCGAGTCGGGGATGAGCTTCACACCGGTGCCGTGGATAGGAGTGTACACAATCTTGAGATCGTGGAACTGCTTTACAGCATCGGGGCTGAGCTGAAGGCCCTTGATGGCAGCCAGGAACTTCTGGTCCATCTCATCGCCGATGATAGTGATAAGCTCGGGATTGCCCTTGAACTTGATTTCACCGATACCGCTGATACGGTTTACATACTCGATTACATTCACGTCGTGGGGAGCGATAAACTGTGCGCCGTCGCTCCAATATGCCTTGTAACCGTTGTATTCCTTGGGGTTGTGGGAAGCGGTAATATTGACACCGCTCTGACAGCCGAGCTCACGGATAGCATACGACAGCTCGGGAGTGGGACGGAAACTATCGAAGAGATAGACCTTGATGCCGTTGGCCGAGAAGATGTCGGCAACAATTTCGGCAAACTTGCGCGAGTTGTTACGCACATCGTGGCCCACGACTACAGATATCTGTGGCTCATCCTTGAATGCGACCTTAAGATAGTTGGCAAGACCCTGTGTGGCAGCGCCTACCGTATAGATGTTCATACGGTTTGTGCCGGCACCCATGATACCGCGCAGACCGCCGGTACCGAATTCGAGGTCACGATAGAAACTGTCGATAAGTTCGGTTTTGTCATCGGCGTCCAGCATACGACGCACCTCGGCACGAGTTTCTTCATCGTAACCGTCGGCGAGCCAGCTCTGGGCTTTTTCGGTCACCATCTTGATGAGGTTTTCATTTTCCATATCTTGAAATTTTTTGGTATTAAGGTATTTGGACAAATCTGTTAAGAGAGGTTTTCAC
>NZ_JAIDKI010000007.1 GCF_029051885.1 Muribaculum sp.
AAGACATGTTCTTGTTGTCATTTTTCTTTATAGGGATAAACGCTGTAGACCTCGCAAAGCTGACATGCATAACAAAGGATAACCGATTTGAATAAGACACGGCCAAGACACATCGTAAATATTCCATTAAAGTGGAGACAGAGGCTTTAGCTATAATCAATAAATATCGAGGCAGCAGCAACTTGCTCTGCATTGCCGACCGCTGGAGCGACCACCGCAATTTCGTGCATCAACTAAATAAAGCATTAAAAAACATGGGGACTGTTGAGCGTGTCGGTCGAGGTGGCAAAAAAGTCCGCACTCCCGCACTCCCGCATTCCCGAATCTTAGTTCATATTGGTGTCGCCACACATGGGCTACGATAGCTTATAATGATTGTGGAATCTCTGAGGATATTATCGGGCAAGCGCTTGGGCACGCATCATCCCATACTATCACAAGTATCTATATAAACCGTAATGCGAAATTGGTCGACGAGGCCAACCGCCGTGTGCTCGACTGGGTACTTTATGGCAAGCGCTGATACTCGCTGACCAATACTGGTTCGTTGAATGTAATTTCGATTGCGTCATCATCAATTTCCGTGATGCCTATGGCTGTTAATATTCGGTCAAATGTGGCGTTGAATATTTCATCGACTTTGCAGACCGATTTATAACGGCTCTGTGCAATGAGGTAGCCCGTGATGCGGTCATACTGTTCGCTGATCTGTTCGAGTGTCTTTATTCGTATCATATGACTGAAATTCGTTTGAAGCTGCCAATACGGTTATACTGCCAGCGGATTCATCTCACGGCACCACTTGGAAAGTACGACCTTTGACAGTGGTTTCCCCTCGCGCGTGCTGTAGTTCTCCGGGTCGAGTGCGTGCATTTCTTCCAGAATAAGGGCGCGGGATTTCCCTTTTGCCAGCTGCGTGCGCACCCAGTTATAGCCTCTGGATTGCTCCGCCCATCTGATTTTAGCCTCTTGATTGGCGATTGCTGCCGCCTCTTGTGTTTTTGCCAGCGCTTTCTGACGAGCTTCTGACATATCGTCCTTTTTGGGACTACCGACATAATCACACCGCTGCCCGGCGTTCGGGCCGTTCTCAATGATGAAATAACCGTGCTTTGCTATCTGCTCACGCTGCCATGCCTTTTTATTGGCGGTGCGGTGCTTTATGCGCTTGCGTTCGTCTTCATCCATGATAGCGGTCACCACAAGTACAATTTTAGCCATTGAGTTGTCATCAGCAAGTGACAGATTTTGTTTGCAAGCTACAATGATAACGCCACGGTTCTTCGCATCTTCCATCAGACGCATCATGTCAATAAAATTACGTCCGAGGCGGTCGGTACTGGCCGCATAGATATAATCTCCCGGCCTGCTTCTGTTTAGAAGCTGCTGGAATTTACGGTCTTCGTATGATTTGCCGCCGCTGACATGTTCCTCTACAATGTCGGCCACGTCATCCAAGTTTATACGGTTGGCGTTGAAATATGCCTTTATATCCTGCATCTGCTGGTCAAATCCTTGCTCCAGAGTTGACACACGCAAATATATTCCGATTGCCATAATCTTTTTATTTGCTAAATTACTGAAATGTTTTGAAATTCATCGGGTGCTACCAGTAGGGGCTATCCATCGGCCCTACCAATAGATACCACTACGCCTTTTATTGCGCGTTGTTTATTCGTTAATAAAATCCGGAGTTAGACCCACTGAGGCAAGAAACGACGTTATGCTTTCTCTTGCCATCTTGTCTGCTTCTTCTTTGGTGTCTGCCAATATGCCGATGCTTGGTGCTGACACATCCCATTTATCTAATGCGGGGCGATAGGTGACAGTTGCCAGCGTTGTGGCGTTTGTCGTGTAGGTAGTGGTGTTGCCTTCGGTCTTGATGCGTACTTTGTAGATTGCCATATCTGTATGTATTTAAGTTTATATTAGTTCCCGGCGGCGGTGTCGCTCCGCTGTGGTTCTCCCTCGCCGGGATGGGTGGTTATATAGTTCGGATGGTCTGACCGTTGCCGATGCTGATAAATTCACGTGTTATGCCGTTTATACCGAATACCCGCACTTTGTGATAGTATTCATCTTTTAGCCACTCTTTGGCGAGTTTTACAGCCTCTTTCAGCGTGTTTGTGTCCTGCTTGGCATCCTCGCCGCTGTCATAGCTGTATGTTACCACATGATATTTATATATTCTTTTCATCGCTTCTCAAAGTCAAACAGAAAATATCAGGATGCTTCCGTTCAGACTCCGGCGCTGATGCCTTCCACGCTCTACATTCCATGCCGATACGGCCTGAAAAAGCGGACAATCACCGCTTGACGCGATCCTTGCCCTCGTCTAATACAGGCGAGCCAAATCATCATGTCTTTACTTTGGCTGAATAGTTACCGTTTATATTTCTTCTCGAAAATCTCGAAATGTTCTTTTCCCCACGTTAGCATCTGGTCTATAATAGGCAGTAGAGATTTGCCCAATTCTGTTATCTTATACTCGGAGCGAGGCGGCAATTCCGGAAAAATAGTCTTCACCACCAGACCGTCCCCAACCATCTCCTTAAGCTGGATGTCAAGAACACGTGGCGCAGCTTCGGGCAGACATTTATGAATCTCGCTTGGACGCATGGCCTCACCGGAACGCAATTCGTCAAGTATGCACGATTTCCATTTGGATTCTATAAGACTCATTGTCAGACGCAAGGGACAATCAAGGTCAACAGGTATCTTCTTTTCGTATGCCATATAATTAATTTTAAGCACAAAGTTATCGAATATTGCTGAAAATCAGAATACCGAAAAATTTTTCCATACCCGAAAAATTTTTCGGTACTTGTTTTCATTAGATTACCATAATAACTTTGCATCAGATTAATAGATTAAAACTCAGAACGATATGAGAGACAAACTTAAAGAATACGCTGCGGTTGAAGAAGCCGCTATGAAATTTGTGAAGAGCGTAGCCGAAGGCGACAGCACATACGCAAAGGAACTGTTTACAAGCGACGCCGTTCTGTTTGGCATCCTCGACGGAGTGCTTGAACACGGCTCAATCAACCAGTTTTACCACAACGTGGACACCGTAGGCGCAGGCGATAATTTCAAAGCACGCGTGGATGTGCTTGACGTTGAGGAGACGGTTGCCGTTGTCCGCGTTCTTGAGGAAGGCTGGGGAGACCGCATCGACTTCACTGATTTCCTGCTTCTGCTCAAACTAGACGGCGAATGGAAATGCGTTGCCAAAGCATATAATCAGAATTCCGACACCATCAAGAAATAGCCACCGAATAGTGAAAGCTCTATTGATAAACGGAAGTCCGCATCCTGACGGATGCACCGCCACCGCACTGAATGAAGTGGCGGAAACGCTTCACAGACATGAGATAGAAACTGAGATTTTTTATCTCGGCAACAAACCAATCGCCGGATGTATTGCCTGTGAAAAATGTTTCGTGACGGGGCATTGTTTCCGTGACGACGCTGTAAAGGATATTCAGCAGAGGCTCTCGGAATTTGACGCCATAATACTCGGTTCTCCCGTATATTACAGCCAGCCCACGGGACAGATAACTTCTTTTTGCCAACGTCTGTTCTACTGCAAAGAGAACGAGATGGCAGGGAAACTCGGAGCCTCAGTAGTATCTTGTCGCCGTGGTGGTGCTTCGGCGACATTCGAGCAACTCAACCAGTATTTCACCATCTGCAATATGCCGGTAGTATCCTCGCAATACTGGAACTCGGTTCATGGCTTTACTCCCGACGATGTGCGTAAGGACAAGGAGGGGCTCCAGACCATGCGTTCACTCGGCGAGAATATGGCATGGATGCTAAAGGCCCTTAAAGGAAAACCGCATCCCGAATATGAGCCTCGCGAGCGCACCCATTTCATTCAAGAAAAATATTAGTCGCCAATGAGCACAATATTCAGATATACGACAGGGGTATGGGAATCCACACCATGTATATAATGTATAGAAGAAATAACCGCCTGTTAAAGGACTGCACGCCCCCAATAATAGTAATGAAAAGTATCTTATTTACTTCCTCCTTCATCATGATGCTTATGATGGCATCTTGCGGAGGAAATAAAAACTGTGATGAAATTATGTCCAAGATAGAAAATAAAAGTGAGAATGTGTGTGACAGCACCAAGTGCTCCAACGCTACAGCAGCAGAAATCGCCGGCATCCGCAAGGCTCTTGATCTCTATTGCGAGGCATCCGTGAAAGGCAACAGCAAGATTGCCGAGCCGGCTTTTGCCCCGACAGCAACCATGTCGTATGCCGATGACGGCAAACTCGTATCCGTACCCATCAAGACGCTGTTCGACTATTACGACCAGACCGGACCTCAGCCTGCATCATACGAAATCACATCATGCAACGTAGCAACCGATGTGGCTATTGTAAGCATCGACTCGAAATTCGGAGAAACCAGTTTTGCCGACATGTTCACGCTGGTAAAAGACGGCAACGACTGGAAAATAATCAGCAAAATATATCATGTAAAATAAGAGCTTGTTTAATAATAAATGTTACCGTCAGGGCGGTCAATCGTCGAGCACATTTTCGCTTGTGATGAGGGAGTTATGGGGTTCCATAACGACCGAAGAGCAGGCGGAAAGATGCTCGGCGATTGACC
>NZ_JAIDKI010000070.1 GCF_029051885.1 Muribaculum sp.
TCCTTCGTCACATGTCGAAAATCGTCTCAAGCTATACGACCCTGGCGGCAACATTTATTATTAAACAAGCTCTAAGTCGTATTCATATCATGTATTAACATCTTTTACGTGAATAAAAATGTCAATACATCGGCTTGAACGGAGCATGCTTCTTGAGCAGATGGGTGGCATCGCCAACCACATCGTACGTCTTGCTCACATCAAGACGCAACACCGGCGCACCGGGGCGCAAATCAACCTTCTTGAGATCGACATAGAAAACGCCAAGGTTATCCACTACCTCAAAGCCATAAAGCCTGTCGCGTATATCCGAATATGAGCGCCACTGTGTCGACGACACTTCAGGTGAGGTCTCTACCGTGTAATGGAACGGCACCGAAACATTAGCCATTATCGAACGGATAATAGCAAATCCCTCGCGGAAATCATTAGTGTGCACGACATTTTTATTGAAAAACGACCCTCTCACAAAGCGGTCGGGACTGGTGACAGTACCCGGAAGCATATGCACTCCGCCGATTTCAACCCAATAGTCGTTAATGGCATTGATTGCCGGAAAGCTCGGCAGATTGGTCAGAACAGGGATATCCTGCCCTTCGTAAATATTTATCTCTCCGTTGTCAAACTCCACGATGGCGCTCTTGCCCGAGGCATCGGTTATACCCCAGTGCAGGGCCGACACAGTGCCGCCGTCAAATGTGGCGCCTCCGATTGAAAAATTACGATTGCGCAACACCTCAATCACCTCGTCGGTCGTAGCGTTCATGTCGAGCAACCATCCGGGGAACACCGCAAGCGACATCGATGGCATATCCTTGTTGGAGTCATTATTGTATACAGCACCGCGACAGAACAGCGAGTTGACCACAAGCCCCTTCTCATTCATACCCTCGGTGATGCCGCCATCATAGCCCACGGCATATACGGCACCATATTTTGAAGTCCATTTCACGGAATTGGGAGCCGGATTGCCAATCTTCGACATTCCTGCCGGATATACATATATATTGGTAGGGATAGGGGTCTTCCAGTCAAGCGAACGTCCGACTATGCGCAGCACACTGTCGGGATTGCTTACGGTGGTATCTCCCACGTAAAGGACACGGGAACATGCATCGGCATTCGGAGCCGAGGATAGAAGTGCTGCTATGGCTGCACCAATGAGCATAATACGATGTTTCATATCTCTCGCTGTTTAATTTGTTATCACATATCCCAATAACACCATGCGCAGTACGATAGTTCTACCCCCGTGACCTTCCTGTTGAAAAAAAGTTAATCAATATTTAAAGTTTTTTGAACATTTATATAACTTTGCAAATACAAACCCGTCCTGTTGTCAGGGGAGCGTGACGCTGTGCGATAAACCGCCTCCATGACAGCCGGCCACATAGCCACCATTCCTTTTAGGTAATGAACTATACACTTTTAGACTTTTTCGCTCTTCTCGGCTCAGTAGGCCTGTTCCTGTATGGAATGAAGGTAATGAGCGAAGGCCTCCAGAAAGCTGCCGGCGACCGCTTGCGCAACATTCTGTCGGCCATGACCCGCAACCGGTTCACAGGATTACTTACCGGTATCCTTATTACAGCCCTCATCCAGAGTTCGTCGGCATCGACGGTGATGGTGGTAAGTTTTGTCAACGCCGGTCTTATGACCCTCGGCCAGTCGATGGCTGTGATATTCGGCGCAAATGTCGGCACGACCTTTACAGCATGGATTATAGCCCTGTTCGGATTTAAAGTCGACACGTCGGTATTCATCCTCCCGCTTATAGCATGCGCGGTGCCGCTCCTGTTCTGCAATTCATCGCGCAAAAAATCGCTGGGCGAATTTGCTATCGGATTCTCATTCCTGTTCATGGGCCTTAACATGATCAGCGACTATGTGCCCGACCTGCAGAGCAACCCCGAGATGTTCGCATTCCTGGAGCACTATGCCTCGATGGGCTTCCTGTCAGTATTGCTATTCCTGTTTGTCGGCGTTGTGATTACAGCCATCATACAGTCGTCAGCGGCCACATTCGCCATCGTGCTCATCATGTGTACCAAGGGATGGATTACTTTCGACCTCGCATGCGCGGTAGTGCTCGGCTCCAACATCGGTACCACAATCACCCCTCTTCTTGCCTCTATGAGCGGTAACGTAGCCGCCAAACGCACTGCAATGGGCCACCTTCTGTTCAACCTCTTCGGCATACTGTGGACACTCGCCGTATTCTACCCGTTTGTACGCCTCAATGTCGACATCACCCAGTGGCTCGGACAGGGCAATCCTGAGGGCATGTTCAGCTTTGTCAACAACCTCGAGGCCACCGATCCACAGACATACAATCTCCTTGTCGGCAACTCGCTCCCTGCCGAACATCCCATACTGATGCAGGTAGCTCAAATGCAGTTCAGTGTATCGTTCGGCCTGTCGATGTTCCATACCGTCTTCAATCTCGTCAACGTGGTAATCATGATATGGCTTACCGGACTTTATGTGAAGATTGTCGAGAAGCTCGTTCCAGCCAAGCACAAGGAAGACGAGGAATTCCAGCTCAAGTTTATCTCCGGCGGTCTGCTCAGCGCGTCAGAGCTCAATATAGCACAGGCTGAAAAAGAGCTTGTAGTATATGCTCAGCGCGTACAGCGTATGATTGACATGGCCGAGCAACTTGTCCATGCAAAAGAAAAAAGCGAGGAATTCTCACAGCTGTATTCCCGTCTGGAGAAATACGAAGAGATTTCCGACCGCATGGAAATCGAAATCGCCAACTATCTCAACCGATGTGCCGAAGGGCGCCTGTCCAACGAGGGCAAACTGCATATCGCCGCAATGCTCAATATCGTGAGCGAAATCGAAAGTATAGCCGACTGCTGCTTCGGATGCGCCAAGATACTTATACGCAAACAGGAGAGCGGCGTAGAGTTTCACGACTCGATTCTCGCCAATATCGACACTATGTTCACATATCTCAAGGAGGCAATGTCCGACATGCTTGTCATCCTAAGCGACGTAGAGAAAGTGCGCGAGGTGGATATCATACGCTCGTACAACAAGGAACGCGAAATCAACAACCTGCGCAACCAGTACAGAGCGAAGAATGTCGAGAACATCAACAACCAGATATACGAATACCAGGCCGGCATCTACTACATGGATATCATCAACGACCTGGAAAAGATGGGCGACTATGTAATCAACGTCGTCGACACCATCCGCGACCATTTCCGCAAGCACTCCGCCTGACAGAAATCATCACATCCGGGATTATTCCTGCATGATAACAATCCTATTACTGGCGTGACCCGGTTCTAACCGGGTCACGCCGTTTTTTATCGGAGCCGAATCCGGCCGCACCACATCCCCAATTACATTTAT
>NZ_JAIDKI010000071.1 GCF_029051885.1 Muribaculum sp.
CCTTATCACAAGCGAAAATCTGCTCGACGAATGACCGCCCTGACGGTAACATTTATTATTAAACAAGCTCTTAAACACTCTCTCACTTTTATTATCACTTTTACGCTTTCCATTAACACATTTTTTGAACGGATTGGTCAACCTGCTATATTTGCTGAGTCTCACACACTAATCTGTTTATATGAAAGGAATAACATTTGTCTGTCTTTCATTCGTATTCTGCCTTTTTACAGGAACAGCACACATTTACGCCTCTGAAAACCCGGCCGACAGCATAAATGCCACGGCTTCCAAAACGGTGTCGACAACCGTACGAGGCACAGTAACCGACGCTACGGGCGAGCCGATAATCGGCGCAATCGTAAAGCTAAGCGGAGCCTCTACCGGAGCTACCGATACCGATGTGTCCGGACAGTTCACACTCTCTGATGTAAAATATCCATCGGAGATTGAGGTGTCGTACATCGGATTCAATCCGGTAGAGATGCGCCTCAAGGAAGGCACATCAATCTACACCGTGGTAATGCATGAGATAAAGTCGACACTCGACGAAGTAGTCGTAGTGGGCTACGCCACACAGCGAAAAGTCAACCTTACCGGCTCCGTGTCGTCAATAAATGCATCGACCCTCGCCGACCGACCACTCACGAATGCCACCAACGCACTTGCCGGACTGGCTTCCGGCCTTACCGTCACCAACGCCGGTGGAAATACTCCCGGCTATGAGTCGCAGACAATACGCGTGCGCGGACAAGGCACTCTTAACGATGCCGCGCCTCTTGTTGTGGTCGACGGAATGACAGGCATAGCCATCAGCGATGTAAATCCCCAGGATATCGAGAACATATCCATTCTAAAGGATGCAGCATCATCGGCTATCTACGGCTCGAGAGCTGCCAATGGCGTAATACTGATAACCACCCGCCAAGGTGTAGAGTCACGCCCCAGTGTGACATACAGCGGCAACATATCGTTTGAGACAGTGGCGAAACGCCTCAACCTCGTTACCGACTATGCCGATTTCATGGAGATTCAGAACGCAGGCCTCATAGCCAACGGACAGGCTCCGCGCTTCTCGCAAGGCAAAATCGACGAATGGCGCAACGACGCCGGGCGCAACCCTACCATATACCCCAACACCGACTGGCAGGACCACATATACCGAAACCCCTCGGTAGTGCAGAACCATAATGTATCACTCACCGGAGGAAGCAAGCGAGTACGCTATAACATGTCGTTCGGATATGTCGACAATCCCGGCATGATATATCATACCGACTACTCCCGCTACCAGTTGCGCACCAACCTGGAGGTCAACGTAAAGCCATGGCTTACCTTAGGCACCAACCTGTTCGGATATATCGATTCCAACAACCCGTCGGCCGACAACGCCACCAAAGGAGGCGATGTGATATTCGGGTCGGGAGCGTTCAACACCGTGCCCGGCATGACCCTATACGACCCTGCTACCGGACTCTACGGAGGCATCCAGAATCCTGAAGAAGAGAATGTAAGCAATTTCAATCCCTACCGACGCCAGTGGTTCTACAAAGATGAATTCCCCACAAAGACACGCCGCACCGTGGCAAAACTCTTCGCCCGCATCCAGCCGCTGAAAGGCCTCGTAATACAAGGCTCATATTCCTACAATTACTGGACACGCCGTGAGGAACATCATCTCACCGACCGCAATCTCTATCGATTCACAGCCGACGGACCGGTGCTGATACGCGAAGGTGTAGTGCGCACCTACATCCGCCGCCGCAACTACGCCAATACATTCCGCTCATCCGAGATTACCGCACACTATACGCTTACAAAAGGTAAGTTCGAAGGGTCAGTACTGCTTGGAGCAAGCCAGGAATACAATAAGAACGAGAGCGAATCATTCCTCAAATATGACCTCATCGATGACTCCATGACCGCTATTGACGGCGGTACCACCAATGGAAACATCACCGGTAATTATACAGAATGGGCCATGCGCTCCTACTTCGGCCGCATCAACCTGTCGTGGGACGACAAATACATGCTTGAGGCAAACTTCCGTGCCGACGGTTCATCGAAATTCGCACCGGGCCACCGCTGGGGCTACTTCCCGTCGGTATCGGCAGGATGGCGCATATCGGAAGAATCCTTCATGAAGGCAACCCGCTCATGGCTCGACAATCTGAAACTGAGAGCATCATACGGCTCGCTCGGCAACAACGCCACCACAAGCTACTATATGTACC
>NZ_JAIDKI010000072.1 GCF_029051885.1 Muribaculum sp.
ACTTTATGTACACGACTGAGGAACAGGGCGAAAAGCGGCCAAGATATACGAAACAACCGGTAATTTTATAATTCCTCGCTCTCTTGCTGAATTTGAAATAAATGCAAAAATATATCAACGATGTTAAACAAATTACCTCCAGTCGGTCAATCGCCGGCATCTTTCCGCCTGCTCTTCGGTCGTTATGGAACCCCATAACTCCCTCATCACAAGCGAAAATATGCTCGACGATTGACCGCCCTGACGGTAACATTTATTATTAAACAAGCTCTAAACATCATATGTTATGAATCTGCAAAGCAACTTTGATCTCGCTCCGTCTACAACATTCCATATACCGGCACGCGCGCGTTACTATGCGTCCTACTCCTCGGTCGGGGAGTTGACCGAGATTCTGGCAATGCCCGAGTTGCAGGGCCTCCCGGTGCTGCATATGGGTGGAGGCAGCAACCTGCTGTTCACATGTGATTATCCGGGCGTTGTGCTGCATTCGGCTGTCATGGGAATCACCTTCGACGGCTCCGGCACTGAAGTCCTGGCTACTGCCGGAGCGGGCGAGCGATGGGACGATTTTGTGGAGCATGTGTGTCGTGCCGGCTACAACGGCATCGAGAATCTCTCGATGATTCCTGGCTCGGTAGGTGCGGCTGCCGTGCAGAATATCGGAGCCTATGGGGTAGAGCTGGCCGACCGTATACATTCGGTCACTGCCTACGACACCGTGCTTTCGCGTGAAGTCGTGCTCCTCCCCTCGGAGCTGCGCTACGGTTATCGTCAGAGCCTCTTCAAGGAGCCGCAGGCCGCAGGCCGCTATGTAGTCACCGCAGTCACGGTGCGGCTTACAACCGAGCCGGTTTTCAATCTCGCCTACGGACCATTGCGCCAGCTTGCCGACTGCGATAATCTATCTTCGATGGATGTGCGACGTCGTGTGATGGAGATACGTCATTCCAAGCTCCCCGACCCCGATATAAAGGGCCAGGGCAATGCCGGTTCCTTCTTCAAGAATCCGGTGGTGTCGCACGACAGATTCCGTCAGCTTGTCGCCGAGTGGCCCGACATGCCGTCATATCCTCTCCCCGACGGCTCGGTCAAGCTGCCGGCCGGATGGCTCATAGAGCATGCCGGCCTCAAGGGGGCAACGGTAGGGGGAGCGATGGTGTATCCGCTCCAATGCCTTGTCATCGTCAACACCGGCGATGCCGTGGCCTCCGATGTTGTGGCTCTCAGTGGCAGAGTCTGCGATGAGGTGATGCGCATATTTGGCATTCAGCTCCATCCCGAGGTGATATTTGTCGGCTGATGAATGTAGGTTTGTATAACACGGATTTGATGACAGAAAATATTACATTGCGCTTTCTCGGCACAGGCACATCTACCGGAGTCCCGGCCATAGGGTGCACTTGCCCGGCATGCCTGTCGACCGACACACGCGACAAGCGTCTGCGCGCATCGGCCATTGTGTCGGTAGGCAACACGAATCTGCTGATAGATTGCGGGCCCGATTTCAGGCGCCAGATTATTGATGCCGGGGCGCCTCCACTTGAGGCGGTACTGCTTACCCACAGCCATTACGACCATGTGGGCGGCATCGACGACATGCGGCCTTATTGCCATTCGCTCCCCGACGGACATTTCCCCGTGTACTGTACTGCCGATGTGGCCGAGGACCTGCGCAACCGTGTTCCCTATTGTTTTCGGGAGAATCTTTATCCGGGAGTGCCTGTTTTTGCCATCCATGAGGTCAATCCTCAGGCACCGTTTATGATTGGCGACATCCGGGTGACTCCTCTGCCCGTGATGCACGACCGTCTCCCCATCATAGGCTTCCGCATAGGGCCGCTCGCCTACATCACCGATGCCAAGACCATACCCGAGTCAACTTTTTCGCTGCTCGAAGGCGTCGACACCCTTGTGATAAATGCTCTTCGTCATACTCCGCATCACAGCCATATGTCGGTTGAGGAGGCCATTGCTGTGGTCTCCCGTGTAAAGCCCCGTGCAGTATATTTCACCCACATTGCTGACGGCCTCGGGCCTCATGCTGTGGTTGAGCCGACGCTCCCTCCGCCGGTAAGGCTTGCCTACGACGGACTATCCATATCCGTGCCGCGTTAAACTTTACTCTCTCCAGAGTGTCTTATAATAAGAGACACTCATAGAGAACTCGTTTCATTCAGAACAATAAAAATTTTAACAATATGAATAGCAGATTTTTTGCAATAATGGCGACAGCGCTGATTCTCTCTTCGTGTGGTAGCAATAAGAAAGTTATTACCGAGCCAAAGGAACAGCCTGTCCAGACAGTGACAACTATGAAACAGTCAGATGCCTCGCAGCTTGAAGGCGAGTGGAATGTATGGACCGTGGGCGGAAAGAAAGTGACAGGAGAAAACCGTCCCTATCTGAATTTCTCGCTCTCAGAGCACCGTGTCTATGGCAACAACGGTTGCAATACCATCAACGGCGACTTCACCACAGGCCAGGGACAGAGCCTCAGTATCTCAAATGTGATTTCGACTATGATGGCGTGTGCCGACGCGCCGTTTGAGGCTGCCATCAACCAGGCGCTCGACGATGCACGATTTTTCTCTGTCGGACGCCAGGGCCACGAACTCTATCTCGACCTTCTCGACGCCAACAAAAAAACTATAATGGTGCTCCGCCGCCACAATATGGAGTTTCTCAATGGCGCCTGGACTCCCATTCAGATAGGCAACAAATCCAATGACAATACCGATGTGCAGATGGTAATCGATATCGCCGAGCAGAAGGTCCACGGCCATACGGGCTGCAATATCATGAACGGTTCGCTGCTTATCGATCCCGACAAGAACAACAGCATACAGTTCCTTGACATTGCCACTACCCGTATGATGTGCGACCCCGCCTCAATGGCTACAGAGACCGCTATGCTCGTGGCGCTTGAGAGCGTGGAGCATGCCCGTCCCGGTAGAAGCGACACTGTGGTGATGACCGACAAGGACGGCAAGACCGTGCTTGTGCTCAAGCATATCGATATCGAACAGTGATACCCTTGCGCACCGGCGTAGCCGGAATATCTACAGTATAGACATTCTTTACATTATCAAACCCTATATGAGCCTTGCGACCGTTGACAGTGACGTCGCAGGGCTTTTCTGTGCCAAGCTCCAGGCGGTAGGAGCGTTTCGACGGCTGTCCGTCATATTCACCTTCTGCCGGCAGCACGCTTACCGAATGCCACGCGCCGGAGCGCTCGTAGCGCAGTCCGGTTCTGGAGTATCTGCCATTCTCATACTCCATGCTTATCCCGTCATCCTCATAAAGGCTGTAGAGATTTGAGCAATCCTCGGCCGACGGATACACCCGCAGCACGAGTGTACCGGGTATCTCCGAAGCCGGACGCGTGGTAAACGGCTGCATCGGCATGACCCAACCCGCTTTCATGAAGAGTGGAAACGACTCCAGAGGTTTGGATATCCGGGCGACAGTGCCGCCGGCATGTTTTTCGTGGGTGAAGAAGTCATACCATTCATCCCCGTCGGGAAACCACACCGTCTGGCTTGCCGTGCGCTCTGCGCCTGTTCCCTTTGTATCAATCGGGGCTGTGAGCAGAAGGTCGCCGTACATATACTGCTTGCCGTAGCGCAGAGCCTCTTTATTTCCGTTGTAGTCGATATACATCGGACGCGTCAGCGGCACCATATCATCATGCGTCTGGCGCACACTCGTATAGGTGTAAGGCATCATTTCCGAGCGGAGACGGTAGGCGGCATACATCGAGCGCTCGGCCAGTGAGTCGCCGCAGAGCCAGGGACGACGGTCATACTCCGGAGTGCGCGAAGAGTGTATTCTCAGTGCTGCCGACATAGCTCCGAACTGTACCCAGCGCGCCAGCAGTTCGCCGCCTCCGATTTCTTTATGGCCACCTATGTCGTGAGCCCAGAAGAAGCATCCGGCGTTGCCGCTCGCTATGGTGAGTTTTATCTCGAATGCCAGCATGTCCCAGTTGGTATATGCGTCGCCTGAGAAATGAAACGGATGCCGGTGGTCGCCCCATCCGCCCCAGCGGCTGTAGGTGGCGCCACGTTTGCCGTCACGGAGACTGTGCCGGTAAAATAGTTCGTTGAGCCATGGAAGTGTGCGTGTGTTGGTCCCGGCTACGTAGGGATAGATATAATTCTGCTGCCAGTCTACCCACCAGAGGTCAAGCCCGAGGCTGTCGGTAGGACCGTGCCCGTGGCTGAACAGAGCTTCCATATATCGGCGCGAGCCGGAGTCAAACTGGGGTATCTCTTTCCCGTCGGGGTCATACCCGAGCGTGCGGGCGAAGTCGGCGTAGCGTTCGTCGCCCGGACGCAGACCATCGTGGGGATGGTCGTTCAGCGTAAGTGTCAGCCCCATGGAGTGGATGGTGTCTATCAGGGCTTTGGGGTCGGGGATGAGATTGCGGTTCCAGGTATATCCGGTCCAGTGTCGTTTGCCGTTATGGCCGGTGCCGTTGTCAAGGATATTGGTGTGCCAGCCCATGTCGAGCACTACATTGTCGAGCGGATAGCCGTGGCTGCGGTACTCGTCGATTACCTCGAGCAGTTCCTCGGTTGAGTAATCCTGATATTTGCTGTACCATACGCCATGCACCCATTTGCGGGTCATCGGTGTGCGCCCCGATATGGCTCCGAGGCTTCTGAGGGCCGCCTTGTAGTCGGTGCCGTAGACAAAACAGTACAGGTCGTGGAGATGCGCCGGCATGTACGGGCGCGGGCTGATCCAGTCATCGCTGTCAAGGAAGTCGGCGCGGTTGTCGTCGATGACATGCCATCCGTCGGTGCTCAGTAGGCCGTTGCCGAGAGGCACCTCGCTCCCTACGCGGTCGAGAGTCTCTATCGGGCCTCCAAGATTGCCGCGCTGTATCTGGCGTATGGTAAACTTCTTCTCCCTTCCGCGGTGGTCGAAATAAGCCGTCAGGTTGGAGGTGGAAAACGGATGTCCGTCATCGACATATTCAATCCTTATCGCCTGAGTGGTGATACGGTATACCGGATATCGGCTGTCGGCGCCGGTCCCTTCGATTTTTTCTACGCTGTACAGGCTGTCGGCGAGCAGCGACGTACGGTCGTAGGCAAACATTGTGCGCTCATCCACAAAACGCCCGTCGGTCGTGCTTTCCAGGCGGAAAAGTGTAGGCGTGATAAGCGTGAGCCTGTTGTTGCCGAACACCAGCGGGTTGCCTGCCGGCACCTCCGCATTTACATTCTGTGCCGCCTCAATGCTGCCTCCGCCTATTGCGATTGCCGCCACCAGCGCCACTGCCATTTTCTGCAATTTCATGATAATTATTCTAATGGTTAATATTGATAAGTAAGTCATATACGTAATAATTTTTACGACTTACTTA
>NZ_JAIDKI010000073.1 GCF_029051885.1 Muribaculum sp.
TGTGTTCGCGCAGAGAGGGAGCAATGCGGTTGCATTGTGACCGAAACAAGCGGACGCAGATGCATGACGATTGGCCGCCCCAGCGTTAACAAATATTGGTGAACGGGGTCTAAATCTGACAACAGTATTCTCGCACAAGCGGAATTCGGATGGTACAACGAGAATAATGAATATTTAAAAACTACACGATTTTACCGCATGGATAAGTCATCAGGTGTAGCCGATGTTATACGTGACGAAAATCGCATATCGGCATCACCCAACCCGGCTGTCCACGGAACTCCTGTTGTAATAACAGTTCCAAACGGCAGCACTGGCTCCCGTGCCATATCAGTCACTTCATTAAATGGAACCCACATATATAGCCGGACAATCAATCCTGATGTAGATAGAGTTTCAATCCCGACACAAGGATTCACCCCAGGAATGTATATATTCACACTGACAGAGAATGGCAGAAATATTGAAAGTTGTAAGATAATCATTCGATAACAGCAACGCATGTCAAACCGGCTCTAAACGGCTGTGACATGCGTTGCCTTTAAGAAACTGTTTAAACAGGTCTACCCTCACAGCCTGTTGTCTCGTGGGGTAATCTCGGCATCGGTCATGGTATAGCCGCCAAGGCTACCCTCCTTAGCCTGAATGCAGATATAAGTCATCGGCTCGGCGGATGTGCATTTAAGATTGCGGTCACAGCCGGTAGCTACCCTGACCACCGAACCTTCAGCGATATCAAACACATCGCCGTCGACCTGGAATCGGCCTTTCCCGGAGAGAATTATGTAGTTCTCCTCATTCTCCTTATGACTGTGGAAAAACGGCACAGACTCTCCCGCATGAAGAGTACCAAATGAAATCTCACATGATGTAGCTCCACTGGCATCCTTTACAAACTGTTTCCCCATGGGGGTGTGGAGGTCGCCTACCGATACATGAGCATACTTATCACCACAGGCGATTGTCTTTAATTCATTCATAATCTAAGAACTTATTTAATTTCTTTGGAAAGTATTCATTATCTTTGCAGCCGTAAGCCGCGTTTATTTCAGTGACGCAAAGTTAACACGTATACCCCACACATACAAGACGTTACATCAAAGTAACGCACTTACCTACCAGTAACTATTTTTGAAAATGAACAAGTTGCCGTTGAAAGAAAATCTTGAAAAATATACCGGAATAGATTCATGTCCGGTAAGGAATGTGATTTCACGATTCTCCGGAAAATGGTCAATGCTCGTTTTGTGTGTACTCGCCGACAACGAAGCCACCCGCTTCAACGCCATAAGAAAAGCACTCCCCGACATTTCTCCGAAAGTGCTTACCGAAACATTGAAGAATCTTGAAAACGACGGTCTGATTGTAAGGCGACTTTACCCGGAGATACCCCCACGGGTCGAATACTCACTGTCGCCACTCGGCGTAAGCCTAATGCCACATATCTCCGGACTCGTAGGATGGGCAATCGAACATTTTGATGAAATTACCGGTAAATAAGAATGGGAAATGACAAACATATCAGCCACCTCTGCTCATGCATCTGAAAAGAAGCGTGTAATATCCCAAATGATAACCATATATTGCCATCGACACCATGGCACTGCCGGACACACACTCTGCCCCGAGTGTGCCGACCTACTCTCCTACGCCTGTTCCCGACTCGACAAATGCCCTAAATCCGCAACAAGACAAGCAAGCTGCCGGAAGTGTACTATTCACTGCTATTCACCCGCATACCGCGACAAAATAAAAAAGATAATGAGGTATGTCGGGCCTCGCATGCTTTTCATCCACCCCATATCTGCCATACGCCACTTCATATCCGAAACAAGAGGCGAATGACTTGCATAATTCATACCAACGATTTTACCCCACAATAATATATGGAAAATAAAACCGATATTCCCGAGATAAGAATAGATGTCACCCGACAGACTCCCGAAGAACTGGCTCTTGCCACCCGACAGTCGCAACTGATTTTCAAATTCAACCACACCATGCCGGGCACAGAAGAATATGACCGGCTGATGCACGACATATTCCCCACGCTGGGCAAATCAAGCATTATCCACTCCCCCGTCACCGCCGTGCGCCCCCACATGGTAAGTATCGGAAAAAATGTAGTGATAATGCCCGGCTGTCTTATGATGGCTGCCGGAGGCATATCAATCGACGCCGGCGCCATGATTGCAGCCAATGTGCAGTTCATATCAAACACCCACGACCTTTACGACCGCCAGATCAGAA
>NZ_JAIDKI010000074.1 GCF_029051885.1 Muribaculum sp.
CCTTCGTCACATGTCGAAAATCGTCTCAAGCTATACGACCCTGGCGGCAACATTTATTATTAAACAAGCTCTAAATGTGTCAGAGTGAAGATTCCTCGGCGGAAGTCGACCCGCGCACTATCATGGATGAATGGAGGGTTATGTTTTGCTGAGGCGCGCTCGGTATGTCGATTTTCTCCAGCAGAAGGCGCACGGCTATACGGGCCATCTCAACCACATTCTGCTCTACGGCGGTAATCTGCGGATATACAAACGATGACAGCGATGTACCCGACATCGTGCATATGGCGACATCCTGTGGTATTATCAGATTGCGCTCCTGAAGTGTGCGCTTTGCGCCAAGCGCCTGTGTCTCCGTAAAGCAATATATGGCATCAAAGTCAATGCCTCCGTCAAGCAGTCTCTCTACCGCTAAGGCACCGTCTTCGACCGACATGCCACCCGACACAATCAGCCTGCGGTCGAGCGGTATGTGGAATTTCTCAAGAGCCTCACGGTATCCTTGGGAACGCGCACGCGAATTCTCTATATAAGAGGGTCCGGCAAGATTCACTATGCGGCGGCGTCCGCTGCGTATCAGGTGCTCCACAAGAAAAAATGACATAAGACCGTCGTTGGAGCATACCGACGAACACTGCAGGTCACGTATAGTACGGTCGAAAAATACTATAGGGAAGTTAGATTTTACCAGATTTTCAAAATGGTCGCGGTTGGCCACATTGTGGGTGACAGATACAAGAAGCCCGTCGACACGGCCATTCTCAAACATATCGAGATTCTGACGCTCACGCGACGGATCCTCGCTCGAAACGGCAATAAGCACACGATAGCCGAGCGGCTGCACAGCCTCCTGCACTGTGGTGACGAATGCCATCGAAAACGGTGTCGTGATTTCCGGCACTATGATTCCTATAATCTTGTTGGCCTTCGCCCGGAGATTGACTGCGGTCATGTTTCGGCGATAACCCATCTCCAGCGCCTTGGCCCGGACGCGTTCAATAGTGGATGGACTGACGTTGCGCATATCCCCTGCCAACGCACGCGACACACTCGACTTGGATATGCCGAGAGCATCTGCAATGTCTTTTATTGTAACGTATCGCATCAGATATCAGATTTGAATTCGGACAAAAATCCCTGCACAGGGACTTCCTCCACCAATATATCAGTTCAAATTTAGATAAATTCCATTAATAAAAAGTGATGTTTTGAAAAAAAGGGACGAAGAGCACGAATGGGAACGTTTGCGGCACCCGCAATCGGTTGTGGACTTACATTTCAACAGACACGGAGCCTCCGCAAACGATTGTGGAAACCGCAACCGATTGCGGGAACGGTTGCGAAAAATAAAAGCACAGAAATGCTTTAAAATCGGGGAGAATGTTTATATTTTTACACCGTAAAATCTACCAATCAGGCATTTAACTTTACTCTGTATCAAAATATATCATGAAGGAAAACATGAATGTAGCCGTGATGAACGGCATAGGAAAGATGGGCTTTATCACACGCCCTATTCCTACTCCGGCAAAGGGAGAAGTACTTATAAAGATTGACTATGTTGGCATATGCGGCTCTGATATACATTATTATGAAACAGGGCGTATAGGCAGCTATGTGGTAGAACCGCCGTTCGTGCTCGGCCATGAGGCAGCCGGCGAAGTAGTGGCTCTTGGCGAGGGGGTGACATCGCTTGCCGTAGGCGACCGTGTGGCGCTCGAGCCTGGCAAGACCTGCGGCCACTGCCGTTACTGCCGCGAAGGAAAATATAATCTGTGTCCCGATGTTGTTTTCTTCGCCACACCGCCTGTCGACGGTGTATTTCAGGAATATGCCACCCACCCCGCCGACCTCTGCTTCCGTCTTCCCGAGAATGTAAGCAATCTTGAGGGAGCTCTTATCGAACCTTTGGCCATCGGATTCCATGCTGCCAACCAGGGTGGAGCGCGGGCCGGACAGAAAGCCGTGGTATTCGGGGCCGGATGTATCGGACTGGTATGCATGATGGCACTGAAGGCCGAGGGTGTATCGGAGATTATCGTAGTCGATGTCATGGCCAAGCGCCTTGAAAAAGCCTTGGCACTCGGAGCCTCCGCCATCATCAATGCAGCTGAGGAGAATACCGTAGAGCGCATAAAGGAACTCACCGGCGGCGAGGGCATCGACCTCTCTATTGAAACCGCTGGTACCGAGATAACCACACGACAGGCTATCGAAGTGGCACGCAAAGGCTCCACGATAGTGCTCGTAGGCTACAGCAAGACCGGCGAACTCACATTGCCCATATCTCTGTTTATCGACAAAGAGCTGACATTCAGAAGCGTATTCCGCTATCGCCACATCTATCCAATGGCAATAGAGGCTGTAGCCAAAGGTCGTGTGAATCTGAAAGACATAGCGACCCACATATTCGACCTCAGCGATATACAGGAAGCCATGGACCGCAGCGTAAGCGACAAGGCCAACATCGTGAAGGCGGCAGTAAGGATTGACCGATAACCCCTACTACAGCAATTCCCTATTATGGAATCACTCAATTATATCGTACTGTTTCTCTACTTCCTTGGACTGATTGCCGTAAGCTGGCTCATGTCGCGACGCATAAAAAGTTCGGAGGACATGTTTATAGCCGGACGCAGCTCCTCGTGGTGGCTGTCGGGAATGTCGACATATATGACCATATTCTCAGCCAGCACATTTGTAGTGTGGGGTGGAGTGGCTTACCGCTCGGGAATAGTGGCCGTAATAATCGGCAACCTCGTAGGCATAGCCTGCCTGGTGACAGGCCGATGGCTTGCCGGCCGATGGCGTCAGATTAAGATTAACTCTCCCGGCGACTTCATCGCTGTACGCTTCGGAAAAACTACCGTCGACTTCTACACTATAGCCGGTATCGTAGGACGCGGCGTACACACCGGAGTGGCACTGTATGCCATCGCCGTAGTGATGTCGACACTTATGGTACTCCCCGAGGGCCATTTCCTCGCCGACTCTACCGGCCACCTGTCGATATCGTGGGCGGTAGTGATACTTGGAGCAATCACCCTTGTGTATACCATAGCCGGGGGATTTCTCGCGGTGCTGATGACCGACGTAATCCAGTTTGGAGTGCTTATCGCGGTAGTCCTGTTCATGATACCCCTGTCGTTGCACACTATCGGCGGCCTCGACAACTTCATAAACTCTCCTGCGCTTCCCGACACATACTTCGACCTCGCTTCCGGCGAGTATCCCTGGATATGGCTCCTGCTCTGGACTGGCCTCAACATATTCCAGATGGGAGGCGACTGGCCCTTCGTGCAGCGCTATATAAGCGTGCCTACCGCCCGCGACGCCCGCAGGAGCAACTATCTCGTAGGAGTGCTCTATCTGTTCACCCCGATACTGTGGTATCTTCCGGCAATGGTGTACCGCACCATCAATCCCGATGCCAACCCCGAACAGGCCTACATACTTATGAGCCAGACCGTACTCATGAAGGGAATGCTCGGAGTAATGCTCGCAGCTATGATTTCGGCGACACTCAGCTGTGTGTCAGGCACTCTCAATGTATACGCCAACGTATTCACCTACCAGATATATGGCGCCTCACATCCCGAAGCCAAGGACCGCACACTCATCAAGGCCGGACGCCTGTTTACGCTCGCCTTCGGAGTGGCCATCATAGCCATCGCCCTGCTCATACCGTTTATGGGCGGAGCCGAACGTGTAGTTGTGACTATCCTCACGATGGTAATCGCTCCTCTCTTTATCCCGTCGGTGTGGGGGCTGCTCTCAAGCCGTATCAACGGCCGCCAGGTAATATGGGCCATGCTCGCCACCTACGCCATCGGCATAACCATGAAGTTCTCCCTCTCCGGCCTGGTCAACAACCAGGTGCTTGAAGCTACCGTAGGGCTTTTGCTTCCGGTAGCGATAATGGCCACACTGCAGCTCCTCGGCTATCTCAGGGGATATGTATGTCCCGGCTACGAAAAAATCACGAAAATGGAGGATACCTCCGCCGACACAGAGCCTGACGAGGCTACCAGGCGTGCCGTGAAATCATATTCGTTCATGGCCATCAACTGCTTCCTGGTCACACTCGGCGCGATAGCCCTGCTGTTATTATACCTGATGTGCACCGAGACATACGACCCGGCCGTATCCGGCATAATGCGCGGCACATGCCTCATCATCGCAGCTCTTATCGGAATCTACCTGGCCTACCGCATCGCCGATTCACGCAAACAGAAAAAGACCGTAACAGCATGAGACTACGACTTACATCCCTCACCCTGGCGCTGGCGTCATGCTTCATGTATGGCGCCGTCCCGGCTGCCGTGCCTGAATGCGAGGTAGCCTATACCAAAGATGCCTCACGCCGGTCACAACAGGGAATGGCTATCTGGGGCGACCTCCTGCTCGCATTCGAGCATGGCGGACACTGTACGGTGTACGACCGCAGCAAGGGGGAACTACGAAATGTGGGAGAATTTGACGTCGAGTCGTCGTCGCGCAGCAACCACTGCAACCAGGCTAACTTCGGAGTAGAGCGGCAGCCCGGAGCGGAGATGCCGGTAATCTACCTGTCGGTAGCCCAGCCCAAAAGCCCGCTGGATATGCGCTGCCACGTAGAGAGCATCACCCGCAAAGGGCGCAAATGGAGCTCCAGCCTGGTACAGACACTCGAACTCGACACCACCGGATGGGCACGACGTGAGCTCAACACTATATTCGGAGCTCCGTCGTGGCTCATCGACCGCGAGCGAGGCCATATGTGGGTATTCTCCGGACGAGTGCGCACAGTGCCGGCGGCAATGCCGACCTTCGCCCACAACAAGCTGGTGGCTACCCGATTCCGTATACCAAAGCTCGCCGAAGGCAAATATGTCAGACTCGGCGCCGACGATGTGCTCGAGCAGGTAGTGCTCGACATGGATGCCTATGCCACACAGTCGGGATGCATACACGACGGCAAACTCTTCTATAGCTTCGGATTCGGCAACAAATATCCCGTAACGACATCCAAAATCCGTGTATACGATCTCGACCGGCGCTGTGTTGCGGCACGAGTCGACCTCGACAGCCTGATACTCGAAGAGTGCGAGGCTCTGATGGTCGACGGTCAGAGAATGCTGGTCAACACCAACAGCCCGCTGATATACTCGGTAGCCTTGCCCGACATGCCCGACCCGACACTGAGCCGCGGCACCTACAGAGTAGACCCGTTCGCCGAACCCGAGGACCGCACCGCTCCCGCCGGCTATGAGCCGTTTATGATCAGCACCTACTGTCGCCACGGCATACGCCATATAGACAGCGCTCCGGTGCTGCCGCTCGTAAAGAGAGCACTCGAATGGGGCGACTCCTCCGGCATTCTCACCCCGCTCGGCACCATAATGCTTGAGCGTCTGCACGGCCTCTGGCCTACTGTAGACCAACGTACCGGAGACCTCACCGCAGGAGGCACCCGGCAGTGGGAGGCATACGCCGCAAAACTGTGTCGCGAATACCCCGAAGTTATCTCTGCCGGCGCCACCGCGCAGTCGCAGTCGACCAACGTAATGCGCACGGCACGCTCGATGGAGGCATTCAACAGCGCCCTGTCACGCATCTGTCCCGACATAAAAGTATCAGGCGACGTAAGCAGCCGTTACCACACATGGCTCAATCCCTACGCCAACGACTGCCCCACCAAGCTGCCGCTCGACGAGGAGATGCGCTCACACGACGGCCGCTGGTATCAGCTCTGGCGCCGGTTTGTGGAATCACGTATCGACCTCTCCGGATGGCTATCCACGATATTCACACAGCCCGACAGCGCGGCATCGCGGTTTGACGCCATAACCCTCTGCGAGGCTATGTTTATCCTGTCAAATGCCACACCGGCCCTCGACCGCCCGGAGTCGTTCAGCGAACTGTTCACCCCGGCACAGGCCGAAGCCATGTGGGAAGCCGACAACGCACGACAGTATATGCAGAAGGGTAGGCACAGCGTGAATCTCGGACGCGGATGGCAACAGGCCGCCAGGATGCTCGACAACATCATAGCCTGTGCCGACGATGACATAGCCGCAGGGCGCCGCGGATTGCGCATGCGGTTTGGCCACGACGGCTGCCTCATGGCCCTTATGGCTCTGCTTGAGGCCGATTCATGGGGCACAGCTACCGACAATCTCGACGAAGTGAAAGATTTCTGGCAGACATGGCGCATACCGATGGCCTCGAAACTCAGCTTTGTATTCTTCCGCAACCGGTCGGACAATGATGATATTCTTGTAAAAGTTCTCCTCAACGGCAAGGCCCTGTCGCTCCCGATACAACCCACGGGGGATGAACAGTGCTACCGGTGGCAACAGTTGCGCCCGCTCGCCCTGTCAAAGATAAAAAGCGCATATGAAGCCCTCGAAGCATCAGCCGCCACTCCTCTCAACCGCAACTAATATCACAAAACAATATTAACCTCAAAAACAGATCATGAAAATCCTATCAAGACTTCTCTTCATTGCCTTTATGGCTATGTTGACAGCCTGCTCCGATGACGATGCAGCTCCCTACATGGATCTTTCGGACAAAGAAATGGCCGTATCGGCCGACGGAGGCACGATTACCATGACGGTTACCTCCAATGTGAAGTATGTGGTGAATCATCAGACAGAATGGCTGAACATCACCGAGGCCACAAATAACCATAATGTCACTACATTCACTATCGATGTAAGCGCCAACGAGGAGTTTGATCAGCGAACAGGCCGCATAAAATTCATCGGCGAAGGGGTGACACCTAAAGCTCTTGACATAACCCAGCGCGGCATGATACCGACGGGTGTGTCGGTAAAAAGCATCACCCTTGAGGCAGGAGAGACAGAAACCGAATTTACCGTACTCGGCGAAGGTGCATGGACCGCCACCTCATCCAATCCCGACTTCATGCTCACACCCGATTCCGGCGAGGGAGAGACCAAAGTAAAAGTGACCTTCCCCCAGAACAACACACTCTCCGACATCAACACGACAATTACCGTAACTATCGACGGCAAAAGCTATACGCTTACCATCACACATCTCGCCCTCGACATGACCATGATTACCGAATGGGCTATCGACAAGAACAAAGATGAATACTCGTCGACATGGGGCGCACTTAAGTTCAACAAGTCGGATGCCGGATTTATCGACGCTTTCGCCAACCCGACCACCGGCACAGGTTCAATCCGATTCTACAACTCCGACAAATCCGGACGCGCAGACGACGGCAAGGGAATGCGTACCCAGACAGGCTCACACGGCGACCTGATGATACGCGGATGTGTGACCACCGACTACTGGCTCGTAGAGTGTGGCAACAAGTCGCTCTCACAGATTCCGGCCGACACCCCGATGCGGTTTGAATTCACCGGCCACATATATTCAAGCTGTGCCGCCCACTGGATGGCCGAGTATCTCGACGGAAGCGAATGGCTGCCGCTCATGACTCCGAAGACAGTAACACTCACGGCAACCGAAGGCCTGTCGGGAGCAGCCGGCAACTGGACAGAGACCGTCACCTACAATTATGAATACCCCAAAGACGGCATCTATGTACTGTTTGAAGGCACATTCTCACTTAAGAATCCATGTGAGAAAGTACAGATACGCCTGCGCCCGGCGACAGAGATAGCCCAGTGCGGAAAATATATCGACCAGATATCGCAAAGTACCTGTACGCGTTTTACCGCCCAGCATCCTCATGATGGCGACAAGGCTGTAAAAGAATACAACCAGACGGTAAAACTTGAGTTCGTACAGTAGACACCGCCACTCCATTACTTATTAACCACAATCATGAAATACCAGATGAAATCATTTATAAACTTGATGCGCAAAGCATCGGCCTCCATCCTTGTGATGGCGGCCATGCTTGCTCCCTCAGCGGCTACGGCACAAGGGAGCACACTGTCAGGTACTGTTACCGACGAGACCGACGAGCCGATAGTAGGTGCGATAGTATCCGACAAGACGAGCAAATACTCTGCCATGACAGATATCGACGGCCGCTACAATATAGCGTCGGTACCTGCCGGAACTGAGATAAAAGTGACATATCTCGGCTACAAACCCGAGACAGCCAAATGGACGGGCAAAGGCACTCTTGACTTCAAGCTCTTTCCCGACGCACAGATGCTGGAAGAGACCGTAGTAATCGGCTACGCCACAGTTAAGAAAAAAGACCTCACCGGAGCGGTAGGCTCTGTCGGTTCCGACCGTCTTGACAAACAGCGCTCACCCAACCTTACCACAGCATTGCAGGGAGCTATTCCCGGACTTGATATCACCCGCAGCGGCAGTATGCCCGGCTCAAGCGGCAGCATAAAGGTGCGCGGCGTCACCACAATGGGCGACAACAGTCCGCTGATTCTTGTCGACGGCACTCCGGTAAGTGACCTCGACAATGTGAATCCCGATGATGTGGAATCAATCTCCGTGCTTAAGGATGCAGCGGCGGCATCAATCTACGGTGCGCGCGCAGCGGCAGGCGTAATCCTTGTAACGACCAAAGGGGCAAAAGAGGGCGATCTCGCCATCACTTACAACGGCGAGTTCTCACTGATGCACGCCTCATCGTATCCCGACTATGTGGTCGATCCCATACGCCACATGCAGATTATCAATGAGACACGCTGGAACGAAGCCGGCAATCCCGCAGGTGGAGAATATCCTACCTACTCGAAAGAATATATCGAGCAATATATGGAGAATCATATGTATGACCCCATCGAATACCCGGTATACGACTGGAAAAGCAGATTACTCCGCTCGACCGCTCCACGCACCAAGCACAATGTAAGCCTGTCGTACGGCAACAAACAGGTAAAGACCCGCATATCGGCATCGTATGAGAAGACCGAAGCCCTGTATAAGGGTTCCGACCATGAACGCATCTATGTACGCGCCAACAACACCATCAACTTCAACAAGCAGTGGACAGCCACAGTCGATCTCTCCATGCGCCACGCCGTAAAAAATGATCCCCACTCCGGAAGTCCGATAGGCGCGGCACTGCGCTATCCACAGATATATGCAGGCACCTATCCCGACGGACGCATCGCAGCCGGACAGTCGGGTTCGAATACCGAAGGAGCCTATCTTGAAGGCGGCGAAAAGAAAAATACGATTAACTACCTCACCGGCAAGATAGCCCTTACCTACAAACCGTTTTCTTTCCTCACAATCCAGGGTACGGTGACTCCGACCATGTCATTCCAAAAGATAAAGGACATGAAAAAAGCTGTCCCCTACTACGATGCGTTTGACACCGACCAGCTCATAGGGTATATCTCGGGATACGAGACAAATACACTGACTGAGACACGCACCGAGAATCACTCTATGGAGAAATCGCTCACCGCTACCTTCAACAAAGATTTCGGTGTACACGCCGTAAACGTACTCGCAGGCTACGAAGATTACTATTACCACTACGAGACTATGTCGGTATCCTCCGACAAAATGACCCTTCCCGACTATCCGTATCTTGACAACGCCAATAAAAACGAAGTGTCGCCCGGAGGCAACGCTTTTGAAAACGCATACCGTTCTTTCTTCGGACGAGTGATGTACAACTACGACAGCCGCTACTTCATCCAGGCCAACATACGCGGCGACGGCTCTTCGCGTTTTGCCAGCTCATACCGCTGGGGATGGTTTCCGTCGGCATCGCTCGGATGGCGTCTGAGCAAGGAGAAATTCATGGAACGTCTGTCGCCGGTGCTGTCCAACTTCATGCTGCGCGCTTCATACGGCTCTCTCGGCAACGAGCGCATAGGCAATTATCCCTACCAGGCATCTGTAAATCTTGAGAATGCGATAATGTTCGGCGCCAAAGGCCCGGAAGCGGCAACCTCAGCAGCACAGATAAGATATGCAGTAGAAAATATCACCTGGGAATCAACCCATACGTGGGATATCGGTGTGGATTTCGGACTGTTCAACGGGCGTCTCGACTTCACCGGCGATATCTACTACAAGAAGACAAAAGATATGCTCATCGCCACTGAAATCCCCAAATATACAGGCTACAATGCTCCGGAGGTCAACGCAGGCGACATGAATACACGTGGCTGGGAAGCAAAAATTTCATGGAATGACAATATCGGCAAGGACTGGACATACGGCGTGGGCTTCAACATCTCCAACTCCAAGTCGAAGATGGGCAACCTCGACGGTAAAATACAGTATTCGGGCGACTGCATAATACGTGGCGGCGACGAGTATATGGCCTTCTACGGATACCGTGCCGACGGCATATACCAGACCGACGAGGAGGTAGCCAATTCCCCGAAACTGGTAAGCTCGGTAGGCCCCGGAGATATCCGCTATAAAGACCTGAGCGGCATTGACGGAACTCCCGACGGCAAAATCGACAATACCAATGACCGCGAGGTGCTCGCATCATCTCTACCCCACTATCTGTTTGGCGGGTACATCAACGTAGGCTACAAAGGCATACGCCTTTCGGCTGCATTCAACGGTGTCGGACAGCAGAAAGTACGCATGTCGGAGGTAATGGTGCGCCAGCAGTCGTTCCGCGCCGCTCCCGAAATCATAATGGGAAAATACTGGAGCCACTACAACACCGAGGAGCAGAACCGCAAGGCCATCTACCCGCGCCTTAACAGCGCTACCGGCAACAGCAACAACTATGTTATGTCGGATTTCTGGCTGATGGACGGCTCGTACATGCGTGTCAAGAACATCAACCTCAGCTACACATTCCCCAAGAAACTTGTCAACAGAATCCGCTTCGACAATCTGCGTGTATATTTCAATGTCGAGGACCCCTTCTGCTTCCACCACTATCCCAAAGGATGGGACCCCGAGGTCAATTCAAGCGCATCCAACTACATCGCCACCACCTACACCTTCGGCCTCAACTTCTCATTCTAACCTGAAAATCATAAAGAAATGAAACCGAGCAATATATTTAAAGGGGCGCTCTTATGCGCCACAATGATGATGGCCGCGTCATGTGCCGATCTTGACCTACAGCCACTGACAGAGCCGTCGTCGGGCACATGGAACTCAAAACTCGACGAGGTCAGGATATCTGTCAACGACCTTTACCGAGCATATCCGTATAATCTTGAGACCCGCTGGTTTACCGACGGGCATACCGACGATTTCTGTCATCGCAACAAAGTATACGACGTGCCGGCAGCCACACTCACCAGCTCTACCTCATGGATTGAGACAACATGGTCAAATACCTACAAGGCGATAAGCCGCTGCAACCGTGTGCTCGAAAGTCTTGACAAACTGGGCTACAACTCCGACGAAGCCAAGCGTCTGGCGGCTGAAGCACGCCTGTTCCGCGCATACTTCTACGCCCGCCTGATATCACTCTGGGGCGATGTGCCTTTCTGCACGGGGACAATCACAATAGAGGAAGCTCGCCAAATGGGACGCACTCCGGTAGCCGACATCCTCCCTGTAATATATTCTGACTACGACTATGCCTATGAAAACCTGCCCGAGTCCAACATAGTCCAGGGCATATGGCGCGTAAACCGATATGTGGCAGCCTCTCTGAAGTGTCGTATCGCCCTTACTATGAAGGATTGGGAAATCGCACGCGACGCCGCACGCCTTGTGATGGATTCCCGGCAATATTCCCTCTATCCCGACTTCGGTGCGCTATTCCGCGACAAGACCATGGACAATGGTGAATACATATTCTGCATAGCCAACTCTATCGAACTGGGCCAGAGTTCATCGGTCAACTCATTCATGCTGCGCACAACCGTGAGCAGCGGAGCCGCAGGCTTCCCGTCATGGGACCTCCTTGCCGCCTTTGAATGCACCGACGGCAAGCCTATCGACGAATCGCCGCTGTTTGACCCTCATAACCCATACCTCAACCGTGACCCCCGATGCAACGAGACATTCGTAGCCCCCGGCTCGGTAGTATACGGATGTGTCTACAATCCGAGCCCGTCGGCCAAGACCGTATTGCTCGACGGAAAATCTGTCACCAACAAAGACTCAAAAATCAACGACCAGTATGCCGCCCCGACAGGAACATGCCTCAGGAAAGGCGCGCAGGACGAATGGCGTACCGGCAAAAACGTAAGCGAGAACCCGACCATCATAATCCGCTATGCCGACGTGCTGCTCATGTATGCCGAAGCTAAAATCGAACTCGGCGAACTCGACGCAAGCATGCTCAATGCCATCAACGATGTACGCGCCCGCGCCTACAAGACTACCCGCGACAATACCGCGGCATATCCGGCGCTTGCCTTGTCGGACCAGAACACCATGCGCCTGGCCGTACGCAAAGAGCGCCGCGTGGAGTTTGCCTGGGAGGGCCGTCGCTTCTTCGACCTTCTGCGCTGGGACGGTTGGATGGAAAAGGCTTTCAGCCACGACTATTATGCATTCCCGACAAAACAGGGTATGGTCGATATGGAAAAAGCCGGCGATTACTACTGGCCCTCCACTCCGGAGATTGACGAATGTGGCTTCGCCGATTTCAAGCCGATGTTCGACGCCGGAAAAATCGTGCGTGTACTCCCGAGAAAATATGACAGCCGCTTTCCGCTTCTTCCCCTTCCCGCGATAGAGGTAAGCATATCCAACGGCAAGATTTCCCAAAATCCGGGATGGTGACAACATAGCATCAACCGGCACCATACAACAACCATCTGCGACAATATCAACAACAAATAATCCTCTGAAACAACCATAACAACTATGAGTGTAGACGAAATACTGCTCCGCAGCCGCTATCAGCCGCTCGAGCGCATAATCTGCTACGATATATTCAATACAGGCTTCAACGGATGGATGACCCTACTGCCCAACTTCACCGAGTATCCCGACTTTGACGTGCCCCCCACGCTGGTCAACAAAGACCAGTGGCCACCGGTGATGCTCAGTTCGGCCACCTACCGCTATCCCGGCAGCCACGGCGCCATGTCGGGCACATTCAGCCTTAAGCTGTCGACACGCCCCGTACATTCCCGCTACGAGGATATTCCCGCTCCGGGTTCGATGGGTCATGCCATAAAGCGCCTGTCGTTCTATCGTCCGGGAAGCCGCTTCCTACAGATTGAATGCTGGTTCTCGTACACCGCCGAGCAGGATATCCTTGATGGCGAGGGAACTCCGCAGCCCGGTCTGCACGAGAAGAGCATCCGCGCCTTCGGCATGGGCTTTGACATACAGGAACGCGGCGAACGCTACCAGGTAGGCGTGCGCCACCTCAACTGCTTCAACGGCAATCTGGTACAGCGCTGGGAAATCGAGAATTCAGCCGATGTCACCGACAAGGAATGGGCTTTCGGCCTCGAAGGCGACTGGTGCAAGCGCGGTATCGACCCATGGTGGTTCGGTCGCCGGTATCCCGACGGACGTCACGAGGCATTCCAGGTGATACCCGACTCACATCAGAAGCTCATATACAACGAAACCGACTGCAAGCTCAACTGGCAATACATGCGCCTGAAAATCGATACACTCAACCGCGAGTATGTCGAGTTCCAGTGTCAGGACCGCATATGGGACCTGCGCGGCACCCACGTGACCAATGTACCCGGTTACCACCGTATCGACAACCTCATCAATCCCCTATTCTGGGTCGAGACCGACCAGGACCGCCGTGTGTACTTCTACATCGACTCGGTAGTCGTGTCGCAGGAATAATCTCCCGAGTCTTCACCTACAAAACAGCTGACCAATCATGAAACAGTTCAATGCATCCCATCTTGAGATAAAGAAATGGTTTACCGGACGATTTGAGACTCATCCCTATGAGACCGGCTGGGCCGACGAAGCGATATTCTTCGTAATGATCGAGCACATAAAGGGTGATAATCCCACGCTTACAGCCCGTGTCGAGATTTCCCACGACGGCGTAAACTGGGCCTCCGACGGGAGCGCACCAGTCACCGTGTCAGGCCAGGGACTCCATCCGATAAAAGTGCAGCCCAATTTCGGCAACTGGCTGCGCCTCGCGGTCGATATCTACGGCGGCGAACTATTCCTCAACATACAGATACACTGTAAAGGCTAAACAACCATGAAATCAAAATTTCCATATACCGCATTTTTCGCAGGCGCCATGTTGCTCGCCTCTTCGGCATGCTCCGACAATGATGAGTACTTCGGCGCTCCGGCCATCAAGCAGCCGGCACCAAAGGAAGTATATATCGAAGGGATTGTGAAGACCGATACCGGCACTCCCCTCGCCGACGTAGTAGTATCGGACGGACACAATCTGACTACCACCGATGTCAATGGAAAATATATAATGAAATCGGAGGTTGACCTTGGATATGTATTTGTGTCGACTCCCGACGGCTACGAACCGGCCGCATTTCTCGACAATAACCGCCCGAAATTCTGGCAGCAGGTAAAGAAAAGCGACTGTAAAAGCGTGGACTTCATACTACGCAAAATTGCCGACAACAACCCTCTCGGCATAATCGCTATCGCCGACCCCCAGATATCCAACCGATGCGGCGACGTGGAGCTACTCAAGAGCATGATTGTGCCCGACATAAACCGTGCCATCGACTCACTGAAGGCCAAAGGCACCAGTCCTATCGTGATAACTCTCGGCGACATTATCTGCGACGTTTTCGTGGCTGATGGCTTCGGATATACCCTCGATCTCTTCAACAAGGACTTCAAGGTCAACGCACCGCTGTATCATACGATGGGCAACCACGACTACGACCCGTTTCTCACGGGTGATATACCGGGACTCTCCAATTGGCTGTATATCAACGGCCCGTCTTACTATTCATTCAACCGCGGAGGAGCTCACTTCATAGTTGTCAACAATATGGTGTACAAGGAAGGAACCGCCCTTAAAGCCGACCAACTTGACTGGATTGAAAAAGACCTCGCCACAATAAAAGACAAGACGGCACCTCTGTTCATCACCATGCATGGCATATTCCTTACCTATCCGGAAGCCGAGGGTGTGAATGTAAGCAAGGTTTACCGCTTCGACGAGGGAGGTCCGCAACTTGGTGCGTTGCTGTCGGAATTTACCAATGTCAAGGTATTCTCCGGACATTCCCACAAGAGCCACTTCCAACATACTCCGGAAAGAAATATCCGCGAATACAATTACGCAGGCGCCAATGGCGGATGGTGGCCGGCCGGCTTCAAGCCTCACATGCCTAACCTTCCGGTATGCTTTGACGGAGCTCCATGGGGATTCGGCATATGGGATTTCGCCTCGGGCACTCCCAACCATATATATAAGGGTTTCCAGTTGCCGACCGATTTCCAGATTCGTGCTTACGACCTCAATCAGGTATCTATCGAAGATGAGGAGCTTTCGACGGCATATCTCCCGGGCAATAGCGCCAATAAGAATGTCGTGCTCGCCAATATCTGGGCTTACGAACCGGGATGCACGGTAAAAATGTATGAAAATGGCCGGGAACTGACTGTGAAAAGGGTAAAAACCCAGGACCCGTATCTCATACAGAAATACCTCGTACCCATAAAGAAGGAGTATACAAAATGGAATTCAGGCATGAATCCTGAAGCCACAGCCCACATATTCCGCGCTCAGGCATCTACTGCCGACTCGCCTGTGACAATAGAATTTACCGACCTCTCGGGCCGTAAATTCACCACAGTGCTCAACCGCCCCTCATCAATTGAATAATCACACACACTATCTTCCGGAGGCCTCGGTCAACGCACCTCCGGAAGATAGCATGGCTTACATGCTATACAACTCCACTTTTACTATAAATCAATAACCATTTCTATCTCATGAAAAAAACATTACTCTTTTCAGCCATCTTGTCCGGTATCGTTTCCACCCATGCAGAGGATTACCATGGATTCTGTATCGACGCCTCACAGGAACTTATCGACAATACCGTAGGCACAAAACTATCAACAGATGCCTACCGCCTGGAAGGAAAAGCCATCACTCTCCAGGTGCTTTTTCAGCCTGACTATACTCCGGTAATGGTCGATGAGGCACTGTCGCAGATAACTACCCCCGGCTCGACATTATCGGCCGATGCCCAGAAAGACTACGCAGAGCCCCGCGATGCCCAGAAATCGCTTGAAAGCGGACTTATGGACGGTTTGCTTCTGACCTCGGAGATGGACAACAACGGTCTTGCCTACGTGACAGTGCCGTCACAATATTACAAGGACGGAGTGCTTGTCGACGTACCGGCAGAAGGAGGCGACATACGTGTGCGTTTCTGTACAGAGTCAAACAGCAAGAGCCGAATGGGCGACGGTGAGGACTGCCGTGTAAATGATATCACAGGTGTATATGTCACTGTCGACGCTCCGGCCCATGTACGTATCACATCGGACTTTGTGCAGGCGAATACCAGCACGGCGTTTACCGGAGGATTCGCAGGCACTGACGACACACTCGGCAAAATGCAGCGCTGCGCCATATTCAATATGCCGTCGACCACGGCTACCGGCCCACAGGATATCACTTTCACCGGAAAGGCTACCAACAGCTGGAATCTGTTTGATTTCCGTAGAAAAAGCAACAACGACCTCTATGGATTCCCGGTAAGATACGCCGATATCGTGTTTTACGGTGTAAAGCCGGGCGAGCGTATCGGCTGGACCAACTATCAGACTCTACATGAAGGATATACCCCTAAGAAATATACTGCCACATCGGGTATTGAAACCGAGATGGCCGACAACAGCACCGCTCCCGCGGAATATTACAATCTACAGGGAGTAAAGGTGAGCACACCCTCCGGTGGCATCTTCATCGAGCGCAGAGGCTCTGTATCAAGAAAGGTTGTTTTTAAATAAAGGTTTGCATTACTGCCGGGCGGCACGATGATTGCGCATCCGGCCCTATCGACTACAAGTAACGCGCCGCGACAGCTGTGGACTGTCGCGGCGCTTTTACTGTATTTTATCTTCAGAGGGAGGCCCGGCGGCAGAGCGCGGCGTGAGCGCCGAGAGGTTGCGCAGAAGCCCTGCGAGCTTGGCGCGCTTTACCGCCGAGTGGGAAAAAACTGATGAAAACCGCTCGGGAGTGAGGGTAGCGATATCGGTGTCGGTAAGGGACATAAGGGCTTCAGAAGGCAAGAATTCCGGAATGTCGGTTGGCGGTATGCCCCGGTTAAGGGGGCATGCGCTCTGGCATGCGTCGCATCCATATATCCGGCGCCCCAGAGAAGGGATATTGTCAGGAAAAGGTCCGCGATGCTCGATAGTAAGATATGACAGACACCGGCGGGCATCGACAGAGCATTCGCGGGATATAGCCCGTCCAGGACATGCCCGTATGCACAAATCGCATCCGTCGGGACATGCACCCTCGGAAGGGGTTGAAGCGGGAAGCGGGATAGTGGTAACAATCTCACCGAGAAAACATGCCGACCCGTAGCCGGGCACAATAAGCTGAGCATTGCGTCCGATGAAGCCCACACCGGCCTTAACGGCCCAATAGCGTTCCATCAGCGGTGCCGTGTCGACACATATCCTGAATCGAGCTCCGGCGTATACCTCCTCAAGTCGGGAGGCCGCCAGCTCCAGACGTGCGCGCACCACCTCATGATAGTCGCGCCCATAGGCATACCATGCAAACTGTGGAGCATACGCCGGCTGACGGCGCGACGGATAGTAGCTGTAGGCGGCCACAATCACCGAGCGCGCTCCCTCAAGCAGATTGCGCGGGTCGCGCCTGACGTCGGGATAACGGTCAAGATACTCCATACCGGCATGATTACCGCGGCTTATCCATCGCTCACGTCGCTCCCAGGCTTCGGAATCGACAGACTCAGCCCGGGCCACACCCCATGCTACGGCTCCGGTGGAGCGCATGATACTGTCGAGCGGCATGGCATTCATCACATAGGGATGGGGGCAAACTCATAGCCCTGGTCGCGCAACCACTCTATTGCGCGCGGCAGTGCATAGCGGAGGTTGGCCTCGGCCTTGAGTGAATCGTGGAACACGATGATAGAGCCGTTGCGGGCATAGCGCCTTACATTCTTTACTACCTTCTCGCCGTTGAGCTTCTTGGAGTAGTCGCGTGTGACGACATCGTACATCACGATGTTGAAGTGCTCCTTGATGATTTTCGCCTGTCCCCAGCGCATTATGCCGTGGGGCGGACGATACAGCGGGCTGTCGATGAGATTGTCGGCCTCCTTTATGTTGCGCAGATAGTTGCGCGAGGTTTCCTTGAATCCCTGCAGATGGTTCATCGTATGGTTGCCCCAGCTATGCCCGCGGCGCTTGATTTCCTCAAGCAGCTCGGGATGTCGGCGTACATTGTCGCCCACGAGAAAGAATGTGGCCTTTATGCCATAGTAGTCGAGCAGGTCAAGAATCCAGGGAGTAATCTCCGGGATGGGGCCGTCGTCGAAAGTCAGGTATACAGTGCGCCGTTTCTTGCGTTTGATGCGCCATATGGCCTCAGGGAAGAGGATACGGTAGAGCAACGGCGGCTGCTCGATGAAGCGCGACGGCTTGAATCGGAAATACTTGCTACCTTTCATCTAACGGCAGAGTTATCCTTCGTTATGATTGCGGTAGAATCGGTTGAAGTCGACACCCTGCGCCGCCAGGTCCTTTATGGTCTCTTCCGGATCGGCTCCGAGCGATACATATAGCTGTACGAGCTGCATGAAGTATGTATCGAATATGTATCGGTCGATACGTGTGAGCGCCTGGAACTTGGCCGGCGAGAGGCTCTGGATATAAAGCATATACTGCTTGTAGAGGTCTATCTCGCGCTTTGCTATGGCAAGGGCCTTGTCGGAGAGCTCCTTGTTGCCGGTGACTGCTCCGAGACGTCCGAACATGTCGGCGGTCTGGTATCCGATCTGTATGCCGTAGGGCGATGTGTACTCAGGCATCTTCTCTACCATGAGGTTCATCACCTCTGTGGCACGGGCATAGCGCTGTGCGATGTACTCCTCGGTCTCCAGGCGCTTTTCAGGTGTCATTTTCACGGAATCCTCCGAGTAATAGACTTCGGCAGTAATGCCCTCGTTGTAGAGCGCAGAAGCGAGGTCGAGCATGGCGCTGCGTGTAGTGGTGACCATACGGCGCACTGTCTCGTCGAGGTAGATATCATCGGCGCTATTGACATTGTCGAGACCACCCCAACGGAACTTGTTGACGATGTTGTCGTAGGCCTTGTCGGTATTCACGCCAATCTGTCCGTGGGTTGATTCGGTATCTTTTATGCCACCCACCTCATAGGCCATACCGGTCGAACGCATGAACGGATTGAGGCCGAGATAGTAGTCGTCGGGCACTGTCATGGCGAAGTAGAACGGACGTTTCCAGCCATCCTTGGCATTTGTGGCGAGCATGTCGATGGCAATCATCGAGCTAAGGCGCAGACCGCTCTCGGAATTGCCGGCCTGGTTGAGGTCGATAGCAGGCGACAGTGCCTCGCGCTCAGCCTCGGTAATGCGGCCAGAGGCCACCATGTCATCGCCGTTGACGGGTATATACATGTTGGGATGACGGAACTCATACAGACCGTAGGTATGGTTTCTTGCATCTTCGCGATATGCCTCCTTAAGGGCCGCCAAAGCGTTGACGCGGGTAGTGTCGGGGTCGATGAAATAAGTGAACTGGCGCTTGTCGTGGGCATACACATCGGGGGTAGCCAGCATAGGTATGGCAGGAGCGTCATACGACGGATGGCGCAGCTGGTCGACGTACCAGTCGGTGGTGAGATACGACAGATTGACCACACGCACGTCAGTGCGGTATCCTTCTACCTCCTGTGCATACCAGAGAGGGAATGTGTCATTGTCGCCGTTGGTGAATATTACAGCTCCGGGCTCAAGCGAACTGAGATAGTTCATGCCGAAGTCGCGGGCGGCATAACGTCCGGAACGGTCGTGGTCGTCCCATGTCTGTGACACCATCTGCAGGGGCACAAATATCCCGAACAGAACGGCTACGACAGCTCCAATCCAGTTAAGCCGGCTTACTTTCTCCTTGGGCGACCTTGCATCGGCAAGCCCGGCGATAAGACGCCAGATACCGGCCACACCCATTCCTACCCAGATGGCAAACGCGTAGAATGAGCCGGCAAACGCGTAGTCGCGCTCACGAGGCTGGTTGGGAACCTGATTGAGATATATGACGATAGCGATACCTGTCATAAAGAACAGGAAGAATATCACCCAGAACTGCTCGATACCGCGCCGTGAGGTGAAGGCCTGCCACAGGAGGCCTATAATACCCAACAGAAGCGGGAGCATGAAGAATACGTTGTGACCCTTATTGCCGCTGCCGAGGTCCTCGGGCAGAAGAGACTGGTCGCCAAGACGGGCATTGTCGATAAAGGGTATGCCTGAAATCCAGTTGCCGTGGGTAATCTCTCCATTGCCCTGGATATCATTCTGTCGGCCGGCGAAGTTCCACATGAAATATCGCCAGTACATATGGTTGAGCTGATAGTTGAAGAAGTAGCGCAGATTCTCCATGAATGTCGGTTTGATGCGCATTGACTTCTCGCCGAGAGGATTTCCCTGGCTATCAACGTAGTTTGTGACAGAAACGGGGGTGCCTGTCATGCCTGTCCATTCGCGGTATGCTTCGGCATATTTTCCGTCGTACATACGGGGGAAGAGCATGTTGAGCTCCGGTGTAAGCTCGTAGTCAAGTTTGGTGCCGGTCACCTCATATCTGTCAGGCTGGTCGGGGGATGTCTTCACCGTCTTGCCCCACAGGTTTTTACCCTCTTTCTTCAGAGCTTTAGGCACTCCGTCGGCACCCACCTCGTATACGATACCGGAGTTAAAGGTCTGGCCATACAGCAAGGGGCGCTCGCCATACTGCTCGCGGTTGAGGTATGATGAAAGGGCAAACACATTGTCGGGAGAATTCTGGTTCATCGGAGTATAGGCGTTGGAGCGTATAAGCAGCAGCGCGTAGGAACTGTAGCCGATGAATATGACGAGTATGCTGAGTACAACCACATTGAATATTCTTACCGGAATCTTCTTCAGATAGATGCACAGATACCATAGCAGAGCGCAGAATATAACTGTCGACACCAGCCAGCTGTCGCCGATAAACGGTATGCCCGAGAAGAATATGGTAAGGAAAAACGACGCGCGGATACGTGCGGGACTCTTCTGACGATAGAGCTCGGCTACGGCCCATATCATCACGGCAAAGGTGACAATCGTATAGAGCAGAGCACCTGAATTATATCCCATGCCAAGAGTGTTGACACAGAAAAGCTCGCTGTACTGAGCCATCTCGATGAAACCCGGCACGAGACCGTAGAGTATCAGGGCCACGATAACGAATGACACAAGCAGCGCCGCGATGGAGCCACGCCCGTCGGGGTTCTTGAATTTCTTATAGTAAAATACGAGTACTATCGCAGGGATACAGAGCAGGTTAAGCAGGTGCACGGCAATGGATATACCTATCACATAAGCGATAAGCACGAGGTATCGGTCGCTGTGGGGCTCGTCGGCTCGGTTTTCCCACTTGAGTATGAGCCAGAATACCAAAGCCGTACAGAATGAAGAGAATGCATATACCTCTCCCTCGACGGCCGAGAACCAAAACGTGTCGCTCCAGGTATACACCAAAGAGCCGCACATTGCCGAGCCAAAGATAATGAGCATCTGCAGAGGGCTTACCGTGGTAGCGTCATCCTTGACAATGAGCCTCTTCACCAGATGGGTTATTGTCCAGAAGAGCAAGAGTATCGTAGCCGCGCTCAGCAGCCCCGACATGGTGTTGACAGCAAGAGCCACATGCGAAGGGTCGCTTACAAAATTGACGAAGAATCGTGCTGTAAGCATGAAGATAGGGTTGCCTGGCGGATGACCTATTTCCAGTTTATAGCCTTGTGATATGAATTCCGGGCAGTCCCAGAAACTTGCTGTGGGCTCAAGCGTGCACATGTATGTGACGGCAGCAATCAGAAATGCCACCCAGCCCAGGATGTTGTTGAGTATGCGATATTGTTTCATTCTTGCAAGAAATGGCAGCCACATGCTGCCGTGAAAACTTGGCAAAGTTAACGATTAATCCGTGAAGTCAGTATTGTCCACACTGATTTTCTGTTTTTTTCACACACAATAGTTCTGTATGATACAATAAATCGGATACAAGGCAGGTTAATACTCTTAGAAACTGTTTAAATTCATATCACTTTGTTTTTAAGGATTCTTGTCAGTGTCTTTTTGTTCGCTCTTCAGTCACGTAGCTACGGATACGCTCGTTCTTTGCAAGCAAAGCGACTTCGTCGATGACATCGCAATCAAAAATCCATCAGACAATACCCCTCAAAATCTGTATCATATAAATTTGAACAGTTTCTTAGAATCATTACCGCATGAAAAGAATACAATTATCAATACTCCTCCTTGTGGCTATGGCAGTGGCGCTGCCACAGTATGCATTGGCCCAGAAGGACCAGTTCAACCCTATAGAGACGGGCGTAGTATCGCTCGGTATCGCCCCCGACGCACGTGCGGCCGGTATGGGCGACCTTGGAGCGGCTACCGACCCCGACGCCTACAGCCAGTTCTGGAATCCGTCGAAATACGCCTTTGCCTACAGCGAGGCGGCAGTATCGCTCAGCTACACCCCATGGTTGCGCAAGATTGTCAACGACATATTCCTCGCCAACGTGTCGGGCTACTGGAAGCTGGGCGGAGGCGACAACCAGGCCGTCAGCGCATCGCTGCGCTACTTCTCGCTTGGCGAGGTATCCACATACTCGGAAATGGCCCAGACATTCAACCCCTACGAGATGGCCTTTGACATCGGCTATTCGCGCAAACTGTCTGAAAGCTATTCGATGGGTATCGTATTCCGATATATATATTCGTCGCTGGGCTACAACAGCGACGGAGGCTCGGAGGCAGGCGACCCGGTAAGCGGCGCATCGGCTTTCTCGGCCGACATATCGGGATACCTGACAAAGTATCCTATCATCGGACAGAACGAGTGCCAGTGGTCGCTCGGATGGAATATCAGCAATATCGGTTCGAAACTTAACTTCGACAACGGCACCTCTCCGGCATTCCTTCCGACCAACCTGCGTATCGGCACCAACTTCGCATTTCCCCTGGCCGACTACCACACCCTGTCGATCGGACTCGACCTCAACAAGCTGCTCGTGCCTACCAAGCCCCGCCGTATCGACTACGCCGACGGCGAGCAGGGCGATATCGATTTTCAACAGGCCACCATCGACTGGGAAAACACCTCGTCGATATCAGGCATATTCAAATCGTTCAGCGATGCGCCTGGAGGCATGAAAGAGGAATTGCAGGAGATTACCTGGAGTCTCGGAGCCGAATACAACTACAACCAGCAGTTTTTCCTGCGCGCGGGATACTATTATGAGAACGAATACAAAGGAGGCCGAAAATACTATGGCCTCGGAGCCGGATTCGCCCTCAACGTGCTGCGCCTCGACGCCAGCTACATGATTGCCGCATCGCAGAACTCACCGCTCGACCAGACACTTCGATTTTCGCTGACATTCGACATGGACGGCATCAAGGAAATATTCGGACGCCGATAATCCATACCGATACTTAATAGAACATCAACCGATATGACACCCCCCACCTTCAGAGTAGGAAACGGATTTGACGTACACCGCCTGGTGGCCGACCGCGACTTATGGATATGTGGCGTAAAAATTCCCCACACCCTCGGCCTGCTCGGCCACAGCGACGCCGACGTGGCTCTCCACGCCCTTAGCGACGCTCTGCTCGGAGCAGCATCACTGCGAGATATCGGATACCACTTCCCCGACACCGACCCCGCCTACAAAGGCGCCGACTCACGCCGTCTGCTGCGCGAAGTGGTAAGGCTGCTCGCCGACAAAGGATATGCCGTAGGCAACGTCGACCTGACCATCATGGCCCAGGCGCCCAAAATGCTGCCACACATACCGGCCATGATATCCAACATAGCCGCCGACCTGAAAATAGACCCCGACTGCGTGTCGGTAAAAGCCACAACCACCGAGCGTCTCGGATTCACAGGCCGCGAGGAAGGTATCGCCGCTATGGCTACAGCGCTAATCTACAAGATATAATCCGGTCCGGGCGCCGACCTAGCCATGCAGTATTGTTGCTTATTTTCAAATGTTTTGGCAAAATAGATATTTTTGCATATCTTTGCCGCCCAAATCAGATAAGTCATGACAAAAAGCAAAGTTTACACAACTACCGGCGACAACGGTGCAACATCGCTTGTCGGAGGTGTCAGAGTGAAGAAAACCGATATCCGCATCGAAGCCTACGGCTCAATTGACGAGCTCAATGCCAATATCGGAGTGCTTCTTGCAATACCGTGTCTGCAGCCCGCTGCCGTCGACCTGCTCCATCAGGTACAGAACCGTCTTTTCAGCATCGGAGCCTATCTGGCTACCCCCAATCCCGACAACGCCATCACACGCTGCCCGGGTCTATCGGCTGAGAACGTAGAGTCAATCGAGAACGTTATCGACCATTTTGACGCACAGCTTCCCCCGCTCAACAATTTCGTGCTCCCCGGCGGAACCCATCGCGCTGCCGTATGCCACGTGTGCCGCACTATGTGCCGCCGCTGCGAACGCCGTATCGTAGCTCTGGCCGACCAGACATATGTCGACCCCAACGTGCTGCGCTACATCAACCGCCTGAGCGACTTCTTCTTTGTATTCGCTCGCTTCAACAACGTCGACAACCAGACCGACGAGTTATTTTGGGACAAGAACAATTAATTGCTCTTAATTGACTGAACACCCGCAGGGCGACATACGTTAGTTATCAATAAAATCTGAAAAATATGTACTGGACACTTGAATTAGCATCAAAACTTGAGGATGCTCCCTGGCCCGCAACCAAAGAGGAGCTTATAGACTATGCCATGCGTTCAGGTGCTCCCCTCGAGGTAATCGAAAACCTTCAGGAAATGGAGGACGAGGGTGACACCTACGAATGCATCGAGGACATATGGCCTGACTACCCCTCCAAAGAGGACTTCTTCTTCAACGAGGAGGAATACTAAGCCCACGCAAAAGGATTAACCCAAAGAATACCAAAGAGTTGAGCTTCGCACCACGCGACAGCCCAACTCTTTTTTCTTGCATTTTACCACCTTTTACAGCATAATAAACTGGCGTAAAATTAGCGCACCGACAAAAAAGGAATATAGACAATCGGGATAAACTGGCGTATAACTGTTGTAAATTCGCTTAAAATAAAAGAAACGGAACATACAACATGGGTAAAGCAGCAAGACCATTCCCGACCGGACATTTCCGGTTGTACAAGACCAGACAAACCAAGAATGACCGCCCTCTGGTGGTCCAGATTGAATATGCTGTCAAATCAGTGGCAGTCAGACGCTCTACCGGGATCTCTGTCAAAGAAAAGTAGCCTGTGGTTTGCGTGTCATTGACATCATCACCCTGCAATGGTCTGACATAGACTTCGACAAACGGACACTTAACAAGATACAGGTCAAGACGAAAAACAGGAATGTTATACCCCTAAGCGACCAGGCTATGGGAATACTTGAACAGTGGAAAGGCCGATACAATCGCTTTGTTTTCGGTTTGCTTGACGATGACTTTAACCTTGACGACACAGATGCCCTGTACCGTGTGAGGAACACAAAGACACGTGGTATCAATCAGGCTCTCAATGTGATTGGTGAAAAACTGGGACTGTCATTCAGTCTCACATTCCATGTCGGACGCCACACCTTTGCAGTCCTGAGCCTTAACAACGGTATGGACATGACGATGGTGAGCCAGCTTCTCGGTCATTCCTCCACCGAAATAACCGAGAAGGTCTACGCTCACTTTATGCCGGCAAGGCTACGTGAGGAGCTGAGCAAGATTAAGTTGCCATCCCTTTAGTCGGGATGCCGTTGTCCTTGCAGTGCTTGTATAAGGACGACTGTGACACCTTGATGCCCTATGCCCGTGCTGTCTGTAGGTTAAGTCTTACCGAGACAGCCGGGTTATACCACTCCGATATGTTGCAATGTCCCGGATTGACAGGTATATTGTTGAACTTGCAATAGCGTCGGAGTGTTGACAGACTGACGGTAAGCCCTCTGTCGCGCGCTTCCTTCAGGTTTGAGGTAACAGATTTCCCAGGTTCATACCACGCCTGTATGGATTCGTAATTCTGATACAGTACCATTTGAAAATGTCTCGTAAGCAAAGGTCGGTTTCAACTGGCATTGACGGTAGAATGTTTCGAGGTCTGTATCGGTATCGTCAACATCAATGCTTATGGTTTGCGTATAGAGAAATTTATTTTTCCTACGCAGGTTCCCATAGTAAATATGGCAATAGCTGTAACCCATTCTGACCATCGAAATGAAGCTACTAAGACTCATTTTGGTCTTATTCCATCGCATTTGCCGATAGTCGGTAGGAGTCGGTTTGGACTTGTAACATTTTTCAGTGACGGATACGTCAATCTTGAAATTGGGATTTGTGATCATATCTATAATGACTGATGGTTTTGTAAGTTATATATGAAAGAGTCCTCGAAGTCTAAATTACATATCCGGCTACCGGTGTTAGAACAGGAAACCGCGTCAATATAAAAACGTGTCAGAATAATCTTGTAAAGGTTATCCTGACACGCTCTTTTTCGCAGCGGTTCAATCTTTTAGAT
>NZ_JAIDKI010000075.1 GCF_029051885.1 Muribaculum sp.
CTTCAACGACAGAGCCTGATGATACATAATCATCGGGCTCTGTCTTTTTTTATATACCCCTGCTCCTGCTCTCTCTTGCGTTCCTGCTCCCATGCATTCCCTCCGGCGCTCTCAGTGCAAGGTAGCGTCCTCTACGACGTCCACCCCACTACCAATGCTTGTTCCCTCTAATGCGACAGCCTATGTCGCCTTCCATACAGAGCGCACACACATCCACGGTTACCATTTACCGTCTTATGCGCTTGCATTCGGTCTGAATTGTCCATACATCCAGTCAGACTTCCATTTCATGCATGCTATGCTGGGCATTTCGTACTTCAGGCAGCAGTGACTTGTTTCAATTACTGATGATATAACAAATGCGCAGCAACCAAATCAATCAGGATGCTGCGCATTTGTGACGCTTAAGATATTTTTGTGTTGTGCGAATTTTAGAGGAGGGAGATTAATGTTTTTGGTTTAATGCACGTCGAAGATCATCTAATGCGTCATCATGCATATAGCGCATTTTATTCAAGTATGCGCGATAGAGATAGAGCTCGTTGTCGGCAGGGTTGTGTTCAAGACCGGTGGTAATATCGGCAGATGCATCATTTAGTCTTCCAATCATCAGATAGCATACTGCTCTTGCTCCATAGAAGTGGGAGGAGGGTTCTTTTGCGAGTATCTTTGTATAAAATGGGATAGCTTTGTCCCATTGTTCGGTTGCTGACAGATATGATGCATTGGCGATATTTGTCTGAATGCTGTCGGCTGCGATATCAATCATTGTCTGGCACTGTTGATGTGCTGTTACGGTATCTCCTTGTCGGAGCGACAGCATTGCATTCATATATCGAGCCTCGATGTTTGAAGAGTCAAGACGTGATATGACCGCATAGTCTTTATTTGCGATACTGTCCTGACCCATAGCCAGCAGTATGTCTGCTCTGTTGGATAGAACCGTGACACTGTTGGGAGCCAGATTGTGGGCCTTGTTCAGAGAATTAAGTGCAAGACTGTCTCGTCCGAGATTGTATTGTACGATACCGAGGTTAGACAGGATAAGTACATTCAACGGATTTTCCGGATCTGCCGAAAGAGCCTGAAGAAGGTATTGCTCGGCTTCGTCCCAATTATTGTCGGCTATGGCTATATCGGCTTTTCCCATCAGGTCGAAGTATTCTTGGGGACAATCTTGTACGGCAGGAGCCTCGGCTGTTGCTGATATCTGAGTGGTGAGCAATGTTGTTGCCAGGGCTAAGTATGACAGACGTTTATTCATTTTTGCAACTTATAAAATTGGATAGATGCTATGTAAATGTCGCTAAAGACTCTGTTATCGGTAATATGTTTGATTTTATCGTTTGGACAGGGAGAATATATCATCATTGTCCATGACGACTATACCCTTGCGCATCAGCTCGCGAAGTGTCGTCACAATTTCTTCTTGACGGAATGCAGATTCTCGGAACAGATATTCCAAAGACCGGGGTTTCTGGCCAATCATGTATTTCAGCGACTCTTCGAGTTGCCGATTCTCGTCGGCGGTAAGCCGCCGCATCTTCCGCCGTCTGCATTCATCGCATTTGCAACATACTTCTGATGGTGTCTCGCCAAAATAGCGGAGCATTACATTGACCCGGCATTCGACAGAGGAGAATGCAAACTCTTTCATGGCTTCAACGCGGGCTTGCATACGTTGGCGTTGGTCTTCATATACGTTTACCGGGATTGTGACATGTGCCGGAAGTTGGCGCGATGCTGTGTAAAGGATATATGGAGTAGTTTTGCGCGGTATATATTTCAGCACATGCATGCGCGACAGCATCACAAGAGTCTCACACACTTGTTGTTCGGTGATTTCGGCACGTTGCGCGATTATGGCTTCATTTATGGGTGTAAAGTCGGCGAACAGTCCCGTATATGAGCGCATGAGCAGATTGAATACATTTTCGATAATTGGAGACAGCTGTATATGGTATAGCTCCTCTTTTGTAGTTGTAATCATCACTCGCGATTGAGTGGATACTTCATCCATAAACTCGATGTGTCCCGCTTGGGTGAGAATATGAAGCGCGCTATGGGTAGGTCGTGTCTGCAGGGAGTATGTCTGGGCAAATTTGCCTAGATTGAATTCAAAAATCCTGTCAAAACCTTCTCCGACCGGCAAGCTGAGAAAGTTGCCTGCAAGTTCGTAGACGCGGCGTATGTATTCTTTTGGAGGGAATGACTCATCGACAGCTTTTGTAAGACGTCCTTTATCGTGAGGTGACACTACCAGTACGGCAAACGCCGGTTTGCCATCACGTCCGGCACGTCCTGCTTCCTGATAGTATTCCTCGAGGGAGAGCGGACAGTCAATGTGTACCACAACACGGACATCCGGCTTGTCGATTCCCATTCCGAAAGCATTGGTCGCAACGATTACTCGGGTTTCCTCGTTCTTCCATTTCTCTTGTTTCTCGGCTTTCTCCTGAGCCTGCAGGCCGGCATGATAGTAATCGGCCGATATCCCTTTTGATGCCAGCATATCGGCAATCTCGCGTGTGCGCTTTCGTGAACGCACATACACAATAGCGCTTCCTAATGTGCGGGAGAGTATATTTATCAGCTGACGTTCCTTATCGTAGTCGTTGCGTACGATATAGGATATGTTGGGGCGTGCGAAGCTGCGTGAGAAGACGTTGCGGCTGCGGAATTCCAGGCGTCGCATGATGTCATCTACGACTTCCGGAGTGGCCGATGCAGTCAGGGCAAGCACCGGAACTTTTGGAAAACGCGCCCTCAGGGATGCTATTTTCAGATATGACGGACGAAAGTCATACCCCCATTGGGATATACAGTGGGCCTCATCTACGACGATAAGGCTTATCTTCATGTCATGCAGCGTCTCGAGAAAACTTTCCGATTGAAGTTTCTCGGGAGAGAGATACAGCAACTTTGCTTTGCCGAGCCTACAGCGGTCTACTCCCAGCTTATGTTCTGACCGCGACAGACCGGAGTGCAGACACACTGCCCGTATGCCTCTGGCAAGCAAATTGTCGACCTGGTCCTTCATCAGCGATATGAGAGGGGTCACCACTATTGTAATTCCGTCGAGAGCCATCGCCGGAATCTGGAATGTAAGCGACTTTCCTCCTCCTGTAGGGAGCAGACCGAGAGTGTCGTTGCCGTCGAGTACAGAAAGGATAATCTCTTCCTGAGCCGGACGGAAAGCATCGTATCCCCAATATTTCTTCAGTATATCGTGGATAAGAGGAGAGCGGTCGGCACGATTATTCATCGCAGATATTTATATCCTTGACGTGGAGTTGGATTGAGGCCGTTGAGTTGGGATGCTTATTTTCCTCGATGGTATAGCATATGTCAAACGGCTTGCGCGAGTGGATGTAGTCGAAATACTGTCCTTTGTTGAAGGCAATACCGTTAAGCACCTTGCCGGAGGTATTGTCGACAAGTTCAAGTTTGATATGCTCCAGATGGCGCCCGACGAGTTTGCTTGTGCCGAAGTCCATTACACGCCTGGTACAGAATACCGGCTTCTGGTTTCCTGGACCGAATGGATTGAATTTTCTCAGCAGATTTATGAACTGAGGAGTTATCTCGGCAAATGTCAGCATTGCATCGATTTCCTGCTGTGGCTTGAGCTGGGTCGGCAGGATATTGTCGGCCACGAATTTCTCGAATCTGCGCGTAAATTCCGGGATATTCTCCTCCTTCAGTGATAGGCCTACAGCATAGGTGTGGCCTCCGAAGTTTTCCAGAAGGTCGCGGCATGAATCAATGGCGCTGTAGATGTCAAATCCTTGTACAGAGCGCGACGAGCCGGTCGCCAGGCCGTTTGACAGCGTGAGCACAACCGATGGTTTGTAATATAGTTCTGTGATGCGGGATGCTACGATTCCGATTATTCCCTTGTGCCAGTCGGAATTGTATATTACAATCGACTTTTTGTCCTGGAACTTGTCGGTATGTTTCTCCAGAATGGCGTTGGCCTCTTCTGTGATGCGCTTGTCGAGCTCCTTGCGATCCTTGTTGTACTGGTCGATGTTTTTGGCTATATGATATGCCTCTCCGAAGTCGCGGGCGACAAGCAGCTCCACAGCCTCCCTTCCGCTTTGCATGCGACCTGACGCATTGATGCGCGGACCGATTTTGAATATTACATCGGATATGGTGATTTCCCGGTTGCCGAGCTGGCATATCTTTATTATGGCGCGCAGACCGACATTGGGATTGGAGTTAAGGCGGCGCAGACCCCAGTAAGTCATAATTCGGTTTTCGTCGACCATCGGTACTATGTCAGCGGCGATGCTTACCGCTACAAGGTCAAGCATGTTTTCAAGTTCGGTAGCCTGAAGGCCGTTGCTCTGAGCAAAAGCCTGCATGAACTTGAAGCCTACGCCACATCCTGAAAGATGGGGGCACGGATAGGTGCTCCCTTCAAGTTTGGGATTAAGGATAGCGGCGGCAGGAGGCAACTCGTCATCCGGCACGTGGTGGTCACAGATTATAAAATCGATGCCAAGAGTCTTGGCATATTTTATCTCATCAATGGCCTTTATGCCGCAGTCGAGAATGATTATGAGGCGCACGCCTGATGCGGCTGCCTCGTCAATAGTACGGTACGATATGCCATATCCCTCGTCGTATCGTGTCGGGATATAGTATTCAATGTTGGAGTAGTAATTTTGCAGGTACTTGTAGACGAGAGCCACGGCAGTAGTGCCGTCTACGTCGTAGTCGCCATACACCATTATCTTCTCCTTCAACCCCATGGCTTTGTTCAGCCTGTTTACAGCTTTGTCCATGTCGGGCATCAGGAACGGCGAATGCATGTCGCGGAGCGAGGGGTGGAAAAATTTTTCCGCCTCCTCGACTGTGGATATGCCACGCTGTACCAGTAGCTCGCTAACAGGCGGGCAATCGGCGTATCTTGACGCCAATTCCGTCTCTGGTTTTTGTTTGTCGGCTGTAAGGGGTAAGTAAATCCATTTACTTATCATTTATGTTGTTTTTATTTTTTGCATTGCAAGGGCCCCATACGTTGATATGTGGCCGTGAGAGAGGTTGCGGAGAATGAGATGCCGTATCATCGCGCAAGGTATTGGAGGAGAGCCGCGAAAGCATCCATGATGTAATTAGCGCCAATATATAAGAAAAAAGCGCCATATACCTATTTCGGGTATATAACGCAAATATAGCCATTTATTTTGTAATGGCTGCTATGGGCAGAGGTATTTAAGTTAATTTAGATTTTCGTGCAATTTAGTCTGTAAATCGCTTCTGATGCTCTAAAAGGATTGTCGAGACTGATATGAATCGTGTCTTAGGACGGCTGGTCGGTACGGTTCATATGTACATCGAGCTGAGGGAACGGGAAATTGATGCCCAGGGGCGGAAGTTCTTTATAGAATCTTTCATTCATAGTGAAGAAAACTCCCCAGTAGTGTTCAGAACGTGTCCATGCTCTTACGGTAATGTCGACGCTTGAGGTGTTGAGATTTCCAAGAGCGATAAATGGAGCCCGGTCGATTTTCGGTAGCATGGCAAGAGCATCTTTATGGAAATTCTCTATGGGCTGCTTTATGGCATTGCCGACATTTTTCTTGTCCGTCAGATGTCCCAGCCATGATTTTGTCTGTGTCTTCTCTTCCAGGTTTTCTGCTTCCTGCTCGGTCTTGCTGTCGAAATCGGAGTTTTCAAGGTCCTGCTCCATCAGTGATTCATCGGGAGCCTGGTCGTCACTCTCGTCAAGATATTTTTTTATCACACGAGAATCACTCAGCAGAATATCAAGAATGCCTTTTTTTGCAACATCGTAATCGTCGCCATATGCTATCGAGACAGTCCAGTCGACACGACGGTATGGCTCTTTTGAATAGTTGTTGACCGAGCTTGTCGACAGGCCGCCGTTGGGGATTATTATCTGCTTGTTGTCGGGAGTGTTGATTATTGTAGAGAATATCTGAATCTCTTTTACTGTGCCGGCATATCCTTGCGCTTCAATGTAGTCGCCGATTTTGTAAGGCTTAAGCAACAGTATCAGCACACCGCCTGCAAAATTCTGCAACGTGCCGCTTAGAGCAAGGCCGACGGCGACACCGGCTGAGGCAAACAGTGCGAGAAACGAACTTGTCTCCAGGCCGAGAATTCCGACTACAGTAATTACAAGAATGAAGTACAGAGCGATGTTTACCAGACTCAATACAAATGTGGCCAGACTTTGGTCAAGTTTGCGGCGGATAAATATCGAGGCTATGATATGGTAAATCTTGCGTATGATGAATCGTCCGATGTAGAATACAAGTACAGCGATAGCAAGATGAAACGCAAACTCGAGAATACTGTTGACACAGCGGTTGACAATTTCATCAAACGACATGCCTTCGAGCATTTTAAACTCTTTCTCGATAGATGGTATCGAATCGGAGGCGGCAGCTTCGGCGGCTTTAGGAGCAACGGCCGATTCAGCTCCTTGTAATATTTCATCAATCTGAATCATAGGTGTATGTGTTTATGAAGTGTTATCGAAAATATGGCTCTACGACGTCGTGATACCATTTCAAATCGTCGTAGTGATATCTGGTCTGTAGGTTGGAGCTGCCGGGTATGAACGACGACACTCCACAGATATCAGCGAGAGGATAGCGTTGCCATATTCTTTCGGTAGCCTTGGATATGGGTACAAACTGTTGTAATTGCATGTCGAGCCGTGCAAGCATAGTCTGATCGTCGCATATGGCCGACATATAATCATAAAGATCATAAAAATATCCGTCCCAACTCATGAAACCATACTGCTGAATCGAATATATGTCGGACGGCATGGACGGATAATCGGCGTAGATGGATTTGACAGCATCGCTTACGTTTTCAACACGCGACATATCATAGAGCGAAATCGCTATGCCGCAGTTATCGCCGTCGCGCTGTTGTCCTGCCACTACCTCGTGGGTATTGGCAACAAGTTTACGGAAGTCTATGTCTTCGGCAAAAAATTCCGGAATATTGCGCTCATAGTCCATTCCTGCATATGGAGTCTCGGTCGAACTGGCTATTATATAGTCGGCTGCGTCGCGTAGCTCATACAGAGTCTCGATATTGCCCATGAAGCAACAGTCCATGTAGATGAACCGGAACTGATGATAGCCCAGGGCATCGGCAAGGTCGGGGATTGACATCTCGCGTTCCTCTCCGGTGAATCCTACGTCTTGTCCCCAGGAGCGAGATGGAGATCTCCATCCTGACGCATGGCTCCACAGCAGCAGACCGTATTCTTCCGCGGGTGCAATATCATGGATGTCGGCAATAACCTCTTTCATTACCTCGGGAGCTACGCTATTGATGTCGGAGGGGTATGTTTTGAGTATATCGACAGTATTTTTCGTAATCTCAACCAGCTGTGCCTCAACTTTGGGATAGGATGTCTTGCGGAATATGAGCAGGCGGCCTCCATTGTCAAGAGCGCCTTTATTAGCGGCGCTTAACATTGCATTGAAATTTAAATCATGGGGGAGTGACGGATTGTTGTTGGCGGCCATGTATACAAGTACGGTGCGCGATACTTTTAATTGTTCGCGCACATCGTTATCGTCAGATTCCTCGCAGGATGAGAATACAATCAGCGATATGATTGCCGGCAGTATATAGTGTAGCGGATGCTTCATTTCCGTAGTAGTCTTGTAGAAAAAACAAATTTACGAAAAATCGGGTTTAAAATTCCTCAAAAGAATATAATAACCTGGTATTGAGATATGCTACGGATTATTCTGCGTCGCTTACAGGAGACAGTCCAAGCCGCCGGGCTTCGTCGTGCATAAGGGCCAGAGCGGCTTCCCGCTCATTTGGTATGACTCCGTCGAGTATGGCGTTCTTTATTGCCTCTTTTATGGTACCTACCTCACGGCAAGGGCGCAGACCGAAGATTTCCATAATTTCCTCTCCGGAAACCGGAGGCTGAAAACAGCGTATGCGGTCGCGCTCTTCGAGTTCGGTCATTTTCCGGCGCACGAGGGCAAAGTTGTCAAGGAAGCGCTTTACCTTAACTTCGTTTTTCGAGGTTATATCAGCCTCGCAGAGAGTCATCAGATCATCAATATCGTCGGCTGCATCGAAAATCAAGCGTCGTACAGCAGAATCGGTAACCACATCTTCAACCAAAGCTATCGGACGCATGTGGAGTTCAACCATCTTCTGCACATATTTCATTTTCTCGTTCATAGGGAGGCGCATATCGCGGAATATACGCGGTATCATTCGTGCTCCTATGAAGTTGTGGTTGTGGAATGTCCAACCGAGTTTCGCATCCCAGCGTTTTGTCACCGGTTTTGCGATATCATGGAACAATGCCGCCCAACGCAGCCATACATTCTTTGATTTGCGAGCTACGTTGTCGACCACCTGTAGTGTGTGGTAGAAATTATCCTTGTGTCCGCGACCATTGACAGTCTCAACCCCCCTCATAGCATCTAACTCGGGGAGAATATGGATGAGCAGACCGCATTTTGCCAGCAGTTCCCATCCAATTGATGGCATTGGCGACGCCATAATCTTCATCAGCTCGTCGGCAATACGCTCTTTGGATATTATATCTATACGGTCGGCATTGCGTGTGATTGCATCGAATGTCTCAGGCACAATAGAGAATCCGAGCTGTGTGGCAAAGCGGATAGCGCGCATCATGCGCAACGGGTCGTCGGAGAATGTTACATCCGGGTCGAGGGGTGTGCGGATGAGCTGGTCATCAAGATCGGCCAATCCGTCGAACGGGTCGATAAGCTGGCCAAACTCAGATGCATTTACACAGATGGCCATTGCATTGATGGTAAAATCCCGGCGCGACAGGTCGTCGTCGAGGGTTCCGTCCTCGACAATCGGTTTGCGGCTGTCGCGGGAGTATGATTCACGGCGTGCACCTACAAATTCAAGTTCGAGGTCGTGGCGTTTTACCTGCGCGGTGCCGAAATTGCGGAACACATGGGCCTGGCAACCTTTGCCGAGAGTAGCGGCTACAGCTTCGGCTACTTCTATGCCGCTCCCGACCGTAACGAAGTCGATATCTTTGGAATGACGGTGCAGGAATATGTCACGTACGTATCCTCCAACCACGTAGCATGGACGGGATAAGGAGTCGGCAACATTGCCGACATGGTGAAATACAGGCTGATTAATCTTATCGGCGAGATTCATTCACTAATTGCTTGATGTTGTTAATGCTGGGGTGGATTATTCGAGACTGATGATATCTTCAGGCGAACCGGTTATGCATTCAAGGCCGCCGGAGGTTACGATATATGTATTCTCAATACCTACCGCGCCCACTCCGGGTACGACAAATTTCGGTTCGAGGGCGATCACATTATGCTCCTGCAATATGTCGCGGCTGCGCGGCGCGATTACCGGCAACTCATTGATTTCGATGCCTACGCCGTGGCCTATGAATCCGGCTTTCTGGGTATATCCCATAAAGTGTCTTTCAAGCCCGGCCGCTTTTACAATCTCGATAGCCTTTTCATACATGTCGGAGGCCTTGGCCCCCGGGCGACCCATCTTCTCGAGTTGGCGGCATATGTCTATCGAACACCGGTGGGCACGTATGGCCTCTTCGGTCAAATCGCCGTATGAGAATACGCGTGTCATGTCGGTCATATATCCTGTAAAGTTGCCGTTGGCATCTACCATTACCGACATTCCTGGTTTTATTATTGAGCCGTCGGCTCCGACAGGGAGCGAGGGATCAAGGCCGGCACCTCCCATGGCGAAATCATAGGGAGTGGGGTTGTCGGCATTGTTACCGGCAAGCACGTTGGCCATAAACAGTTCCATTGAATCGCCCGATATGCGGAACTGTCCGAGGCATCCCTCCAGACGCGATATGCGCTCAATCTCAATCTGAAGCTCGATATCAGTCATTCCCGGATGGAAAATGTGGGGGATGCGGCTGTATACCCTTGAGTGCTTTACTCCGGATTGTCTGAGCTGCACTAACTCGAAGTCGGTCTTTACAGCACGGGCCTCGCGCATTATCTTTGAGGCGTCGGCAATTGCGCATTCCGGGAAAACCGCTTTGAGTCGCTCGATAGTGAGGTATGGCGTTACGGCAAGTTCAAGTCCCAGAGTGCCAGGCAATGTATATCCTAGAGAGGCCAATTCTGCCGGAATCAGCTCGGGCTTATGGATATAGCGCACATTATCGCCTTTAAGTCCTTCGGGACGGCGTACAAAGTATATCGGATTGCCCTTGGCGGGGATGTATACCCATCCGCTTATGACTCGTCCGAGGGTGTAGTATATGTTGGTGTTGTCGGTAATCAGTATCGCATCGATGGCCCGGTCGGCAATCATCGATTGTATCTTTGATATTCGGCGGCTGATTTCGTCAACCGGAGTGAGAGCATGTAATTCCATAGAAGGTTGGAGTAAAATGCGTTATTCTTAAGGAACGAGCATTATGCCTAAATGTTCGATATCGGTAATGGTGTCGGCCCGCATTATGTGGCGTATGGTTATTGAGTCGCCCCGGAGCAGGCGTAGCGCGGTGGGGAGTGTGTCGGAAAACTGGTAGGCCGCTCCGAACCCCTGTCCTTTCCATCGGCCGTAGATATCGGCCAGCACGCAGTTGATTGTGTCGCGTGTCGTCACTCCGTCGTTGCCATTCCTGGTAAGCTCAAGCCAGACATTGGAATATGGATATCCGTTGGTGTGTCTCAGCGATACGATGAGGTGACCGTTGGCGATAGAGTCGGTCATGCTCTCTGTCGAGAACCCGATTGTGTCGCCATACGCCCATCCGTCGGCAGGGAGCTGCCTGAATTCGCAGTATGCCACATCATTGCCGCCACAAGCCCACATAATGAGCATTGTGGCGGCAATGGCAATGAGTTTGCATGTATGTCGTTGCATGATAATTTATAGCATGTTTGACGATTGGCGGCAGTAGCCTGTGACTGTATGTGTCACTCCTGTTTCTGTTGAGACTGCTGGGGTTGCTGCTGTTTGGGCTGCTTTGGCTGACGAGGCTGCTGGCGCTGTTTGTTGGGTTGCTGGCGCCGGTCGTTGCCTTTGTCGCTGCGAGGCGGCTTTTGAGGAGCATCCTGTGGCTGTTGAGGCTTGGACTGCTGGTTTTTGTCCTTTGGCTGCTGATTGCCGCCTTTGCGGTCGTTGGCTTTTGGGGGACGCTGCTGTTGTCCTTCCTTGGCTTTGGGCTGCTGTTGTCCGTCTTTTGCCGGTTGCGGTTTCTTCTTTTTCTTCTTCTTGGTCTTGTCAAACCTTGTGAGGCTGTCCTGCCCTACGAGGTCGACGAAATCTTTCTTCGGCTGAGGCTTTTCGGAGCCTTCCGGAATCAGAGACAACGGCTTTTCTCCGGCTTTGTTGAGGGCGATTACCTCGAATGCCCGTTTTGCCGTGATTGTCACGAGGTTGGCGGCCATCTGTTTGTCGGTAGAGTAGGTAATCTCTCTCTTGAATATGTCGGTCTTGAAGTGGAAATAGGTATTGTCGGCTGTTTCCAGTCTGATATCCTTTGAGGGCATCTGTCTTACGCTCTCGACATATGTGTCGACCTCGAAGTTGAGGCAGCATTTGAGTTTGGCACACTGTCCGGCCAGCTTCTGAGGGTTGAGCGAGATGTCCTGAAAGCGTGCGGCGCTTGTGGCCACGCTCACGAAATTGGTCATCCATGTAGAGCAGCACAGCGGACGTCCGCATGGTCCTATCCCGCCAATGCGTCCTGCTTCCTGGCGCGCGCCAATCTGCTTCATCTCGATACGTACTCTGAAAGTCTCGGCGAGTACCTTGATGAGTTTGCGGAAATCGACACGCTCGTCGGCGATGTAATAGAAGATAGCCTTGTTTCCGTCGCCCTGATATTCGACATCGCCGATTTTCATGTTGAGATTGAGATCCTCGGCGATTTTACGGGCTTTTATCATCGTGTCGTTTTCACGAGCTTTGGCCTCTTCGTATTTTTCAATGTCGGAAGGCTTTGCCTTTCGGAATATTCGCTTTATCTCGGCGTCACGCTTCAGACCGGATTTTTTCATCTGTAGCGCTACGAGGCGTCCGGTAAGGGTGATTTCTCCGATGTCGTGTCCGGGAGAAGCCTCTACCGCAACAAGGTCGCCCTTTGCGATGTCGAGTCCGGTAGTATTTCGGTAATATCCTTTGCGGGTATTTTTGAACTGTACCTCAACGATATCGAAGTCGGCGTATCCTCCGGGGATGTCGTCGAGCCAGTTGTGGCAGTGGAGCTTTCCGCGCGGGGCTTTCCGGCAGGAGTCGCATCGGCGGGGTACCGGCGTATATGCCGGTACCGGATGCGTCTCTTCTGCTTCAGCCCGGGATTGCTCCTTTGCCTCAGCCGAAATATCTGCGCCGTCATTGGCTACAGGAGTTGGGATGTAATCCTCCTGCGGCGTTGCGGGTATGTTTTCGTTTTCGGTGTTCATTATTTTGCAAAACTTACCGAACGGGTTTCACGGATTACGGTAATCTTGACCTGTCCGGGATATGTCATTTCGGTCTGGATGCGCTTGGCGATTTCGGCGGAGAGCTTTTCGGTCTCGGCATCGTCGATTTTGTCGGCACCTACAATCACACGGAGTTCGCGGCCGGCCTGGATGGCGTAGGTCTTTATTACTCCGGGGTATGATAGCGCGAGCTGCTCGAGGTCGTTGAGGCGCTTGATATATGCCTCAACAATCTCACGGCGTGCACCGGGACGTGCACCTGAAATCGCGTCGCATACCTGGACGATAGGAGCGAGCAGCGACTGTTGCTCGATTTCATCGTGGTGAGCTCCGATGGCGTTGCATATCTCAGGCTTCTCTTTGTATTTTTCGGCAAGTTTCATGCCAAGGAGAGCATGGGGCAGTTCGGGCTCTTCGTCGGGCACTTTGCCTATGTCGTGCAGCAGGCCTGCGCGACGTGCTTTCTTCGGGTTGAGTCCGAGTTCGGAGGCCATTATGGCACAGAGGTTGGCTGTCTCGCGCGAGTGCTGCAGGAGGTTCTGTCCGTAGCTTGAGCGGTATTTCATCTTTCCGACAAGTCGGATAAGGTCGGGATGCAGGCCATGTATGCCGAGGTCGATGGCTGTGCGCTTTCCGGTCTCGATTATCTCTTCTTCAATCTGGTGGCGCACTTTTGCCACTACTTCTTCGATGCGTGCAGGGTGTATGCGTCCGTCGGCTACAAGCTGATGGAGCGCAAGGCGTGCTATTTCGCGGCGCACGGGGTCGAATCCGGAGAGTACAATTGCCTCGGGGGTGTCGTCGACGATGATTTCTATGCCGGTGGCGGCTTCAAGCGCGCGGATGTTGCGTCCTTCTCGACCGATGATGCGTCCTTTTATTTCGTCGGAGTCGATATGGAATACTGTGACAGAGTTTTCGATAGCAGTCTCTGTGGCAACACGCTGGATTGACTGCACGACTATGCGCTTTGCTTCTTTGTTGGCAGTGAGCTTTGCATCGTCCATTATGTCGTTGATGTAGCTTTGTGCCGCAGTCTTGGCTTCGTCGCGCAGGGATTCAATCAGCTTTTCCTTGGCCTCTTCGGCAGATAGTCCTGAGATGTGTTCGAGAGTGTCCTGTGCGGTGCGTGTGAGTTTGTCAAGTTCTACGCGCTGGCTTTCGAGCATTGCGGCCTGTGCGTCGAGGTTGGCTTTGAATGTCTCGTTTTCGTTGCGCTTGCGTGCGATGTCGCCCTGCTGCTGGTTGAGCTGTATCTCGCGCTGTTTCAGTCGGGCTTCATTCTGCTGTACCTTTGCCATGCGCTGGTTGGCTGCCTTGTCGGCTTCGGCTTTTATGTGGAGTTCTTCTTCGCGAGCTTTGAGCAGCTTCTCCTGCATCAGCATGTCGGCTTCTTTCTGGGCTTCCTCTATTATGGTTTTCGCTTTGCTTTTAGCTGAGGAACGCTGTATTGCGGTCATTACTGCAATTCCGATTATGAATGCGCCAATTCCGCATACGAGCCCTAATACGAGTGGGGTCATGATATGGTTAAGTGTTAGATAAATAATTAATTATATAAATACAGCAAGCACCATCGCAGACAATGCCATGCGGAGTTTCCGTGACCGGACTGTCTCCGCAGGGTAGTGTATAGCGTGGTGCTGGCATGTGGTCAACTCTCTCGTGGGTTGGCCGGGAAATGTGATGAGCCTTTCCAGGATAAGGCTTCGGGTGGATGGCTTTTGCCGGATTGCAGATGAGCCGTTGTCCCTGGCCTTTATCTGGCGGTGCATATCGGAGCTATGATTCTTTGGCCGATAGGCTGATTATTTTATGTCGAGGAGTATTTTGTCGAGTGTTTCCTCAAAGGAGGCGAGGTGGCGTTCCACCTCTTCATTCTTGCGATACTCCTGTATGTAAAGTCGGGCAAAGTAGATTGCTGTCATTGCGAGCACATCGGAGTCAGACTGGTCGGCGGCCTTATCGTCCATCCATTTTGCCCATACATGGTTGACAAAATATTCGGCTTGTCTTACCTCTTCTTCTTCTTCGCCGAGCGACACAGCCATGCGCAGGGGGCGCTGGTTGGCCACTTTTATTGTAATATTCAGTTTATCTTTCATTGCATCAGTCGGATAAGTCGGAGATGCACTTATCGATTTCCCGCACCAATCTGGATATCACAGCACGGCTACGCTCGACATCGGACCGCGAAGGTATAGCCGTAGTCACTACCGTCAGGTAGTCAATCTGCCGTGTAAGAGTCTCGACTTGTTGGCGTAGCTCTCTGACAGTCGACTGTAGTTCCGCGATACGAGCGTCGGCAGCCCTCTTTTCGCTGAGCAGTGCGTTGTAGCGGTCGGTAAGCCCCAGTGTCTTACGTGATACGCGCTCAAGCCTCTCTTGCAAATCGGTTGCCATTTAATCCAAATTTCCACAAATTTACAATAAAAATTCCGATATGCAACATTCTGTTGGCAAAAAGCGCGCTTGTGGAGTGAGAAAAATTATAATAACGGATGGTGGCATTGTATATACGTTCATACATAATGATATGTCAGAGTATAGGACTCAGGAGCCTTACCATGGATTCTTTGGCTTTCTGGGCTTTCGGACGTTTTTGCCATGTGCCAGGATGGACACGCTCTGACAGGGCTATGTCTTCGAAAAATATGCGTGTCATCTCCGCATTGATTTCCTGGGAATATACCATGACGTTGCTTTCGAAGTTGTGCTCGAAGCTGCGGAAGTCGAAGTTGGCCGATCCGACTGATGTGAATTCGTCGTCGATAATGACGGTCTTGGCATGAAGCATTCCGGCATTGTAGAGGTATACCTTTACTCCCGAGCGCAGACATTCCTGCACGTATGAGAATGACGCGTATGTAAGTATCGTGGAATCGCTTTTTGCCGGAATCATTATGCGTACATCGACTTTTGCAAGTGCTGCGGCCTGCAGTGCCCTCAGCAGTGAGTCGGTGGGCAGGAAGTATGGCGTCTGTATATACACTCTGCGACGGGCGTTGGCTATGGCTTTGTGAAAGAGCATGGCGATGTTGCTCCAGTGGCTTGTCGGTCCGGATGTCAGCAGCTGTATGCCTGCTCCTTTGTGGTGTTCCTGTCGTGTCGACGGGGTGTCGAGAATGAGCGGTTGGCCCATGAACGACCAGTCGACCGCCACTGCGTATTGAAGCGCTCCGACTGCCGGGCCCTCGACGCGCAGATGTGTGTCGCGCCAGATGCCCTGTCCGGGCCCGTCGATATAGCGGTCGGCGATATTCATGCCGCCTACATATCCTATCAGCCCGTCGATTACGGCGAGCTTTCGGTGGTTGCGCCAGTTGACTCGTGTGGCAAAATGTGGGAATGTTACTCTAAAGAATGGGTGGACTTCGACGCCTGCGTCCTGCATCTGACGGAAGAATCGGTTGGGGGTATGGAGTGAGCCGATATGGTCGTAGATGAGGCGTACTTTCACACCCTCGCGGGCCTTGCGCATCAGGGCGGCGGCTACGGTAGTGCCGATGGTGTCGTCTTTGATTATGTAGTATTCCATCAGCACGTAGCTGCGTGCGGCATCGATGTCGGCGAGAAGGGAGTCGAATTTGGTGCGGCCGTCGGTGAAGATGTCTATTTTGTTGCCCGGATAATATATCGCACCCTGTAGGGTCTGGGCCATGCGTATCTGCTGGTGGCTTTCCGGAGTGAGCGGGAGCGACTGTATGTCGACAGGGGGGTATGATTCCTGGCGGCGCAGGCGACGGCGGTTGCGCCTTGTAATCATACGCGTGTTCTTCAGAGAGCGCCCGAAGAATATGTACAGCACGACTCCGAATACGGGCACCATCAGCAACACCGTAATCCATGCGAGAGATTTTACGGGATTGCGGTTTTCAGAGAGTACGACAGCTATAAGGCTGACTATTGTACCGGCATATGCTGCAATAAGGACTATGTAGTACCAGGCCATCCTCGGAAGCGGGTATTGTAGTGTTTTGGTTTGACGGCCACAAGGTAACGAATTTTGAGGAGAGGAGATTGCTGTGAAGTGTTAAAAAATGCATAAAGGCCATAGCGCTGGCTATGGCCTTTATATCATATGCGGAGGATTCCGTTATGCTTCTGCTGTTTCGGCAACGACTTCGAAAGGAATCTCTACACTTACTTCCTTGTGGAGCTTTACAGTGCAGGTGTACTTTCCGAGGGTCTTTACGGCGTCTTTTACAACGATAATCTTGCGGTCAACGTTGTGTCCGAGCTTAGCGAGGGCTTCGGCAATCTGGAGAGCGCCTACAGAGCCGTAGATGGTGTCGTTGGCACCGGTCTTGGCTGCGATGGTGAGGAGCTCTACGCCCTGGAGAGCTGCGGCAGCAGCTTCGGCGTCGGCCTTGATCTGAGCGAGCTTGTGGGCGCGCTGGCGCTGGTTCTCGGCGAGAACCTTGAGGGCGCTCTCAGTGGCGATGACAGCCTTTCCCTGGGGGATGAGGTAATTGCGGCCGTAGCCGTTCTTTACTTCTACGACATCATCCTTGTATCCAAGGTTAGCGATGTCTTCTTTTAATATGATTTTCATATGTGATATTGCTACTTGGGTGAGGATTATTTCATCAGGTCGGTAACGTAGGGGAGCAGAGCCAGATGACGGGCACGCTTTACGGCCTGGGCTACGCGGCGCTGGAACTTGAGGGAAGTACCTGTGATACGGCGGGGAAGGAGTTTGCCCTGCTCGTTGAGGAACTTCTTGAGGAATTCGGGATCCTTGTAGTCAATATACTTGATGCCGCTGCGTTTGAAACGGCAATATTTTTTCTTCTTTACGTCTACCGACAGGGGAGTGAGGTAGCGGATTTCTGATTGTGCTTGTGCCATTGTTTAGTCCTCCTTTGCTTCTACGGTTTCTGTTGCGTTGGTCTTGGCGCTGCGGAGCGAGCGGCGCTTAGCTGCGTACTCTGCTGCATACTTGTCGAGGCGGAATGTGAGCCAGCGGAGCATGCGCTCGTCGCGGCGGAACTGTGTCTCGAGCTTCTTGATGGTAGTGGGTTCGGCGTCGAACTCGATGAGGGTGTAGAAGCCGGTCGACTTCTTCTGAATGGGGTAGGCGAGCTTGCGCAGGCCCCAGTTCTCTTCGTTGACAATGGTACCGTTGGCGCTTGTGATCACGTCCTTTACCTTGTCTACCGCTTCCTTCATCTGAGCATCAGACAAAACGGGAGTTAAAATGAAAACGGTTTCGTAATGATTCATGATTGTGAATTATTAAATAATGTGTCGGAAAAACGACTGCAAAGGTATGAAAATTTCCGGATGCGGCAAAACTTCCCATCTAAAACTTTTGGTAAATTTTTAATTAGGTGCATTTTAAGCGCTCTGCTCTTGCTGTATTAAACTCTCTCCTCGTGGTATTCACTACTGGCTGGGTATGATAGCTTACACGTTTATTTTGTATTTGATTGTTATGTCGGAAATTCTGTGTATCTTTGTATAATTAACATATAATATCTGAACATGGTCAATATAATAAAATGCATAAATGCCATCAAATCAATATGTGTTAAGTTCCAGAGCAGTAGTTACAGGTTTGGCCAGCCTTCAGATAGCTGTTGACGGAGTTTTTGTTTATTAGCTTGTAACTAAATGATAGTGCAAACTGTGAAAAAAACAAAGGCTAAGCCCTTTCTGAAATGGGCGGGAGGCAAGACTCAATTGCTCCCTACTATTGATTCATTTTTGCCGGATACATTCCGTGGCGAGGATGATGTGACCTACATTGAGCCGTTTGTAGGTGGGGGTGCTATGCTGTTTTATATGCTACAAAAATACACTAATATAAAGCGCGCGGTAATCAATGATATTAATCCTCATCTTATAAAAACATATAAAGTGATTAGGGATGAACCTTATTCGCTAATTGATGCCTTAAATGAATTTCAAGCTAAATTTAGGATATTAGGGGACTATGATAAACAAAAGGAGTTTTACCTTGAGATTAGAAACCGATTCAATCAACACCATTTGACAGATGTTGAAGAGGCATCATATATGATTTTCCTTAACCGAACTTGTTTCAATGGTTTGTATCGGGAAAATTCTAAAGGAGGATTTAATGTGCCTTTCGGAAGGTACTCTAATCCGACAATTTGCGACGAGGATCTGATTCTTGCAGACAGTGAACTTTTGCAGAGGGTCGAGATATTGAATGGAGACTATTCTCATACAGCCGAACACATACAGGAATACACTTTTTTTTATTTTGATCCTCCGTATCGTCCTCTCGATACAACATCAAGTTTCAATTCCTATGTAAAAGAATCGTTTGATGATAATGAGCAGATAAGGCTGAAGGATTTTTATGCAGATATTACAGTTGGAGGATGTTATGCTATGCTTAGCAACTCTGATTGTAGAGGTCGTAATGCTGAAGACGATTTTTTTGACAAGTTATATGAGGACTTCTTCATAGAAAGGGTATATGCTAAAAGATGCATAAATGCCAATGCTTCTAAACGAGGAACTCTAACCGAGTTATTAATTAGAAACTACGAAAACTATCAGGGTAATCCTGCAAATCTCTTCAACATATAAGTTATGGCAGACCGATTTAACGACTTCATGAAACCACTGAAAGAAACCCATTTCTCCCTCAAGGATTATGTGGATTTTCCGAAGGTCGCAGCCAATGTCGAGGCAATATCTATAAAGCTGAATCAGCTCAACTATCTTATTGGGCAAGAGGATATGGCTGCTGCGGTTAAACGTCTATGGAATGAGAACTCAAAAGTGTTCTCTGTATTAGACGTGCTTATTGCTGTCAGAACAAAAGATAGGAAGAAATCCATTGATGCTTATGGTAATATCCATTTGGTCAGTGATTACTTTAAGTCCCCGGAACAGGTTACAGAGTTTCTTAACGAAACCGGACTCACAAAAGTCTTCCAGAATAAGCAGATCAAAAATCTTGTGGATTATGTCTTCGGTGTGGAGGTCGGCCTCGATTCCAATGCACGTAAGAATCGTGGAGGTCATATAATGGAGGGGCTCGTTGCAAATATCCTGACACTTAACGGTATTGAATTCGAGCAAGAGGTATATTACACTGAGTTTCCTGAGATTGTCAAGGCCTTAGGCGCTGATAAGAAGCGATTTGATTTTGTTATCCGCACACCTCAAAAGACTTATCTCATCGAAGCCAACTTCTATACCGGAGGTGGCTCTAAACTCAACGAAGTGGCACGTTCTTATTCAGAGCTTGCCCCAAAGATTAATGCTGTTCCGGGGTTCGAGTTCGTCTGGATAACCGATGGCATAGGTTGGGAATCTGCCCGTAACAAACTCGAAGAGGCATTTGCTCACATTCCCAGCGTATATAATCTCACAAACATTCAGGAACTTATATCTATGCTGAAGAATGATTAGCAGTAAAGTAATAGAGGTACTTACTCCTCTTTTTAATATTGTCACCAACGCAAAAGGTAAAACCATAAGACAGATAAAAGATGCTCTCTTTATTGGTGATAAGTGCCGGATGAAAAAGGGCGCATCTGGGTTAATTGTCGAAAACTTACTGGGCATAGAAAATAACAATAGGGATGAAGCCGATTTGCCCCAAATTGGCTGTGAGATCAAGATCCTACCATTACAAAAGAATAAGGACGGTTCTATCAAGGCGAAAGAACCAACTGCAATTCAGATGATTAATTATTGTGAGGTGGCCAAAGAGACATGGGAAACTGCCAAAATTAGAAGTAAAATTAATTTAACATTTTGGGTAGTTTATCTTGCAAAGGTGGATGGCAAACCTAAACAACAAGATGATTATGTAATTGTTGATTATTTCCTTGATCATCCTTCCGATGTACAAAACGGAGTCTTCAAAACAGATTGGGAGGAAATTCAATCATACATCAAGCGCGGTGATGCAGACAAACTTTCATGTAGTATGGGAGTCTATCTTGAGCCAAAAACTAAAGGCGCAAACAACCAAGATAAAACGGATGCCCCTGATGGAAAGGGTGGAATAACACGTGCTCGAAGAAGAGCGTTCTACTACAAGAAAAATTATACCAATACACAAATAATTCCAAATCTGGATTTATCAGCTATTAAGTGATGATAAAATCATTCTATAAATCAGACAATCGAGACTTCACCATTATTAATGGTGATTGCTTTGATGTGCTCCCTCGTTTTGATTTTAAGTTTGATATGATCTTCGCAGATCCACCATATTTTCTCTCCAATGGAGGCATAAGCTATCAGGCTGGAAAGGTAGTATGTGTAGATAAAGGAGATTGGGACAAGGGTGGCTCTCCCGAATTGATTATGGAATTTAATCGCAAATGGTTGTATTTATGCAGGGATAAACTTAAAGACAATGGGACAATCTGGATTTCCGGGACTCATCATAATATCTTTTCAATAGCGAACATTCTAACCGAACTCGGTTATAAGATTCTGAATGTAATTACTTGGGCAAAGACAAATCCACCTCCAAATATATCATGTCGTTTCTTTACCTACTCTACGGAATTTATTATATGGGCACGTAAATATCCGAAGGTGCCTCATAAATATAATTATAGATTAATGAAGGCCATTAATAATGGCAAGCAAATGACTGATGTGTGGCGGCTTCCTGCCATCGGTCGATGGGAAAAGTCATGCGGAAAACATCCTACACAGAAACCGTTGCCTCTTCTTACTCGTATAATTCTCGCAAGCACGAATAAACACGATTGGATTCTTGACCCTTTTGCAGGCTCATCCACAACTGGCATAGCTGCCAGTCTTTGTAGTCGTCGTTTTCTTGGTATTGAGAAAGAATTGGAGTTTTCAAATCTTTCATTTAGACGTAGAAAAGAGTTAGATAACGTATGTATTAGAGAATTATACAAGAATAAAAAGATATCTGATTTTGCATTTATTCCATCATTGGATATTGTAGAAGAGCCTCATGCATATTATGGCATTGATTTGCCATTTTAAATATAGAGAATGTTTGGGTTTAACTTTATGAAGTCTTTAGAGAGGATTTCCGGTCTGTTTCGAGCTTTCATTCAGTCATTAATGGAATCCCATAATTCCTTCATTCAATCTCAGAATATTCTCGGAAATCCTCTCTAAATCTTAACATAAGTCAAATCCAAACATTCTCGAACTCTTTTTTATCATGCTTTTACAATCGTCTTATAAATTGTTGTGATGAAACATAAGCCGGCTTTTATCTGAACTTGACATTGGAGGTGTCCCATATTCCAGAATTGGAGCCTGTGATATTGCCGGCAGCATAAATGAAATAGTTGTCGGCCGTGATTTCCACTGGATTTTGCGGATTGATACCATTTTCGCTGCCGGTGTAAGAGTGTGCGAAGCGTCCTGATACGTTGGCAGAAATGACAGTAGGCTTGTCGGCACATTGCAACTGTCCGCATATGAGTCCGGCGATACTTCCTGAGTTGGCAATGACACATCCGGTGTTGCTTACATCATTCAGAGTGAGATTTCTGACAAGACCGAGTATGCCTCCTGTCTGAGTCTTTGCATCGGCGTCGCAGACTACAGTGCCAGAGTTAGTGCAACTCTCGATAAGACACTTGTTGGAAGCCTTGGTGTTAGAGGAAAAGCCGAGAATGCCGCCGACGCGCAATCCCGCGTTCCATCCTGCTTTGGCGGCTTCTGCTGCTCCGGCATGTACGATGCCTGAATTCTCACAGTTGCGAAGTGTGAAGTTGCCCGATGTAGAGCCGAGAATTCCGGCCACACGGTTGGCCTCTGCATATATATAGCCCGAGTTCACACAGTTTTCTATTACGAGCGGTTGTGATGATGTAGCTCTGGAAAATCCGATTATTCCGGCTACTCCGGAGCCGAGAGAGTTGTCATACATATCAGACTTAACTTGTCGTATGATACCGGAGAAGCGGCAGTCGCTGATTGTCGAAGAGTATGCGTACCCTGCAATCCCCGCAATTGTACCCATTGCTTTCCGGGCTCCTTTATTGATGACTGACTCAAGCACTGTACCCTCAACGGTGACGTTGTAGATTGTCGATTGGAATGCCAGTCCGGCGATAAACCCGTAGGCCGATCCTGCATCCATGCCTTCGTTGACAATCTGCATGGTGCAGCTTGTGTCAATCACAAGGTTCTTCACGGTAGCTGATGACAGTACGCCGAACAGTCCGTAGCATTGCTCAGAATCAGTCGACATGGTGAGGTTGCGTATCGTGTGGCCGTTTCCGTTGAATATCCCGCAGAATGCATGACCGTCGTTGCCGAGTGTAGTGGCGCCGTTGGTGATTGTCGATCCGCGCAGATTGCCTGCCGGCGTCCATTGTCTGCCGGTCATGTCGATATCGGCAAGCAGTACAACCTCTTGGTCATCGTTGAGCCATGGTTCGAGTGTGCTTCCTGAATTGACGGCTGCCGCGAAGTCCATGAGTTGGTCGGGGGTTGATATTCCTTTATCCATTATGAAAGGGGCTTGAGTGAATTCCACGGTTGTTTCTCCCAGTTCGGCTGTGGAGAATATGATTTTTCCGCTTCGGGCCTCAGTATCCTTGTTCTCTGCAATCGTGAATGCTGGCATATGATATGGACCGTTGGGCATAAGTGATATCCATGACTGATCCGAGGTGTTTACGCTGTAGTCGAGATTTGTGTTAATGGTTATGGTAAGTGTACCGCCTGCTGAAGGGATGTAGGTCGCTGACACATTTTCGATATTGAATCGGAAAATGTCGGCCGGCGTCTGTTCGATGGTGTAGACTATTTGCTCGGTGCCGGGGTATGATATTGTTATGTCGGCTGTGCGTGGAGTCATGTCGGCTGCGATGGGATATGGCCTGATATCAAAGCGCTCGAGGTTGTTTACAGGCGTGGATCGTGATATGATTCGGCTTATCCAGTCGGCATCGCACTTCACTTCGTACTCCACGTCGGAGTATATCAGTATTTCGAGCGTTCCACCCTCTCCGGTAAATCGGTTGCCGCCCGAGGCGATTGCTTCCAAGGTTGCCGGGAGTGTATTGTCGTCGATATTGTCGCTGCAAGAAGTTCCCAACAAGCCCGCCATTACAGACAATGCTGCGATAAGGAAATGTTTTCTTTTCATCATTAAAGGTATTAACGGGTAATCATATAGTCGGACTCGTGCCCGAGTACAGTTTCTTCGGCAAATGCACGCAGGCGTGCTGCCACTGTCGGGTCGCAGCCACCGTCGGAAACATTTTTGTCAAATTTTTCTCCGAAAATCACAAGGTAGTTGACACATGATTTGAGATATGCGCCGTTGCGGTTGGGGTGTTTTGAGTCGGTATAGAACAGATCGGACATACCTGCGGCGACGGCCTTGTCGAATGCGACACCTATGGGAGATACCCAGTCGACATTATTATCGGCTTTCGCTATAGCCAGAGTGCCGTTGAGCAGGTGCTTTTCAAATTCCGACGATGAACCGAAGTTATTCCAGTTGCTTTTAGGGAAAGCCCATGTGTTTTCAAGGATGATTTTCGATGTCGGCGAGCCGTTGCGGAATCTGGCTGTGAGAGCCTTGCAGTCGGACAGTGTAGTTTCCTGCGGATTATTGGCATAGTCGGAATAGCGAGTCGACTGTTCTTGAAGGATTATGTAGTCGTAGCCGCTGCGGTCAGTTATGTCGCGCGAGAGTTCTAATTCCATATGGTTGCTTAGGTATTGTGAGCCTTTCGCGTTAATCCTGATGTCGAGCTGGTGTCCCTGCGAACGGGCAATCTCTTTGAGCAGGAATGCCGAGGCAAAGTAATGGGTGAATGAGTTGCCGAGTATCGCCACTTTTTTTATATCCTTTCGGGCAATACCAGGATAGGCTGTTGCTGTGCAGAAATGGAACTCATGGGAGGGCATATAGATTTCACCGCTGTTGGTTGGCGACAATTTTGCGTCGAGTCCGTTGCGTTCGCCTACTACTCGGCAACGTACTCTTACCATGCCGTCGGTTAACGTATTGTCGAGTGTGAAACTCTGTGTGAATGATGTGTGTTGATATGAACTGAAATGCTTTGTGTAAAATGAATATTTTACGCCGTCGTCATTTGTCGACAATGTGCTTTGATCCGGGCATCTCCATTGGCCTCCATCATAAATCTCGCAGATCCAATATTTGGGGGCACTGTTGTCGGCTGACGATATTGTAAGCATGAAATCGACCGATGTGCCTGCCTCAAGTTTGCCTGATGGTATGGAGAACAGCAGGTAATCGCCGGTATAAAGTCCCGACACTGCAATGGAGTTTTTGTATGCGGTGGAGATTGAACGGTTTAACTTTAGATTGTTGACACCTACCGCCGATACAAAAGACCGTTGTGAGCCGGTGTCGTAATTGGCTTCGGCTGCACCGGAGATTAACCATCCGCAGGATGCGGCTTCACTGTTGGTGTAATACCATCGCGAAGGGAATGCCGGTTGACAGTCATGACCGGCGTGTTTTACTTCGATTATGGATGTCTGTCCCGACTCTTTGCCGACAAACGAGATTAATGCCGAGCGGCCGGTTGGGTATGGTCCGTCGGGAGCTATCGATATTGTGAATTCCTTGCTGGCCGTCATGCCTCCCTCAGGCACTCCGGCTATCTGTAGCCATTCGGCGCCTGAGGTTGTCATGTCGATATCTTCATAAGGTGATACGGTTATGTCATGGTAGCGACATTCAGTAGCGGAGAAGAAGACTTCTTTATCCGATAGCCCGCAGCATCCGTCGCGCGTAGTTGCCGACTGTTGTACGTTTATCTTAAGATGGGAGGATGTGGTATATATGCATATCTCACCTTGTCGATTGTCTTTGCCGGAATTGGGTGAGACCTCCACCGACAGGCGGTAATGTCCGCTCTTGTGGTATCCGCCGGTTGGCGTCATAGTCATCCACGGGTCGGATGGCACTATGGATTTCCAGGTGTTTCCTTTGCCTTTTACTCCTAAATTTATTATGTATGTGCCACCGTCGGACGGTACTGATATGTCGGTAATATCGGCTGTGATTTCACCGATGGCATTTGCATCCCGTATGTCGTCGGACGAGCATGCGTATAAGCCGCCCGATATGAGCATCATGGCGAATAGAATGTTGCACTTCATGGTTGGAATATGATTTTATTTCGTGATTATGTGATAAAGCAGGCAGCAGGTGCATTGTGCTTAAATTATTACACCGGTTGAATGTTGGATTTACTGTATTCTAAATGTGTTATGCAACATGTTTTATCGGAAATTTGTAAATTTGCCTAATGAAATTATTATACAGCATAATATGTCAGATTTTTTAGCTGCCCGACTGTCGGAAGTGCTTGACAACGGCAATGGAATTACTGTAGATGAGGCTGTTGAACTAAACGACAGATACTCAGCCGATGAACTGGCGGATGCCGCCGACAAGGTGCGCCGCCGCTGGCATAATGATGAAATAGATACATGCTCTATAGTCAATGCCCGCTCCGGACGTTGTTCCGAAGATTGTAAATGGTGTGCCCAGTCGCGCCATCATCACACGGGAGTGTCTGAGTATGATATTATCCGGGAGGAGCAGGCCCTTGATGCCGCACGCATGAATACTATGCATGGCATACGACGCTTTTCGCTTGTGACATCGGGGCGCAAGGTTGCTCCGGCCGATATCGAGAACTTCTGCCGTATATACCGCAGGATAGGGGCCGAGACGCCGCTCTATCTGTGTGCCTCGATGGGATTGCTGGGGCTTGACGAGCTTCGCCGCCTGAAAGAGGCGGGTGTAAAGCGCTACCACTGTAATCTTGAGACATCAGCGTCATATTTCCCCTCGCTATGCACCACCCACACACATGCTGACAAACTGCGCACAATCGCATTGGCCCGCAGTGTGGGTATGGAGGTGTGCTGTGGCGGGATAATAGGCATGGGAGAGACCATGCGTCAGCGTCTCGAACTTGCCGCCGAGGCCCGCGATGCCGGAGCCGTATCTATACCTATTAATATATTGAATCCGATTCCCGGCACTCCGCTGGAGTCGACACCTCTGATTTCCGAAGAAGAGATAGTGCGCACGGCTGCGTTGTTCCGCATGATTGCTCCGCGGTGCATACTGCGTTTTGCCGGTGGGCGAATGCGCCTCAGCCACGACACTATGCGGCGTATGCTGCTTGGCGGCGTAAACGGTGTGTTGATGGGCGACATGCTCACGACGGTAGGCAACACTGTGGAAGACGACAAACGCCTTTTTGCAGAATCCGGCTACCGGGAAGCGCCTTTGGAGGCCTGAATTACGGAATTTTAACTTTAAAATAAGGATTAAAGGGAGTTTTTGCGTAAATTTGCACCCAAATTCTCATCCCAGCGCGGGGAATTTCTCTCTGCGCATACACTCTCCAGGACGAAAATCCCCTCCCAGTGGAAGAATCACAGAAACCAAATACCCTGCGCCGGAGCATGAGCTTCATGAAGCGCCACCCGATATTGTTTAATTTCCTGCTGATAATGCTTGTCGGCTTCGGTGTCATATGGATGGCGCTGATTAGTCTTGATATATGGACCGATCATGGCTCGTATGAGGTAGTGCCGGATATGAAGGGCCTGTCGTACGACCAGGCCGTAAAGGCTCTTGAGAGTGTCGGGCTTAAGCCTGAACTTTCCGACTCGATATATGATATGACTACCGCTCCGGGCACTGTGCTCGAGCAGTCGCCGAGAGCTCGCACTAAAGTGAAACCTCACCGTACGGTGTATCTTACTGTTACGGCCTTTTCTCCCAAAATGATATCATTGCCGGCAGTTACGGATATGTCACTGCGCCAGGCTCGTTCCACACTTGAGGGCGCCGGTATCCGCAATATACGCGAGGTGCTCGTGCCGAGCGAGTACAAGGACCTTGTGCTTGGTGTAAAATTCAACGGTGTATCTGTACAGCCTGGTGCGAGAGTTCCTACTTCCGCCACAATAACTATCGAAGTCGGAGAGGGACTCAGCCTTGATGTTGACAGTATCGACACGCTCGAGGCTATAGAGAGTGACCACGAGGCGACTGTGCTGAATCTCGAATAGGTATTACCGAGGATGTTTCTGATATTGCCTTCAATCTGCTAATCGACTCAATGGATGTGTATCCATAAATTATCCCTATGATTTCTACAGAAGATATAGACAAGACTATTGCCGACTATGTCCCCGACGATGTAGTCCGGGAAGATTCTGCCGTAGACGGGGATGACGACGGCGGCGAGCTTTACGAACATTTCCGTTTTGTTGCTGACAAAGGTCAGGAATTGTTGCGTGTCGATAAATTTCTGGTGGCCCGTCTGCAGAAATCGTCCCGCAACCGTGTGCAGCAGGCAGCCGAAGCCGGATGTATTCTTGTCAACGGCAAGCCGGTAAAGAGCAACTACAGGGTAAAGTCTCTGGATGTGGTACAGGTGGTCATGGACCGTCCCCGCTACGAGTTTGAGATTATAGCCGAAGATATTCCGCTTGATATTGTCTATGAGGATGACGACCTGCTGGTGGTGAACAAGCCTGCCGGACTCGTCGTACACCCCGGTCACGGCAATTACCACGGCACTCTTGTCAACGCGCTTGCATGGCATTTCCGCAATACTCCTGATTATGATGTCAACGACCCGCGCATGGGGCTTGTACACCGTATCGACAAGGATACGTCAGGTTTGCTCGTAGTTGCCAAGACCCCTGACGCCAAGACCGCTCTCGGGCGCCAGTTTTTTGAGAAGACTACCAAGCGCGAGTATGTGGCCGTGGTATGGGGTGCTCCCGATCCGGCTGACGGACGTATCGAGGGTAATATAGGACGCAATCCGAAAGACCGTCTGCAGATGGCGGTATTTCCCGATGGCGACCAGGGCAAGCATGCAGTGACGCATTATTATACCCAACAGACTCTGGCCTATGTGAGTGTGGTGAAGTGTGTCCTCGAGACGGGCCGCACCCATCAGATACGTGTGCATATGAAGCATATCGGACATCCGCTGTTCAATGATGCGCGATATGGAGGCGATGCAGTGTTGCGGGGTGTCGGAAGCGGCAGCTACCGTCAGTTTGTGGCGCATTGCCGTGAGGTATGTCCAAGGCAGGCCCTGCATGCGCGTACTCTCGGATTCGTACATCCGCGCACCGGACAAGAGATGTTTTTTTCGGCTCCGCTGCCTGCCGATATGGAGGCACTGATAAAACGTTGGGCCGATTATGCCGGCGGATTAAGTGTGTAAATTGCTAAATGTAGTTAATATATAAGAACTTATATAAGGATAATAAGTGATATTTGCTACCTTTGATAATCATAACTTTTCAGTAGACTAAGATTATGGCAGATGAATTGACAATGGATACCAGGCAGTTTGACGAAATTGCACCGTACTCCGACGATATATTCCATGAAAAAATGGCCGGGCTGGTTAAGGAGCCCGGATTTGAGCATGCTGTGAAGTGGGTGCTCCCTAAAATTGATTTCAATGATTTCTGCAATGGATTGCTTGAAGTAAAGGACAAGACTACTTTCCAACGCAAAATCATGTGGCCATTCCTTGAGATGCTCGCATCCAAGACAACCTCAGGAATCACAATATCAGGGCTTGACAAAATCGACAAGTCAAAGGCCTATACATTTATAACCAATCACAGGGATATCGTACTGGATACATCGTTTCTTAATCTCTGTTTCCTGCGCGCCGGCTATCCTACTACCGAGGTAGCTATAGGCGACAACCTGCTTATATATGCATGGATCAACGACCTCGTGCGCCTGAACAAGAGTTTTATCGTGAAGCGTGACCTTCCGCGAGTAAAAGCCCTTGAGGCCGCACAGCAGCTGTCGGCATATATACATTATGCCATTACCGGCAAAAATCAGTCGGTATGGATTGCCGAGCGGCAAGGACGCAGCAAGGATTCGAGCGACATGGCTCAGGACAGTCTGATTAAAATGCTCGGTCTGGCCGGCAACAATGACTTTGTAGGCAATCTTGAGGAAATAAACCTGTTGCCTGTAAGTATCTCTTATGAATATGACCCCAATGACTATCTGAAAGCACGCGAGTTTCTGCTCCGTCGCAATGACCCTGACTTCAAAAAGACTCAGCGCGACGACCTTTTCGCCATGGAGACCGGACTGCTCCAGCCGAAGGGACGTGTGCATTTCGAAGTGGGCAATCCTGTGAATGACGAATTGTCGCGCATGGACCGCTCGCTCGACAAGACTGCCGTAGCCCGCGATGTATGCCGTATAATCGACTGTGACATACATTCAGGCTACAAAATCTTCCCCATCAACTATATAGCGTTCGACCAACTGTACAACACCGACAAGTGGTCCGACCGATATACCCGGGAGGAAGTTGTCGATTTCAATAATTATCTGCATGCCCAGATATTGAAAGTAGATATCCCCGATTTGTCGGAGGCTGATACCCAGTTCCTTTATGAGATGATGCTTACTATGTATGCCAATCCGTTGAAGAACAGTATTATCGCCAACGATGTGTGTCTCGATTCAGAATCTGCCACTATATAATGCTTCTTTGTCTCGGCTATACTGAAACGATTCTCTCCGTCTAACTATCATATTGTTATTCCACGATGCGACTCCCTATATTACCGATGATAATTCTTATCGCTTTCAACCTTTTGGTCGACGGATATATATGGAGTGTGTTGCGTCGTGTGTTGCGCAACCGTAATGTCACAAAGGCATATGCGGTCACGTCGTTGCTGCTGATACTTTACGCTGTGGTGATTGTAGCTCTTCCGCGAAGGCGTGGAGGAGATGCGTTGCTGTTGGCCGACATGTGGATGCTCTACAGCTATTTCACTATCTATGTACCTAAGCTGGTATTTGCGCTTGTAAGCCTGGCGGCTATGGCGCCGATGCTGTGGAAGAGGCATATATCACGTCCATTGCTGCTCACAGGTGCCGTTGCTGCTGCTGTCACATTTGTTGTAATGTGGTGGGGAGCTTTGGTAAATCGCACAAGTTGCCAGATAAAAGAAGTCACTCTGTGTTTTGACGGGCTTCCGGAGGCTTTCGACGGATACCGTATGGTACAGTTCTCTGATTTTCATGTCGGTACCTATGGTTCTGACACTACATTTGTGTCAGACGTCGTCAACACAATCAACAGTCTGAATCCTGACGTGATATTCTTTACCGGTGATATAGTAAACCGCCGTACCGATGAGCTGCCACCTTTTGTCACCACTTTGAGCCGGCTCTCTGCTCCCCACGGCGTTATATCCATACTTGGCAATCATGATTATGGCGATTACAGCGAATGGCCGTCAGCCGAAGCCAAAGCCGATAACCTCAGCCGGATGCATGCATTGCAGGCCGATATGGGTTGGAATCTGTTGCTTAACTCTTCAGAGATACTGAAGCGTGGCGGCGATTCGATAGCTGTGGTAGGTGTGGAAAACTGGGGGGACCCGCCCTTTAGCGTATACGGTAATCTCGGAAAAGCATATCCGGCTCTTGGCGATTCGACATTCAAGATATTGCTTACCCACAATCCGGCTCACTGGGTGGAAGAGGTGGCCTCGCATGACTCGGTTGAGATTCCGCTGTCGCTTTCCGGCCATACCCATGCCATGCAGATTGAAGTGGCCGGGTGGTCGCCTGCAAAATATCGCTATCCTACATGGGGCGGTTTATATTCCGATTCCGATGGAAGCCATATGCTGTATGTCAACATCGGAGTGGGTGCCGTGGCTCTTCCGATGCGTATCGGAGCCACTCCTGAAATTACCCTCATAACTTTACGACGCTGCCCGGCAGAGTCGGCCTCACAATCGCAGACAATAATAAAATAACAATATAGCATCTTATTCTCAGACTCTTACATAATCGATGAACAGCGAGTTTGTATCTATCATTGCCGAGGAACTGAGCATCCCGCGCAAATCGGTCAATGCCACCGTAAAATTGCTCGAAGACGGAGCTACCATACCTTTTATCAGCCGTTACCGCAAAGAAGCTACCGGGGCGCTTGATGAAAACGCTATACACAATATCGAGCGCCGTTACCGCTCTCTCGAAGCTCTCGAAAAGCGTAAGGAAGCGATATTGGCCTCAATGGAGGAACAGGGAAAACTTACTGACGATTTACGCAAACGCATTGAGGAGACTCGTGAAGCCTCCACTCTCGAAGATATTTACATGCCTTTCCGCCCCAAACGGCGCACTCGGGCTATGATTGCAGCCGAAAAAGGCCTTGAGCCTCTGGCACGTATGATTATGTCGCAGAATCTTGATTCGCTCGACAAGGCTGTGAAAAAATTCGTCAAAGGAGATGTGGCCGATGCCGCAGCTGCTGTAGACGGTGCTTCTGATATCATAGCCGAGTGGATAAGCGATAGTGAGAAAGCGCGCTCGATTGTGCGTGCCCGCTATATGCGCAATGCTGTGATTACCTCAAAGGTGATATCCGGTAAGGAAGAAGATGGTCGTACCTACGAGAATTATTTCGATTATACCTCTCCGCTGCGTATGTGCACATCACACCGCCTGCTTGCTGTGCTCCGCGGACAGAAAGAGGGTATATTGAAGGTGAACGTATCGATTGACGACGATGAGATGATCGAGCGTCTTACACGTATGTTCCTGCGCTCGACAGCCTCTGACGAAGTGGCTGCCGTAATCCGTTCTACTGTCCGCGACTCATACCGCCGACTGATAAAGCCCTCGATTGAGACTGAGATTATGAATGCCGCCAAGGGTAAGGCCGACGATAGTGCAATCGCGATATTCGCCGACAATGTACGTCAGGTGCTGATGGCCTCGCCGCTTGTTGGTAAAAGGGTGCTTGCTGTAGACCCCGGCTTTAAGAACGGATGTAAGATTGCCGCTCTCGATTCCCAGGGCAATGTGCTGTATACCGACCAGATATTTCCGAATGCCCCGGTCAATGATTTTCATGGAGCGGCATTTAAGGTTTGCTCGATTATCGACCGTTTTGAAGTCGATGTCATTGCTCTCGGCAACGGCACTGCATCGCGCGAGACTGAAAATTTCCTGAACCAGTTGCGTTATCCGCGCCCTGTGCGTATTTATATAGTAAACGAGAGCGGGGCGTCGATTTACTCAACTTCCGAAGTGGGGGTGCGCGAATTCCCCGACCTTAAGGACCTCGACCGCGGCGCCATATCTCTTGGCCGCCGTCTGATTGACCCTATGGCCGAGCTGGTGAAGATTGAACCGAAACATATAGGAGTAGGGCAGTACCAGCATGATGTGGATCAGACAAAGTTGCGCGACGCGCTCGACTTTACAGTAGGCAGCTGTGTGAACGCTGTCGGCGTCAATGTCAACACCGCTTCACGCGAGTTGCTGAGCTACGTCAGCGGTATCGGTCCGACACTGGCTGCAAATATTGTGAGCTATCGTGCGGAGAACGGTGATTTTACATCACGCCGTGAGTTGCTCAATGTGTCGCGCATGGGGGAGAAAGCATTTCAGCAGTGTGCCGGATTCCTACGTATTCCGGGCGCACACAATATACTTGACAATACAGGGGTGCACCCCGAGCGCTACGACCTTGTCGAGGCTATAGCTTCCGACCGTGGCACTACGGTCGACGCTCTTGTAAAGGACCCCAAGACACTCCAGAGCCTGGATTTGTCGCCATATGTGACCAAGGATGTCGGACTTCCGACCCTTACCGACATCGTGCTCGAGCTTGAGAAGCCGGGACGTGACCCTCGTGCCGTAGATGAGGAGCCGGTCGAGTTTGATACAGGTATCCATGATATCCGCGACCTGCATGCCGGCATGGAGCTGCAGGGTGTGGTCAACAATATAACCGCTTTCGGCTGTTTTGTCGATTTGGGTATTCACGAGAATGGACTCATACACATTTCGCAGCTTGCCGACCGCTTTGTGTCGTCGCCTCTTGAGGTGGTGCAGATGAATCAGAAAGTACGGGTGCGCGTCATGGATGTGGATTATATGCGCGGACGCATTGCCCTTACTATGAAAGACGTTTCGCAACTGCCGCAGGCATGAGAGTTGACCTTCCCGATACTATGTGTATAGTGGGCGTTGGCTCCAATAGTCCCGACCGTGCTGAAAAGGTAGCCGAGGCAATCGGCTGGCTTGGCCGCACATTTTATCCGGCTGTCTTCTCGCCCGTTTACTCCACACCCGAGTGGAGCGGCAGATTTCCTGAGTATCTCAATGCCGTAGCCGCTGTCGGTATAGCTCCGCATGTCGGTTTTGACGATGTCAACGCCTCACTGAAACTTTATGAGCGCCGTTGTGGGAGAGTCCCGTCCGACAAGACAAGCGGCATAGTGCCTATCGACCTCGATATAGTGGTCTGGAGAGGGGAGGTATGCCGCGAGGCCGAGTTTCTGCGTCCATATTTCTCGGAAGGCTACGATATGGTGGTCAAACAACTGGTATCAATGAAGAAATAATCATCATCATGAATCGCAAGGATTTTGAAATAATGGCTCCTGTGGGGAGTTACGAGTCGCTGCATGCCGCAATTGACGCCGGTGCCGATGCCGTGTATTTCGGCATAGCCGGACTCAACATGCGTTCGCGCTCTTCAATAAACTTTACTCTTGACGATTTGCGCTCTATTGCCGCACTCTGTGCAGAGCATGGCGTAAAGACTTATCTTACAGTCAATACTATAATATATGACTCTGACATAGAGCGTTGTCATGAGGTAATCGACGCCGCGCGCGACGCCGGGATTACAGCGATTATAGCAAGCGATATAGCGGCTATAGTCTATGCGCGCTCAGTTGGTGTCGAGGTGCATATCTCCACACAGTGCAATATATCAAACATCGAGGCTGTACGCTTCTATTCACAGTGGGCCGATGTAGTGGTGCTTGCGCGCGAACTGAATATGGAGCAGGTAGCGGCAATACACAAGGCGATTGTTGACGATGATATCCGTGGACCCAAGGGCGAATTGGTGAAGATTGAGATGTTCTGCCACGGAGCCCTCTGCATGGCCGTCAGCGGCAAGTGCTATCTGAGCCTTCATGAAATGAACTCAAGTGCCAATCGTGGTGCATGCACCCAGATATGCCGTCGTGGATATACGGTGCGCGACCGGGAGACCGGCGACGAACTCGAGGTCGACAACAAGTACATAATGTCGCCTAAGGACTTGAAGACAATCCACTTCCTCAACAAGATGATTGATGCCGGAGTAAGTGTGTTCAAGATAGAGGGGCGCGCTCGTGGCCCTGAGTATGTGAAGATTGCTGTAGAATGTTACGATGAGGCTTTGAGAGCGATAGCCGACGGAACCTACTCCGACGAACTTGTGGCCGGATGGGACGAGCGTCTCGGACGCATCTTCAACCGCGGATTCTGGAATGGCTATTACCTCGGACAGCGTCTTGGCGAGTGGTCATCGAAGTATGGCTCCTCGGCCACACGCACAAAGATATATGCGGCCAAGGGGATACGTTATTTCTCCAAACTGGGTGTTGCCGAGTTTCTGATGGAGGCCGGCGAGCTGCATGTAGGCGACGAGATTGTCATTACCGGTCCGACTACCGGGGCCATGATTATCAAGGTAGAGGAGATAAGAGTCAACCTCAAGCCGGTAGAAAAGGCCGTCAAGGGTGATAGCTTCTCCATTCCGGTTCCGGCAAAGGTACGCCCGTCCGACAGACTTTACCGTTGGCAAGAGGCATAGATTTCGGTGGAAATTAGTTATATTTGCGAAAACGTAATATTCGATACATAGATGAAACAGACTTTATCCAACGACCTGCTTACGGTGACAATCGATACATTCGGCGCCGAGCTACAGGAAATAGCAAACAACCGTACCGGCTGGCAGTATCTTTGGCATGGCGACAAGGCATTCTGGGGGCGCCGCTCTCCTGTGCTTTTCCCGATAGTAGGGTCGGTATGGGACGGATGCTACCGTATGGACGGCAATGAGTTCAGGCTTGGTCAGCATGGATTCGCACGCGACAGAGAGTTTGAAATCATGACCGATACTCCTGACGATGAGGCTTGGTTTTCGCTCGAATCCGATGACAGCACCCTGGCGCTGTATCCCCGTCGTTTCCGTCTGGAGATTGGATACCGCCTGCAGGAAGCGAGGCTTACCGTTATGTGGCGCGTCATAAACCTCGACGACAAGGAGATGTGTTTCCAGATAGGAGCGCATCCTGCTTTCAACTATCCCGACTTCAATGCCGCTGACGATGTACATGGCTATTTTAGTTTTGACAGCCGTACGCTCGAGAAGCAGGTGATTGAAGAGAAAGGATGTGTAGGGAGCGCTACCGAGACTGTCGTACTTGACGATGACGCAATGCTTCCGGTAGTGAACGACACATTCTGCAACGATGCCATAGTGTTGGGCGACCATCAGGTACACAGAGTGTCGATGCTTGACAAGAACCGTGCACCATATATTTCGGTACTGTTTCAGGCGCCTCTTGTCGGCCTATGGTCTCCATCGGCCAAGGCTCCTTTCGTATGTATCGAGCCGTGGTGGGGCAGATGTGACCGAGTAGGATTCTCCGGCGATTTTTCCGACCGCGACTATGTAAACAAAATTGCTCCGGGAGAAACTTTCTCTGCCTCTTATATGGTCATTTTCGATAACTTCTGACAGAAGAGTGCTTGACTGTATTTGCCGCTCTTGGAAATTAGGCGAAAAACAGTAACTTTGTATTTATCCCAACAAACAAGCTCTAAGAGCTTGTTTAATAATAAATGTTGCCGCCAGGGTCGTATAGCTTGAGACGATTTTCGACATGTGACGAAGGA